>NZ_SPVJ01000025.1:0-111257 GCF_004634465.1 Bradyrhizobium sp. MOS001
ACAGGCCGGCAAACCAGCCAAACTCGCCCTCATTGCCGTCGCCAGGAAGCTGCTGACGGTCCTCAACGCCATGATGCGCGACAGGAAGCCCTACCTGAAGGCCAAGCCGACATAACAGTTGCCGGATCGGGCCGCGCTCCATCCGGGCGACCGATCACCGCACCCGCCCGGCAGTCCACCTTCCGCCTTGTATGCATTATCCCAGTTGCCATCCCCGCGGACTTCGCTTTACATGCCGGCAACTCGCCCGCGGATGACGGGCTGGGGCTCAAAAATCACACACATTTTCAAAGGGACGGAATATGGCGCGTAACATCCTGATTCTCGGGGCTTCCTAGGGTTCCCTGCTGGGCACGAAGCTGCTGATGGCGGGCCATAACGTGTCCCTGGTCTGCCGCGCCAAGACTGCTGAGCTGATCAACCGTGACGGTACCGAGGTGCGCATCAAGCTGCGCGACGAGGCGGTGCACCGGGCGATCTTCTCGCGCGACCTGCCCGGCAAGCTCGACGCGGTGACGCCGGGCAATGTCGACCTCTCGCGCTACGACATGGTCGGCCTGGCAATGCAGGAGCCGCAATACACCAACCACACGGTCCGCGTTCTCATGGTCAAGATCGCCGCGGCGAAGCTGCCGTGCCTGTCGATCATGAACATGCCGCCGCTGCCCTACCTGAAGCGCATCCCGTCGCTCGCCGACATGGATCTCGAGGAGGCCTACACCAATGCGCAGGTGTGGGAGCGCTTCGAGCCCGGCCTGGTGACGCTGTGCTCGCCCGACCCGCAGGCCTTCCGTCCGCCGGAAGAAGCCGCCAACGTGCTTCATGTCGGCCTGCCCACGAATTTCAAGGCATCGGCCTTCGCCGACGAGAAGCACAACAAGGTGCTGCGCGAGCTCGAAGCCGACATCGACGCGGTGACGCTCGACGGTCACGACGTGCCGGTGAAGCTGAAAGTGTTCTCTTCGCTGTTCGTGCCGCTGGCGAAATGGTCGATGCTGCTGACCGGCAACTATCGCTGCATCACGCCGCACGAGCCGCAGTCGATCCGCGACGCCGTGCACGGCGATCTCGCGCGCTCGCAGACGATCTACGACCATGTCGACGCGATCGCCCGCCGTCTCGGCGCCGATCCGCAGGACCAGGTGCCGTTCGCGAAATACGCCAAGGCCGCCGAGAGCCTGCTCAAGCCGTCATCGGCCGCGCGCGCGGTCGCGAGCGGCGCGCCCTTCATCGAGCGCGTCGACCTGCTGGTGAAGCTGATCTCGCATCAGCTCGGCACCCCCAATGCCGAGATCGACCGCACGGTCGAGACCGTGGACCTGAAGCTGAACGAGAAGATCGTGCAGGGCGGATCTAGCGCGCAGTAGCAGCGTGCCGGCGCTGCCGTCATAGGTCGCGCCGGCCTGCACTGATCGAATTGTCGATGCAGATCGGATCGCCCCTGAGCATGGGCTTACAATTTGGCCCAATACGGGCGATCCTGCTCAGCAGTCCGTTTGCGTAAATCCCGCATACATGCGACTGCTAGCCGTCACGCGGGCGCCGATTTCCGCAGGTTCCGGGGCAGCGCGATGGCCGGATCGAAGGGCTGAAGAACAAGTAGAAGACGATGGATCAGACGGCGTTGCAGGTCGCTCGCGCGGTGGAGGCCGGCGCGACGACGATGAAGGGGATCGTTGACGCGACCGGATTGTCCCGCCTCAAGGTCGAGCGCGCGCTGAGCACGCTGGAGAAGCAAAAGCTCCTGGTCCGCGACGGCCAGGGTTTTCGCGCGACCGGCCTGCCGAAAACGGCGCCGCTGACCCGGCAGTGCGGATCGTGCAACGCCTGCTGCGATATCCTTGAAGTGGCCGCCGTCGACAAGCCGGTGAACCAGCTGTGCAGACACTGGCAGACGGGAACCGGGTGCACCATCTACGACCGCCGCCCGCAGATGTGCCGGTCGTTCGTCTGCGCCTGGCTGCAAGGTCATCTCGATGATGCGTGGTTTCCGGCGACGTCCGGCATCATCGTGCATTTCAGCCAGGACGCGGTCAACGTGACGGTCGACGACCACTGCCCCGATCGCTGGCGCGAGGAGCCTTATTTCAGCAAGCTCGTCGAATGGTCGCTGAACGGGATCAGGCGGATCGGTAACCGCGGCTACGCGACCCTCGTGGTCTCCGGCGAGAACCGGTTCCTGCTGCTCGGACGCACCATCGTTCCCGAGCCGACGCTGTTCGGAACGGCGTTCCTGCCGCTCACCACCGACACCTTCCGGTTCTGGCGCGCGACATCGCCCGAGCATCTGCAGCGGCTGCACGAGCGCATCGCCGAGATCGAGCGTATCCGGCAGGAATTCGGCTCCTGTGCGATCCCCGAGAACGAGGACGACGATCCGCAGGCGCCCTATCGGCCCGCACTTTTACGGCAATCGAATCACGCCTGAACTCCGCCGTGGGCAACACCGCATGATTCGCACGGTGCCGCTCGACGCGCCCCGGCCGGGTTGATAAGCCCCACTCCGCGAATGATGGGGACTTGAGTCGGGGACATGACAGTTGCGATCGAGATGGGGCAGACCACGGCAGGCGCCGCGGCCGCCATGGACCTCGAGGAACTGCTGGCGACCCGGCTCCTGGTGCAGGGCAATTCGGGCTCCGGCAAGTCGCATCTGTTGCGGCGGCTGCTCGAACAGAGCGCGCCCTGGGTGCAGCAGGCCATCATCGACCCCGAAGGCGACTTCGTCACGCTGGCCGAGCAATTCGGCCATCTGGTGATCGAGGCCGAGGATCACACCGAGCGCGGCCTTCAGGTCGCCGGCGAGCGCGCGCGGCTGCATCGCGTCTCCACCGTGCTCAATCTCGAAGGGCTGGACGCCGAGAACCAGATGCGGCGTGCCGCGGCGTTCCTCGGCGGCCTGTTCGACGTCGACCGCGATCACTGGTACCCGATGCTGGTGGTGGTCGACGAGGCGCAGCTGTTCGCGCCGGCGGTCGCCGGCGAGGTCTCGGACGAGGCGCGCAAGCTCTCTCTCGGCGCGATGACCAATCTGATGTGCCGCGGCCGCAAGCGTGGCCTCGCCGGCATCATCGCGACCCAGCGCCTGGCAAAACTCGCCAAGAATGTCGCGGCGGAAGCCTCCAATTTCCTGATGGGTCGGACCTTCCTCGACATCGACATGGCGCGCGCCGCCGACCTGCTCGGCATGGAGCGGCGGCAGGCCGAATCCTTTCGCGATCTCGAGCGCGGACAGTTCATGGCGCTCGGCCCGGCGCTGTCGCGACGCCCCCTGCGTTTGCATATCGGCCCGACCGACACCCACGCGCGCAATTCCACGCCGCGGCTGATGCCGATGCCGGAAGCCGCGCTCGAGGATATGCGCGCCGTGATCCTGGCCGCACCGCCGCCCGATGCCAGCCGCCCGCAGCGCCGGCCCGCGCCCGATCTGCTCGAGCAGCTCCGCGCCGCGAAGGCGGCCGCGCCGGAGATCCGGCCTGAGGTGGCCGAGGTGCCGATCAGCGCCGAGGAGCTCGCCGAGCGGCGCGAGCGCGTCGATCGTACGCTTCGCGCCGTGCTCGCCGAGCCCGATGCCGGCTTCCGCGCCGTCGGCGTGCTCTATCAGGAGTTCGTGGTCCGCTGCCGCATCGAGGGCCTCGGCTCCGCGGTGCCTGATCTGAACGAATTCCGCCGCATGCTGACACGCGCGCGCGCCGGGCTCGGCGCCGAGCATGCCGAGGACGACGTCTGGCAGGACGTGTCGCTGCGCGCCTCTATCCTGCCCGACGACATGCAGGGCGTGTTCATGATGATCGCACGCGCGGCGAAGGAAGGCTGGCCCTGCCCCGGCGACGCCGCGATCGCGCGTGCCTACGGCTCGCATTCGCTGCGCCGCGCCCAGCGCCTGCTCGGCTATATGGAGGAGCAGGGCCTGATCGTCTGCCAGCTCGACGGCGGCGGGCGCCGGATCGTGACGCTGGTGGAGCTGGCCTGGGCCACCGCGCCGGGCGATCCCAACGGCGACGATCTGCCGGCGGAGCCGGTTCCGAGCGCGGCCTCGGCTTGAGATCGCCTAGAACGTCCCGGCGACAGTCAGGCGAAAGGTCAGCGGCTCGACCGGGTGCAGCACGTAATCCATCACGCCGTTCTGGCAGACCGCCGTCGGCGCGACGCCGCTGGTGCAGAGATTGTAGAGCGTGTCGGTCTTGAGCAGCGAGCCATAGGCATAAGTGATCTGGTTCGCCTGCGTGTTGAAAAGATTGAGCACGTCGAGCTGGATGCGCCAGCCATTGTCGATGCGATAGCCGAGGCGGCTGTTGAAGATGCTGGTCGCGGACGAGCGGAACGCATTGTCTTCGGTCAGCGGGCTCGACGCCAGATAGCGCCAGCGCAAAGTCCCGAACCAGCCGGTCTTCTCGCCGAGCGTGATGCCGGCCGATGCCACCATCGCCGGCGCATTCGGAATGTAGTTGCCGGGCGCATTGCCGATCTGCGCCTCGGGATAACCCGCGAGCGAGGCGTAGACCTCCGCCTGCTCGCTGTCAGTGCCGCGGAAGCGCGCATGCGTCATGGCGAGATCGGCATCGATGTCGATCCACGAGCGCGGGCGATAATGATTAGTCCACTCGAAACCGTAGCGGCGGCTGGCGCGGGTCGCCGAGGTATCGCCGGCATCGCCCGAGAACAGGATCTCGGAATCCTGGTCGAGGATGAAGAGGCTGAACGAGGTGTCGAGGCCGGGCACGATCTTGCTGCGGACGCCGACCTCCGCGCCTCTGGTGCGGACCAGCAGCGGCGACGGCGTAAGTCGCGTGGCGGGATCGCTCGGATCTTCCGTCGTGGTCGCACCGCGCGCGTCGTTCGAGTGCATGCCGGTGCCGGCGCCGAAGAAGAATTCGGTCTGGTTGAACGGGCCGAGCACCATGCGGAATTTCGGGCTGCCGAGCGCGGCGTCAGTGCGGCCGGAATTGTTGGCATTGAACAGCGAGGTGACGTCGGCCGCATAGTAATCGCCGCGCAGGCCGACAGTGGTCCTCAGCCAATCGGTCCAGCGCACGGTGTTTTCGGCATAAACACCGACGCTGCCCTCGCCGACCTTGTCGCTCCGAATGTTGGAGAGGAAGCCGCGCTGGAACGTGTTGCTCAGCGCCAGATCGATCGAATCATAGCGCGATTGCATGCCAGTCGTGGTCTGCATCGGCAGTCCGGCGAACGACCCGTTCAGCGTGCGCGAGATGTTGGCGCCCGCCATCAGGCGGTCGTCGTGCTGGTGGAACTGGTCGCCGAGCACGGGATCGCGGAGGAAATAGGTGAAGTTGTTGAAGAGGTCGAGCTGGCTCTTCACGACATAAGCGTTGGCCTTCCACGACCCCACATCGTCGCTCTGCGCGATGCGGCCCGAGAGCGCAAAGCGGTTGGTGTTGCCGCCGTCGCTCGGATCTTCCGAGCCGAAGCGGTCGATAAAACCGGCGGCGATCGCACGCTGCGGCACCTGGTCGGTCGAATTCCATTTGTTCGCGTAGGCCATGCCGGTGATGGTCAGGCCATCGGTCGCGGTGCCCCGGCTGTAGCGCACGAGACCGTTCAGCTTGCGCACGTTGTCCGGATTTTCCCAGGGGCCATTGTAGGTGCCGAGCTCGCCGGCGACGAGCAGCGAACCGTCACCGACTTTCGCTGAGTCCATGCCGAGAAGACGACGATAGCCAAAGCTGCCGGCGGTCACCTGCGCGAGGCCCTTTTCGGTACGGTCGATCAGGCCGATGCGCACGCTGCCGACAGAGGCGAAATCGCTCTCGTCGGCGAAGTACGGCCCCTTGCGCACATCCATCGCGCTGATGGTTTCCGGGATCAGCCAGTTGAGATCGGCATAGCCCTGGCCATGCGCGTGGGTGCGCATGTTGACGGGGACGTCATCGACATAGATGGCGAGATCGGTGCCGTGGTCGAGATTGTAGCCGCGCAGAAAATACTGGTTGGCTTTGCCTTCGCCCGAATGCTGGGTCACGATCAACCCGGGCACGACTTCGAGCGCCTCACCAGGTCGCGCGAAAGGGCGCGCGTTGACCTCATCGCCGGAAACGGTGATCTCGCTCGCCATGCCTGGCGGGCCCTTTGCGCCGGAGGCGACGCTGCGGGCGTCCGAGGCCGGAGCCTGCGTCGGCTGAGCCACGTGACCGCGATTGGCCGGGACCGGCTTGCTGGCTCGCCGCGATGCGGGCAGTCTCTTGTGAGGCTTCGTCTCGCCGCCCGAGACCTCGATCGGCGGCAATTCGCGCGAGGCGCCACTGCTCTGCGCGAAGGCGCTGCCGTCATCCGCGAGAAGCATGATGGCCGAAAATGCCGTCAACGCTCCGCGACGACGGCCAGACTCAGGCCGCCTCGGTCGCATCGGCGCCCCGAAGTACATTCGCGCGGGACGCGGCGCCCGCAAACATGCGGCGATAGAGCAGGACCGAAACGAGCCAGGCGATCGCAAACAGCGCGATCACGGCGAAGCCGACATTGGCGAGCGACTCGTTGAGGCCGTCGACCAGCGTCCACACGCCACCGGTTAGGCCAAGCCGGTCGGCGATCAGGCCGAGCGCCTCGATGCCGCCGATCAACAGCGCCACCGCGACGGAGGCGCCGGTGATGGTGAGGTTGTACCAGAGCTTTCGCAGGGGATCGACGAAGGCCCAGCGATAGGCGCTGACCATCAGCGCCGAGTCGGCGGTGTCGACCAGCGCCATGCCCGACGCGAACAGCGCGGGAAAGACCATGACATCGATGAGCGAAGCGCCGCGCGCGGCTTCGGTCGCGGAGATGCTGAGCAGGCCGATCTCGGTCGCGGTGTCGAAGCCGAGCCCGAACAGGAACCCGAGCGGGAGCATGTGCCACGGCTTTGTCACCAGGCGGAACATCGGGCCGAGCAGGCGCGCCAGGAATCCACGGTTCGCCAGCAGCGCATCGAGCTGCGCGGCGTCGTGGATGCCCTGCGCGCGCGCGATGCGAAACGTCCGCCACAGGCCGACGAAGATGGCGAGATTGATGGCCGCGATCACGAGCAGGAACAGCGCCGACACCGATGTGCCGATGACGCCGCCGATATCCTTGAGCAGGCTGTCGCCGCCGAGGCTCACCACGCCGAGTGCCAGCAGCATGGTCGCGGCCACGACCACGGTGGAATGGCCGAGGGCGAAATAGAGGCCGACGCTGCGCGGCGCACCGCCCGCATGCATCAGCTTGCGCACGACATTGTCGATGGCGGCGATGTGGTCGGCATCGACGGCATGGCGGAGGCCAAACACCCAGGCCAGCAGCGCGGTCGCCATCACCGTCGGCCGGTCACCGAACGCCGCGAAGGCCCAGGCCCATGCGGCGACGTTGGCGGCGATGAGCCCGCCGAACAGCAACACGGTGGCGGGCTCCACCGCCCGTAGGGACCATTTCGTCACGACAATCATTCCGTTCGCACGCCCCTTCGCGGCAACGGTATGATCTTTTCATAGAATGATCACACTAACCAATGCAATTCCAGGGGGCCGCTTTGCAGGAATGCTTGTAACCATCCTTCGAGACGCCCGCTGCGCGGGCTCCTCAGGATGAGGCCTGGATTCGCGGCCACGTTGCGAACAGACCCTCATGGGGAGGAGCCCGCGCAGCGGGCGTCTGGACGATGCTCTGCATCGCCGGGCGAACCATCAGGCCGCGGTCAAGCTACGCGGCCTCGGAGCCACCAAGATAGGCATCGCGGATGCGGGGGTCGTCCTTCAGCGCTCGCGCCGGGCCTGAGAGCACGATTTTGCCGGTCTGGAGCACATAGGCCTCGTGCGCGATCTCGAGGGCGAGGCTGGCGTTCTGCTCGACCATGAAGACCGACACGCCTTCCTGGTTGATGGTGCGGATCAACTCCAGCACGCGGTCGACATAGAGCGGCGACAGGCCCATGGTCGGCTCGTCCATCACGATCATCCGGGGACGGCTCATCAGCGCGCGCGCCATCGCGACCATCTGCTGCTCGCCGCCGGAGAGCGAACCGGCACGCTGCGACAGCCGCTGCCCAAGTTTCGGAAACAGCGTCAGCATCTTGTCGAGATCCTGCGCCACCGCATCGCGGTCGTTGCGCACGAAGGCGCCCATCAGGATGTTTTCGCGCACGCTCATGTCCGCGAACAACCGCCGCGCCTCCGGCACGGAGGCGATACCACGGCGGACGATCTGCGGCGTGGTGAGCCCGAGCAGCGAGGCGCCGTCGAAGGTCACGTCACCCGAGCGCGGTTTCACCAGGCCCAAGATGATCTTCATTGTGGTCGACTTGCCGCTGGCGTTGCCGCCGAGCAGGCAGACGATATGGCCGCGGCCGACCGTGATCGACAGGTCGAAATGCACCTGCGCCTGGCCGTAGAAGGTGTTGACGTTCGAGAGCGCCAGCAGCGGCTCGGATGCGCCAGTCGTCATACCACGCTCTCCCGCTCCGGCGTCTCCGACAGGCCATGGCCGAGATAGGCCTCGATCACCTTGGGATCGCCACGCACCACTTCGCCCGGCCCTTCCGCTATCTTCTTGCCCTCGTCCATGACGATGACGCGGTCGGAGAGGCGCATCACCATTTCAAGCTTGTGCTCGATCAGGAGGATGGTCAGCCCCTCGGCCTTCAGTTCGGCGACGAGGCCCTGCATCTCCGTGGTTTCGGTCGGGTTCATGCCGGCGGTCGGCTCGTCGAGCAGCAACAGGCGCGGCTTCAGCGCAAGCGCGCGCGCGATCTCGACGCGGCGGCGGTTGGCATAGGACAGGCTGTAGGCCGGCTGGTCGATCCGTGGCAGCAGCCGCTCGCCGAAGCGAGCGAGAATAGCCTTCACCTCCTCGCGCAGCCGTTCCTCTTCGTCCCTAACGCTGGCCGGACGCAACAGCGCCAGTCCCAATTCCAGCAGCGGGCCGATCACTGGCACCGCGGGCTTCACCGCGCGCAGCCGCGTATGCGCGCCGATCAGGACGTTGTCCATGACGCTGAGATTGCCGAAGACGCGACCGAGCTGGAACGTGCGCGCGATGCCTCCGGCAGCAAGCCGTTCGGGCGAGAGACCCGTGATGTCCTGCCCTTCGAAGCGGACATTGCCGGCATCGGGCCGATCGAGCCCGGTCACGAGGTTGAACAGCGTCGTCTTGCCGGCACCGTTCGGGCCGATGATGCTGATGAGCTCACCCCTGGCGAGATCGAGGTCGATGGCATCCACTGCGGTCAGGCCGCCAAAGCGACGCGTCAGCCCGCGCAGGGACAGCATGGGTGTGTGCTGCTCTGCCATCATATCGTTCCCAACAGGCCCTGCGGCCTGAACCGCACGAGCAGCAGCAGCACGATGCCGTAGATCAGGATGCGATACTCCGCCGCGATCCGGAACACCTCCGGCAAGCCGACCAGCGCGACCGCTCCGACGATGGCGCCGACGACGTTGCCGAGGCCGCCGAGGATGACGACGGTCAGCGCCAGGATGGATTGCTGCGTGTTGAAGGTCTCGTGGTTGATGTAGGAATAGAGATGGGCGGCGATGCCGCCGCTGACACCGGCCGCGAAGCCGCCGAAGATGAAGGCCAGCGACTTGTAGCGGTTCAGGCTGAGGCCATAGGCGCGCGCGGCGATGTCATCGTCGCGGATAGCGCGAAAACTGCGGCCGAGATGCGAGCCGAGCAAGCGCCCCTGCAGCAGCGCCAGCACGACCATCACGACAAAGCTGAACCAGTAGATCGAGGTCGGGCTGACCAGATCGTAGCCGAACAGCGACAGCGGCGGAATGCCGGAGATGCCGATCGGACCACGCGTAACGCTCTCCCAGTTCAGAATCACCAGCGACACGATCTCGCCGATGGCCAGCGTCGCGATCGACACGTAATGCCCGCGCAGGCGGAACGACGGCGAGATCAATGCCGTGCCGAGCGCGGCACTCATCAGGCCGCCGGCGATGATGGCGAGGCCGACGGGGACGTTGAGGGTCAGCGACAGCAGCGCAGAGGTGTAGGCGCCGATCGCGAGCAGCGCGGCATGTCCGAGCGAGACCTGCCCCACCGTGCCCGCAACCAGCGTCAGGCTGAGCGCGAGCATGCCGAGCAGCCAGGCGTTGATCAGGGTCTGGAGCACGTAGAAGGACACCGGGAAGAACGGCAGGATCGCGAACACGCCGGCGGCAACCAGCAGCGCCCAACGCGAAATCCGCACCGGGCGGCTCGGCGCGATGAAGGTGCCGGTGAGCGGCTCGGGTGGCGCCTGCCGCGCGCTGGCGAACAGGCCGTTCGGACGCAGCACGAGCACGACGACCAGCAGCAGGAACGCGAACAGATTGCGGTAGCTCGTGCCGAACACGGCGACGCCGTAGCTCTCGACCAGCCCGAGCAACAAGCTGCCGATCACGGCGCCCGGCACGTTGCCGGCACCCCCGACCACTTCCGCAACGACGCCCTTCAGCGTCGCCTGCAGGCTCATCGCGGTGTCGATCTGGTTGTAGTACATGCCGACCAGCAGGCCGGAGACGCCGCCGAGCGCAGCCGCAATGCCAAATACGGCCTGATTGACGCGGTTGACGTCGACGCCCATCTGCATCGCGGCATCGCGGTCCTGCGCGGTGGCGCGCACCGCCCAGCCGAGCTTGCTGTAGCGCAGGAACACGAACAGCAGCAGCGCGCTGGTGAGGCCGACACCGGCGATCAGGAGATCAAGAGGTCCGATCGTGCCGCCGCCGACCTGGAAGCGCACGTCAGGCAGCTGGCTCGGCAGCGCGCGCGGGTTCGGCGAGAAGGTCAGCATCACCAGCTGATCGAGCACGAAGCTGATGCCGATGGTCGCGAGCAACGGCGCGATGCGCACGGAGTTCTGGAGCGGACGCAGGCCGAACCGTTCGATGATCAGTCCGACGATCGCGGCCGCCACCGCGACCACGATGATGGTGAGCGGCAGCGGCGTATGCAGCTGCACCACCGCGACCCAACCGATATAGGCGCCGACGAGATAGATCGAGCCCTGGGCAAAGTTGATCAGCCGGCTGACGCCAAAAATCAACGCAAGCCCGACCGCAACGAGCGCGTAGACATTGCCGACGATCAGCCCGTTGATCGTGTAGTCGAGCCAGGAAGACACGCAGTTGCCCCCGCGTAGAGAGGAAAGCAGCCGGAGCGGCGGCTCCGGCCATCACTTCAGGTCGGCTTGCCGTCCCAGAGCGCGAACTGGCCCTTGCGCACGACGAGCTCGGCGTTCATGGCGCCCTTGACGCGGCGCGTCGCGACGTCGAACGTCGCGGCGCCGAAGATCACGCTCGGGACGTCCTTGACCTTGGTGAAGGCGTCGCGGACCGCCTTGCGGTCGGTGCCGCCGATCTTCACCACAGCAGCCGCCATGTTCATCGCATCATAGGCGTAAGCGTTGAACGCGTCCGGCTCGAGCCCGTTGTACTTCTTCTTGAAGCCGGCGATGAACTTCTGCACCTCGGGCCGCGGGTCTTCCGGGAAGTAGCGCGTGCCGACATGGACCTCCTCGACGGCCTCGCCGCCCAGCTCCAGGAATTTCGGCGAGTAGACCGAGCTTGCCGCGCAGATCACCTGCTTGAGCCCGACCTGTCGCGCCTGACGCGCGATCAGCGCGCCGTCGGAGTAGTAGGAGATCAGGATCAAGCCGTCTGGGTTGGCGTCGCGGACGCGCACCAGGGTAGAGCGGAAGTCGCGCTCCTCGGCAATATAGCCCTCGGTGACCGCGATCTCCGCGCCGTATTCCTTGGCAGCATTGACGAAATAGTCGCGGCTGGTGCGGCCCCAATCGGTGTTGAGGTGCAGCACTGCAAGCTTCTTCAGGCCAAGGCGCTTCACGGCATAGGACGCCAACAGCGGCTGCTCGTCGGCCTGGCTGACCGAGGTGCTCCACATGAAGTCGCCGCCCTTGGTGAAGTCAGGATGCGAGTTGGTGAAGCCGAATTGCACCAGGCCCGCGCGCTGATAGATCGGCGAGGCCGCCATCGAGGCCGGGCTGGAGAAGTCGCCGAGCTCAAGGACGATGCGGGGATCGGAGACGAATTTCTGCGCGATCGCCACCGACTGGCGCGGATCGCTCTGGCTGTCCTCGAAATTGTAGGTGAGCTTGCGGCCGTTGATGCCGCCAGCCGCCTGGATCTCGTCCAGCGCGAGGTCGAAGCCCTGCTTCCACTGCGTACCATATTGCGCGTTCGGCCCGGTCAGGGGGCCGCTGACGCCGAGCAGGATCGGCTCGGAGGATTGCGCAAAGGCGCCGCGCGAACCGGCCGCTCCCGCCATCATGGCGGCGAGCGAGCCCTTGACCAGGGTACGACGATCGATGTTGCTCATGCACGGCTCCATCCAGTGTTGAAACAAGCAGCAATTCTTGTGCCGGTGAGATCGCCTATTTCGAGGGCTCACCGAGCGACAGCATCAGTCGGTTCGCCCAGTTGAAGAACGAGGCGCCGTTGATGACGTCGACGATCTCGGCGTCGTCGAGGCCCGCGCGGCGCAGCTCCGCGATATTCTCAGGCCCGAAGGCAATCGGCGTCGCGGCCAGCGCGACCGAGGCCTTGACCACCGCATTCCAGCGCTCGCCGAGGTCGGCCTTGACGCCTTCGTCGAGCAGCCGCTGCACGTCGTCACGGCGCTTGGAATAGGTGGTGGCGAAACGCGCATGCACAGAGGCGCAATAGATGCAGCCGTTGTAGCGCGACGTCGCGGCCGCCGCGAGCTCGCGCTCGGCGCGCGGCAGGCCGTCGGCGACGTTGTAGAAGATATCCTTGTCGGTCTTGGTGCGGGCTTCGAGCACCTCGGGATCACGCACGAGAAGGCGGAAGTATTCGGACTTGGCACGGGAGCGATCGACCAGGCCCGCGAAATGCCGCTCGGTCAATTCGGCTTCGGGCAGCGGGTCGATCCACGACACCCAGCCGAGCTCGTCCTGGGTGAAGACGACGGGCGGATTGACATTGTTTGCAGCGTTCATGATGCAGTCTCCTTACGCGCCGGCCGCAGCGCTTGCGGTGCCCAGCGAGGCGCCGAGCACGCGGAGGCCCGTGACGACGCGCACCTGGAACGACAGGAACGCGACGAGCTGAGAGAAGGTGACGATGCCGGTGTCGGACCAGCCGGCGGCCAGCAGCGCCTTCATGTCAGCGGACGCGGCATCGCGCGGGCGGAACACCAGCAGATGCGCATGCTCCAGCGCCGCGGCGAGCCTGGCGCCAAGAACGGGCTTGCCCTCCGCGCTCACGCGATAGATCGGGCCGGCCGCGTTCTCGGCTGACAGCGGTCCAGCCGGATACGCACCGTACGGGCCTGACGTCTCGCCGCGAGCAACTTCGACCTCGATCGCCTCGGCCAGGCGCGCACCATCGGCGGTCGCCGCGAGCTTCGCCCGGTAGAAGGCAGCCATGGTGGGCTCGCGGTGAAGGCCGATCACGAAGAGCGCGACTGCGGCGCGCTCGACAAGCGAAAAATCGGCGGCGTCGATCGGCTCGAACAGTGAGAGATAGCTCTTCTGCGCATTCTCGCGCGCCTGCAGGCGGCGTCCGCGAATGCCATCCAGAGCCGTGCCCGGTTCGATCCCGGCGAGCGTGTCGATGATATCTTTCGTAGCCATCATTCAGCCTCGTGCAACGCGATCATGTTCGCTCCGATCAGCCCGCCAGAGCCACGTCAGCCGCCGTCCGGGCCCAGCCCAGTGCCGGCGCGACTTTCTCGGCGACAAGCTCGATCGAGCGCAGGATATGAGGATGCGGCGCGTCCACCGAATGCGCCTGGAAGACGAGGTCGGTCACCCGCTCCAGCGTGGCATCGGCGCGGAGCGAGGCGATGACGTCGTCGGCCGCACCGACATGGGTGTCGAATGCGATGATCATCTCCTCCAGCGTCTCGCCAGGCCTGGCGTGACCGCCCTTGAGGAACTGCGGCAGTGCGCGACGCAGCCCGATGTCGGCAAGGCGCATCGCTTCAGTCCGGTCGTCGGCGACGAAGACGCTGCGCGAGGCCATGATCCGGGGCTCGCATCCCGGCGGCAACGCTGCGAGATAGGCATCGATGACCGGATTCTGGATCTCGGCGAGCGTGGCCTTCGGCGCCTCCTTGGTCCGGGGCTGGGTGCGCGACAGCAGCAAGCCATCGCCGGCCTTGCCCGCGCGCGCACCACCGGCGACCGAGAACGTCGCCTGCCAGATCCGCTTGTCCAATTGGGGCCGCTGCGGATACAGCGTATCGCCGCCGGTGAGCGGCTTGCCGACCAGGGCGGTGCGGACCACGTCCAGATTGCGGGCAAAGATCTCGTTGCGTTGGGCGCTGTCGAGGCCGAAGGCGGCAAAGGCCGACGGATTGCCGCCGGTGCCGACGCCGAGCTCGAAGCGGCCGTTGCAGAGCAGATCGAGCACGGCGGCATCTTCCGCCACACGCACCGCGTTCTCCAGCGGCAGCGTGACGATGCCGGTGCCGAGACGGATGCGCGAGGTTTGCGCCGCGACGTAGCCGAGGAAAGTGAAGGGCGACGGCAGGCCGCCCTCGCGTTCGTGAAAATGATGCTGCGCGATCCACGCGGAATCGAGGCCCGCTTTCTCAGCGCGCACGATCTGCTCGGCGGCGAAGCGGTAGCGCTCCGCTGGCGGGGCTTCATCGAGGAGCCGCGTGAAGAACCCCAGTCGTTTCAGGTTTGCAAAGCGTTTCATACGACCCCTGTCGGGCGAGGATGGGCCCCGATGATGTCGGTTGCCGCAGCTCCAGACAAGCGGGCATTGCGCAAGGCTGCCCGCCGGATCGCCCCGCGCTGGACCTTGGCTAGGCAGATTGCCTACCAGCTCGGCAACACCGCGCCCTTGAACTTGGTCAGGACGAACTCCTTCACCTCGGGCGTGTGGTAGCTGTCCACGAGGATCTTGACCCAGGGCTTGTCCTTGTCGGCGGCACGTACCGCGATCAGGTTGACGTAGGGTCCCTTCGGGTCCTCGCGCAGGATCGGATCCTTGACGGGATCAAGGCCCGCCTGGGTTGCATAATTGGTGTTGATCGCGGCGGCATCGACATCGTCGAGCGCGCGCGGCGCCTGCGCCGCATCGACCTCGATGAATTTCAGCTTCTTGGGATTCTCGGTGACGTCGAGCACCGTCGGCTTGAAGCCCGTGCCGTCCTTCAGCTTGATCACGCCCTTGTCGCGCAGCAGCAGCAGTACGCGGCCGCCATTGGTCGGATCGTTCGGGATCGAGACCTTGCCGCCCTCGGGGATATCGGCGAAGGCCTTGTGCTTCTTCGAATAGACACCGATCGGGAAGTTCACGGTCAGCCCGACGGATTCGATCTTGTAGCCGCGGTCGGCCTTCTGGTTGTCGAGATAAGGCTGGTTCTGGAACGAATTGGCCTGGATCTCACCAGCATCGAGCGCGGCATTCGGCACGACGTAGTCGGAGAACTCGATCAGCTGGATGTCGAGGCCCCGCTTGGCGGCGATCGGCTTCACCGCCTCGAAGATCTGCGCATGCGGGCCCGGCGTCACACCGATCTTGATGGTCTCGGCGGTTGCTGCGGCCGACCAGGCGGCAAGCGCGGTTGCGAGGATCAGGGGGAGGCGAAACGACATCTTGGTCTCCAAAACTCGGCGAAAATGATTGGAACCGTATTCGCTTCTCCGCGAGGCGAAATCAATGAAATGAAAATCCATATTGCCGGCCTGTTACGAGGAACACCTTCTCCATTCGGCGCAAAATAGGAAACGAATTCGCAGGTCATGGGGCGCGTTGCGCAAGCGTGATGGGCATCACGGCAAAGTGTCACTCCGGATGCGAGATTGGCGGCAAGATCAGCAAGGAGTTTAGTCATGACCGGCCTCGCCGCCCCGAAGTTCGCCAGCCGGAACCGCCTCGAAGGCTCTATCCCTTGCTCCAGGGCGTGCCGTTCAATTCCGGCGTCGTCCTGACGATGAAGCTGATCAACGCGTCGCCGCTCAAGTGGCTGAGCAATCTGCTGCTGCTGTCGGCGCTGCCGGCATCCAGTGATACCTGTTTACTCGGAGCGCCACGTCCACGGTGACAGCATGATCAGGACGCAGATCGCGGCATAGGCGGCGAGCGAGGCCGTGACCATGGTGGCGAGACCCGCCATGCCCGCGCCAAAGCTCGCCACCGCGATCCAGCCGCCCCCAGCCGCGATCAGGATGCGCGCGAAGGACGAAGCGAGCGGCCCCATCGCTCGGCCGGTGCCTTGCACCGCGAACGAACTGACAAAACCGAAGCCGAGCGCGGCATAGGCCGGCGCGACGATGCGCAAATAGGTCATGCCCTCGCTGACGACGTCCGCGTCATGGCTGAAGAGGTGCAGCCAGGCCGTCGGGAAGATCGCAACCAGCAAGCCGATCGTGCCGGTCATGATCGTGCCGACCACGCCGCTGATCCAGCCGATCTCTCGTGCCCGCGCGGTCTGGCCCGCGCCCATGTTGACGCCGACCATGGTCAACGTCGCCGTGCTGATCCCGAACAGCAGCGGGATCATGATGTAGTCGAGCCGCGAGGCGATGCCGTAGCCGGCGAGCGCGGAGGTGCCGAACAGGCCGACCGCGCCGGTGACGAGAATGACGGTGAGGTTGGTCAGCACCGCGTTGAACGCGGTGGGGACGCCGACCTTCAGCATGTCGCCGAAGATTTTTGCGCGCAACGGCACGATGTGCAGCTTCAAGCCAGTCGCGCCCGTCGACATGTAGCGCAGCAGGAACAGCATCGCCGCGCCGTAATAGAGGCCGAAGGCTATGCCGGCGCCGCCGATGCCGAGTCGCGGGATCGGCCCGAACCCGAAGATCAGTGCCGGCGAGACCGGAATGGTCACGATGGCGCCGACCAGCGTCACCAGGGCCGGCACTTTGACGTTGCCGGCGCCGCGCAGCGCGGCAGCCTGGAGGTTGACGATCCACACCGGAATGGCGCCGGCGAACAGATAGTTGGAATAGGTGGTGGCAGCGCTAAGCGCACCGTCGGTGCCGCCGAGGGCACGATAGAGATGCGGACCACCGAGGACGACGCCGAGCGTGAACACGCCGCCGGCAATGATGGCGAGCACCACGGCATGAAACAGCGCCGCCTCGGCGTCAGCGCGGCGGCCGGCACCGACCGCGCGCGCCACCGAGGACGCAACGCCGGAACCGAACCCACCATTCGACATCATGGTCATCAGCATGAAGATCGGGAACACCAGCGCGGCGCCGGCGAGCGCATCGGTGCCGAGATAGCCGACGTAATAAGCCTCTGCGATGTTGACGGCGGTCTGTGCCACCAGGACGGTCACGGTCGGCAGCGCGAGCTTGAGCAGCGTCGGCAAGATCGGCGCGGTCAGGAGCGCGGCGCGTCTTTGCTCAGCCGCGCTTGGTGCGGGCGTAGCCGCCTGGCGAAGCGGCGCCGCGGTGTGGGCCACGAATGGCGCGGCGGACAAGGCCGGCGCGGCGGCATTCTCGACGGACATGGTTCGATCCTGTGGTTCCCTCGGACCGCCCGGTCGGCGCCCATTGCATTATGATCATAATGTATTAGTATGAACGTAATGCAATAGGACAGACCTCACGATTTTGTGGCATAGGGGGCGGCGGGTTCGCAGGAGGCGGAATTGGCGCGCTATGACAAGGGACACAGGGACACGACGCGGCGGCACATTCTCGATGTCGCATCCTCGCAGTTCCGCGAGAGCGGCATCGCCGCGGTGGGCCTCGCCGGCATCATGGCGGAAGCGGGCCTGACCAACGGCGCCTTCTACACGCACTTCGCCTCCAAGGAGGATCTGGTGCGCGCGGTGCTGCTCGACGCGCTGGAGCGGCGCGAGCAGCGGCACAGGGACAATCTCGAAAACGGCGTCGCGCTCGAGACCGTGATCCGCGACTATCTCTCGCCCAAGCATCGCGATCGCGCGGCGACCGGTTGCCCGACCGCGGCCCTCGTCTCCGAGATCGCGCGGCATCCGAAGGCGACGCGCGAGGCCTTCACCGGCAAGATGTCCGACATCCTCGCGCTGATGGCAGCGCAAATGTCTGAGGGCACGCCGGCGGAGCGGCGCCGCCGCGCCATCGCGGCCTACGCCACCATGGTCGGCGCGCTGCAATTGTCGCGCGCGGTGAGCGACAGGCAATTGTCGGAGGAGATTCTCGAAAACGCGGTGGATGCTGCGCTGGCGCTTGCGAAGGGGCGCTAGCCTCAGGGCGGCCTGCGTGTTGCTCAGCTCCTCGCGTCGAGCTGGCTGCTGCGACCGGACGAACTTGCTTGCGAGGCATAGACGGAAGCTGCGGCCGATGCCGGTGAATAGTGCGACAGCGATTCGGTTCCACCGATGCTGCTCATGCTGCTGACGCTCATACCCGCACTCCACTGTCATTGCGAACGCACGCTTTGCGTGCAATGCGCATGCCAGATGAGAGCCTCATTGCCATCAAGGGCTTATCGCGAAATCCGGCCGGCATCCCCTTCACGCCGGCAACAATGTCCCGGCAGAAGCTGCCCATCTCCACGTTCGCCATTTCGTCGCAGGGCCTTGCGGCCTCGCCGGCATTGCCGCCTCGTGCATGATGCAACATGATGGGGTGCCGAAGACGATTTTTCTTCGAGGTGGGGGTCATTCGATGAACGAAGACGAGATTCGCAAATCCATCGCGGAGGTGAAGCAAGGCACGCTGTCGCGACGCTCGTTCATCCGGACCATGGCTGCGGCCGGGATCGCCGCGCCGGTCGCGAGCCAGATCCTGCTCTGGAACAACGTCGCGATGGCGGATGCCACGCTGCCATACAAGCCGACCAAGGCCGGCGGCGGCGGCCCGCTCAAGATCCTGCTGTGGCAGGCCCCCACCCTGCTCAATCCGCATTTCGCCATCGGCACCAAGGATCAGATCGCCTCGCGCATCTTCTTCGAGCCGCTGGCCGGCTGGGACAAGGACGGCAACCTCATCCCCTGCCTCGCCGCCGAGATTCCGACCAAGGCGAACGGGAGCCTCGCAGCCGACGGCATGAGCGTCATCTGGAAGCTGAAGCAGGGCGTGAAGTGGCATGACGGCAAGCCCTTCACCGCCGACGACGTTGTCTTCACCTGGGCTTATGCGGCGGACCTCGCGACCGCCGCCTACAGCACGGGATCCTACAAGGACATCACCGTCGAGAAGATCGACGACCACACGGTCAAGGTGCTGTTCAAGGCCCCGACGCCGTTCTGGGCCGACCCCTTCGTCGGCTCGGTCGGCCAGATCCTGCCGAGGCACCATTTCGGCGACTATGCCGGCGCGAAGTCGCGCGAGGCGCCGGGCAATCTCAAGCCGGTCGGCACCGGCCCGTACAAATTCGTCGAGTTCAAGCCGGGCGACCTGATCCGGGCCGAACGCAACCCCGACTATCACGTCAAGAACCAGCCGCATTTCGACACGCTCGAGGTCAAGGGCGGCGGCGACGCGGTCTCCGCGGCGCGCACGGTGCTCCAGACCGCCGAGTACGACTATGCCTGGAACCTGCTGGTGGAGGAGGAGGTCCTCAAGCGTATGGAGGCCAGCGGCAAAGGCAGGGTCGACATCACGCCGTCCGGCAACGTCGAGTTCATCATCCTCAACACGACGGACCCGTGGACCGAGGTCGACGGCGAGCGCTCCAGCGTCAAGACCAAGCACCCGACGCTGTCCGATCCGGTCGTCCGCCAGGCGTTCAACCTCCTGATCGATCGCGAGGCGATCCAGAAATTCATCTACGGCCGCGGCGGCATCGCTACGGCAAGCTTCGTCAACCAGCCCCAGCAATTCAAGTCGGGCAAGCTGACCTACGCGTTCGACGTCGACAAGGCGAACAAAATCCTCGACGAGGCCGGCTGGAAGCGGGGCGCGGACGGCATCCGCGAGAAGGACGGCAAGAAGCTCAAATACGTCTTCCAGACCTCGATCAACGCCCCGCGCCAGAAGACGCAGGCCATCATCAAGCAGGCCTGCCAGAAGGCCGGTATCGACATCGAGCTGAAGTCGGTGACCGCATCGGTGTTCTTCTCGTCTGACGTCGGCAATCCCGACACCTACTCGAAACTCTATTGCGACATGGAGATGTACAACACGACGCAGCCGCAGCCCGATCCGGAGCGGTTCTTGAACCAGTGCGTCTCCTGGGAGATCGCCAACAAGGAGAACAAGTGGCTCGGCCGCAACATCTCGCGCTGGTCCGATCCCGAGGCCGACAAGGCCTACAAGACCGCGCAGCAGGAGCTCGATCCGGTCAAGCGCGCCGCGCTCCTGATCAAGGTCAACGAGATCTTCTGCGAAGCCAATATTCTCGTGCCGCTGCTCTCCCGCAACATCGTCGGCGCCGGCGTCAATAGCCTCATGGCCGACATCTCGGGCTGGGACGTCACGACCTGGAATCTGGGGAGCTGGTATCGGGTTTGACAACCGGCGCGCGAGGACCCGGCTCCCTCAAAGCGCCGGGTCGCATGCCGTATCTGCGCATGATGGCTTTGCTCAGCGCGCCTTCGGACGCATAACCGACCTCGCCGGCGATCTTCGCGATCGGATCGGAGGTGCCGGCCAGCCGCTTGCGCGCGACCGTCAATCGCAGATCGGACAGGAACGTCATGGGCGCGACCCCCGCGCGCTTTTGAAAAGCGCGCACCAGCGTCGCGCGCGAGGCGATCGCCACCGCCGCCATGTCGTCGAGCGTCCAGTCCCGGGCGAGATCGTTGAGGATCGCCGACACCACACGGGCCGTCATGCGGTCGCGCAACAGCGACACCGTCCCGTTCCCGGAGGCATCGTCCGAAAGATGGTCGCGGAGCATCATCACGAACAACGCCCTCGCAAGGTCGGCCGCGACCACTTCCGATCCAACCCGTCCAGCGTCCAGCTCTTCGCGGATGTCGATCAGCAGGCGCCGAAACCGTTCCAGCAGCGGCTCCTCCGCCGTGCGCAGGATGATCTCGTCGGGAAGGGCCGCAATCAGCGGGTTTTCATCCGACGTTTCGAACAGGAAACGGCCGCACAGCAGTTCGGTATCGACCTCGGCCTCGACCGTTGCGCGCTGGCGGACGCCATTTCGGACGTCGGTCGTAACACGCCCGACGGCGCCGCCCGTCCGGCTGCGAACCGCGTGACTGTCGCCGTGCGGCAGCAAGAGGATATCTCCGGCTTCCAGCCGCCGCGGGCCCAGGCCCGGCCGCTCGACCACGCAAGCGCCGCGCGTAACCATGTGGAATTGCGCCCATCCCTTGCCGTTCGGCGCGTGTAGCGACTCCCAGCTGCCGCCGAACTTGCAGGAATCCTCGAATATTGGACGGATCCTGAACAGCGGCACCATCGCCTTCAACAATTCCGCCGCGTCCGCCTCCGACATCCCTCTCCCCTTGATCCGCCCGGACATGTCTCCGAGCCGCCCGGCCATTCCATGGAACAGCCAAGCGCATCTACCGTACGAGCGGGCCGTCCCGCGCATGAGTGGACCAGTACTCATGGCTTTTAACACATCCTAACGAGCAATCCTCACGGTGTTCGGTAATGTCACGGCATGAAGGCGGCAGGGATTTCCAAAAAACAGGTTCATCGAGGGGAGATCATATGACGTCCAAGACGCCAGTTGAGTTGTTGCCACGGCCTGCGAATGTGTCGCGCCGTGGCTTCGTGGGAGGCCTGTCGGCGGGCATCCTTGGCGCGGTGGCAACCGAGGCGGCGGGCGCCGAGACGCTCGCCGACGTCCCCGATCGCGGGCCCGGCGCCGATCTCAGCGCGCACAGCGAACGCTCCCGGTTTGCAAAACTCGATCGCATCCCCGAGGCCACGCCGGGCAAGCGCAACGTCGATCCCGGCGATGCCATCAATTCCAAGACGCCGCACCAGAAGCTCGTCGGCAACATCACGCCGACCGACCTGCATTACGAGCGCAGCCATTCCGGCGTGCCCGATATCGATCCCGCGCAGCACCGGCTGCTCATCCATGGCATGGTCCAGAAGCCGCTGGTGTTCAGCGTCGAGGATCTGAAGCGGATGCCGTCGGTGACGCGCGTGGCGTTCATCGAATGCACCGGCAACGGCTGGGAGAATTGGAAAAAGGCCGATCCTGACGTGACGGTGCAGAACACGCATGGCCTCGTCAGCACCAATGAATGGACCGGCGTTCCGCTCAAATTCCTGATCGACCTCGTCGCCAAGGACAAGGGCTCGAACTGGATGCTGGCGGAGGGCGGCGACGGCGCGGGCGTCGATCGCAGCATTCCCCTCACCGACGAGATCGTGAACGAGGCTTTCGTCGCCTACGGCCAGAACGGCGAACCGCTGCGGCCCGCGCACGGCTTTCCGATGCGGCTGGTGATGCCGGGCTTCGAAGGCAACCTCAACATCAAATGGCTGCGCCGCCTCAAGTTCGGCAGCGAGCCCTGGATGACGCGCTGGGAGACGGCGCGCTACACGCAGCTGCTGGCCAACGGCAAGGCGCGGCAGTTCCAGCTGCGGATGGAAACCAACTCCGTCATCACGCAACCATCGGGCATGATGCAGATCCAGCCGGGCTATAACCGCATCTCGGGTCTTGCCTGGAGCGGTCATGGCAAGATCGCCAAGGTCGAGATCTCCACTGACGGCGCCAAGACGTGGAAACCCGCGCAATTGAGCGAGCCGGTGCTGTCCAAGGCGCAGGTGCGCTTCCAGATGGATTGGGTCTGGGACGGCAAGCCGACAAAAATCGTGAGCCGCTCGACCGACGACCAGGGCAACGTTCAGCCGGACCGGCAGTCCTTCATCGCCGCGATGGGGACCAACGCGCTGTTTCACTACAACGCCCAGCAGACCTGGAGCATCGACGAGGCCGGGAGGGTCCGCAATGTCCTCGCATGACAAGCTGTTTCTCGCCGGCATCCTCGCCGCCGGCCTGCTCGCGGCGCCCGCGCTGGCGTTCGATTTCGGCCGTCCGGCGACGCCGCCGGAAATCAAGCTGTGGGACATCGACGTCGGCCCCGACGGCAAGGGCCTGCCCGACGGCAGCGGCACGGCGGTGCAGGGCAAGCAGATCTTTGCCGACAATTGCGCGGCCTGTCATGGCGACAACGGCCAGGGCGGCATCAAAGATCGTCTCGCCGGTGGACAGGGCACGCTCGCCTCCAACATGCCGGTCAAGACCGTCGGCAGCTTCTGGCCCTATGCGACGACCCTATTCGACTACATTCATCGCGCGATGCCGTATCCGACGCCGGGCTCGCTCAGCACCGACGAGACCTATGCCGTCACCGCCTACATATTGAGCCTCAACGGCATCGTTCCCGCCGATGGCAAGGTCGACAAGGAGTCCTTGCCGAAGATCAGGATGCCCAATCGCGACGGCTTCATTCCGGAGCCGGAATTCGACCCGGCGCGATTATTCCGCATGAAGTGAGCTGACATCATGAGGCTCATCTCACTGGTCGGGATCTTCGCGCTGGTCGCGACATGTTTCTGGGAGACACAGGCAATGGCTACAGACGGACTTATCACCATCAAGAGCAATTTTGGCCCGCAGGACACGATGACGCGGCTCGAGACCGAGGTGAAGGCCAAAGGCCTCACCGTGTTTGCCCATGTCGATCACGCCGCGGGCGCTGCCGCCGTCGGCATGACTCTGCGGCCGACTGATCTGCTCATCTTCGGCAACGCCAAGGGCGGCACGCCGTTGATGCAGCAGGCGCAGACCGCCGGCATCGACCTGCCGCTGAAGGCGCTGGTCTGGCAGGACGAGCAAGGCGCGACCTGGCTGTCGTACAACGATCCGGCCTATCTCGCCGGCCGTCACGGCGTCGGCGAGCCGGCCAAGACGGCCATCGGCGCGATGACCGCCGCACTGCATGCGATCGCGGCCAAGGCCACCGCACCGTAAGCGCGACGCGACGGCCGCGCGAGGAGAGGTTCATGAACGTGACCAGCGGGCAACCGGCGCCGCCCGAGGCGCAAGACAGCAAGCTCGCCAGATGGCTGGTCATCGCGGTGTTGTGCGCCATGCTCGTCGCCGCGAGTGTTCTCGGCTATCTCGGCTGGACCAGCACGGATACCAGCGTGCCGGCGTCCGGCTATGTCGCGCTGGTGCTCGGCGTGGTGTTCTCGCTGGTTGTCGGCGTCGGCCTGATGGCGCTGGTGTTCTACAGCAGCCGCAAAGGCTATGACGAGCCGGTGGTGCTGATCCGGGAGCCGGAGAGCGATCCGGACGATGGGCGGACGGACCCGCGCTAAGCCGCAACAAGGGGGTGACGGGGTGACGGGTGTTTTGCCCGACGAGCAATCCGAATAAGATGGCCGCCGGCACGTCGCGGAGTATTGAAAGTACCGCACCGCTTCGCGATTGCGACGGGGCCTGGCAACCGAATAGAGTGGGCCATCCCGTCACGAGAAAGGGAGTCAGGCATGGACGCGCCGAGCTCTGACAAGGACATTCAAAACACACCCGACGAGCCGGCTAACGAACAGGCGAAAACCACGCGCAACCCAACACGTACTCCTTCCATCATCGTCGGTGTCGTTGCGGCTGCCGTCGTCGCGCTTTCCGCCTTCTATCTCTTACGACCCGAACCATTGCTCGTTCAAGGCGAGGTCGATGCAACGCGGCTCGATATCGCGGCGCGCGTGGACGGACGGGTCGGCAAGATTCCCGTCGAACGCGGCCAGAACGTTGCTGCGGGCGCGGTGCTGGTCCAGATCGACAATCCGGAAACGCTGGCCAAGCACGAGCAGATGAAGGCGGCCAAGGCTGTCGCGGACGCCCAGCTCGCCAACGTTCTCGTCGGAACGCGGGTGGAAGTCATTGCCGCTCGGAAGGCGGAAATGGAGCGCGCCCAGGCGGCGCTGGTGCTGGCGCAAAAGACCTTTGACCGCACGCACACATTGACCGAGCAAGGCAACGCGCCGCAAGCGCGCCTCGATCAGGCAACCGATGCGCTGCATGAAAGCGAACGCGCGGTCGATCAGGCCAAATCGGCCTATGCGCAGGCGGTCAATGGCTACACCAAGGAGGAGCGGGCCATTGCCAATACCAATGTCGAAAAGGCCAGTGCCGATATCCAAAGTGTCCAGTCGATCATCGACCAGCTCGTGGTTTATGCGCCCGTAGCCTCGCAGATCTATCAGCGTAATGTGGAACCCGGCGAATACGTCTCGCCGGGCGTCCCGCTCGTCACCTTGATCAATCTCGCGGACCTCTGGGTGCATTTCGATCTGCGCGAGGATCTCGTCAAAGGCCTCAAGGTCGGCGATCGCTTCGATGTCCGCATTCCCGCCCTCGGCGACCGCTCGGTGACAGTCGAGGTCAAGCTCATCGCGACCAAGGGCGAATATGCAAGCTGGCGGGCCACGCGTGCTTCGGGTGATTTCGACCTGCGGACGTTTTCGATCCGTGCCTATCCGGTGCAACCCGTGCCCGAGCTGCGACCGGGAATGAGCGCCTATCTGGATTGGCGGTCACGGCCATGAGGCCGGCGCCCAAGCCCGGATTTCTGCTGGTCGCGCGGCGCGAGTGCCGCTGGCTGTTTCACGATCGCGTGGCGCTGCTCCTGATCTTCGGCGTGCCGCTGTTCGCGTTCGTGGTTCTCACCACGGTCTTTAGCCATCCGGTCATCCGCGGGCTCGGCGTGACTGTCGTCGACGAGGACAAGTCGGACGCGTCGCGCGCCCTGGTGGAATACATTGCGGCGTCGCCAAGCCTGAAGATCGTCGACCGCTCCGGCACGCTGTCCACGGCCGTGCAGGACATACGCTCCGGCAAGTCGATTTCGGCCGTCTACATCCCGCCGGATTTCGAGCGCGACCTGAAGGCCGCGCGCCGCCCGCAGATCGTCGGATTTTACAACCAGCAGTTTTTGACTCCCTCCGGCATCGCATCCTCGGGTCTGAGCGATTCACTTTCCGCCGCGGCAGCCGTGGCCGCTCCCGCCAGTCGCGCGGCACCTGCGCCAGCGTCCCTGGGAGCGCTCAAGGCGGAGACCATGGCGCTCGTCAATCCGCAGAAGAACTACGCGCAGTTCCTGCTGCGCGCGCTGCTACCGACCATCATCCATGTGGTGATTACCCTTGCCGCCGGCTATTCCGTTGGCTCCGAATTCCGCCGCCGCGACGCGCGGGCCTGGCTCGAAAGCGCCGGCGGTGATCCGCTTGTCGCGCTGGCCGGCAAGCTCGCGCCGCTGTTCTGCCTCTTCATTTTGATCATGCTGGCCGAGCCGCTGTTCCTAGAGGGCGTGCTGGAGATTCCCTTCAAGGGCGACTTGCCGTTGATGATCGCTGCTGCCTCGCTGTTGATCATCGCCTATCTGTCGCTCGGCGCCCTGCTCCAGCTTCTGGTCGGCGATCTCGCCACCGGACTCGGGCTTGCGGGCCTCATTGCCTCGCCCGCGTTCGGCTATGCCGGCGTCGGCTTTCCCACCATCGGCATGAATGCTTTTGCGCAGACATGGAGCGCGATCCTGCCGCTTCGCTGGTACATGGCCGTCCTGCTGGGACAAGCCGCGCGGGGATTGCCGGTCGCGGATTCCGCCCTTCCCTTCGCGGCGCTTGCGGGCCTGGCGTTGCTCTTTGCCGGCCTGGCGTGGATGCGCATGGCGAACGTCACCCGCAAGGGATGGTTTGCAACAGCGCGGCCTGCCGAGCCACACGAGGTCATCTCCACACCGCGCGGCGTCGGCGGCGCCTTCGTGGCGGAGTGGCGGCGCGTGCTGGGAACGCGGGGCGCCTTCGCTCTGCTGTTTCTCGCTCCCCTGGTCTACGGCATCTACTATCCGCAGCCCTATCTGAACCAGATCCTTCGCAAGCTTCCGATTGCGGTCGTCGACAACGATCTCAGCAATCTCAGCCGGCAGATCGTCGAGACGCTGGACGCGAGCGGCGCATTAAGCGTGACGGTTCGCGCCCGAACGCTCGCCGAGGCGCGTAGCGCGATCGATCGCGGGCAGGCCTTTGCCGCCGTCGAGATTCCACCCGACACCGAACGCGACGTGCTCAAGGGCATCACCGCCCACATCCCCGTCTATGCGGACGCAACCTATCTGTTCATCTTCAGATCGAGCGCCAGCGGGGTCGCCACCGCCATCGGAACCTTGACGTCCGAGCTGGTTTCGCGCGGCGCGCGGTCGGATGGCAGCCTCGTCAAGGCAAAGCTGGCAAGCTCGAGCCCGGCCGACGTGCTGCTGCAGCCGATCTTCAACCCGGTGGGCGGCTATGCGAGCTACGTCGTTCCGGCGGCGTTCATCCTGATCCTGCAGCAGACCCTGCTGATCGGCGCCGCGATGCTGACCGGCACGGCGCTGGCGAGCGGAGGCGCAGCCTTTGCCGGCGTGCTCGGCCGCGGCATCGCGCATCTGACCGTCTACCTTCCTGCGCTCGCGCTCTACGTCATCGTGCTGCCCCGCATCTACGGCTTTTCCACGCTCGGCCATCTTCCGCAGATTCTCGCGCTCGCGAGTGTCTTCCTGCTGGCGACGAGTTTCATGGGTCAGGCTGTCGGGGCCTGGTTCACGCGACCGGAGAACGCAACCATCCTGCTGCTGGCGACGAGCCTGCCGCAGTTCTTCATGGCCGGCTTCGCATGGCCGCGCGAAGCGATTCCGGACGTGGCCCTTGCGTTCGGCCGGTTATTCCCGGCCGACTCCGCGATCGACGGCCTCGTGCGCGTCAACCAGCTCGGCGCCGGCATCTGGGAGGTTGC
This sequence comes from Bradyrhizobium sp. MOS001, assembly GCF_004634465.1. Lineage (NCBI taxonomy): Bacteria > Pseudomonadati > Pseudomonadota > Alphaproteobacteria > Hyphomicrobiales > Nitrobacteraceae > Bradyrhizobium > Bradyrhizobium sp. MOS001. Next base: position 27,603 of record NZ_SPVJ01000025.1, read on the forward strand.
GCATGACTGGCTCGCATTGTGGTGCCTGGCGCTCGGCTACTTCGCGCTCGCGGTGATCTCGGCATTTGCCGTCAGGAGGAGACAGGGACATGCCCAACCTTAGACCTGCCGCCTTCGTCGCGATTCCGCTCGCGCTGGTCGCGGCGGGCGCGCTGCTCTATGTCATGCGCCACTCGGCACCGCAGGCAGCCATCGTCGGCGTCGTGCGCGCGACCGAGATCAGGGTCGAGCCGGAGGTCAACGGCCAGTTGGTCTCGATCGCGGTCGAGAAGGGTGCCTCTGTGAAAGCCGGCGACGTCGTGGCGCGGCTCTCGGCGGTGGAGTTGACGGCTCAGGCGGACCAGGCGCGTGCCGCGCTCGCGTCCGCCGTCGCAAGCCGCAACAACGTCTATGCCGGCGTGCGCCGCGAACAGGTCGACTCGCTGAAAGCCGCCATCGCCAAGGCCGGCGCCCGCCTCGACTATGTACAGGCCCAGCTCACCCGGACCAGCACGCTGGCGCGCCAGAGCTTCGAATCCCAACAGTCGCTTGACCAGGCCGAGAACGACGTTGCAAGCGCGCGTGCCGGCGTGGCGGAGGCCCAGGCCAATTATAATGCGGCGGTGGCGGGACCAACCCGGGAAGAGCGCGCGATCGCCGACGCGCAGGTGCAGGCCGCGGCCTCCGCGGTCACCGTGCTCGAGCGCCGCCTCGACAAGATGGTGTTGCGCGCGCCGGCCGACGGCGTGGTCAGCGTCATCGCCGCCGAGGTTGGCGAAAATGTTCGCGCGGGCCAACCGATCCTGATGGTCGAGGCGGCGGGCAGGCAATGGCTCTCGTTCAACGTGCGCGAGGATCATCTCGATCGTCTCGCGATGGGAGAGACAGCGAATGTGATGCGGAACGGCGCTAATGGCGCGACGAAGGCGGTCATCACTGAACTTCGACCGCTCGGCGTGTTTGCCACCTGGCAGGCCGAGCGGGTGATTGGCGATCATGACCGCAACACGCTTCGCCTGCGCCTCGACCCCAAGGGAGACAAGGGAGAGTTAGCAGGCCTTGAGCCGGGCATGACCGTCTGGATCGGCCCCTAAACCCCGGTGATTTGAGCTCGCGGAACCAAGCTGTTCCGACCGTCTGCAAAATGAAGCCCCAACAGTCATTGAGACCACTGGGGTTTTTCAACAGCCTTGCGGAATTCGAATTCAGCCTAGCTGGTGACGGCGGCTTCGGGGTAGGGCGCCGTATTCTTCGCGCGGTTGTCGATGCTGAGAGCGCCCGCACCGAAAGCCGCGATCTGGAGCAGTCCGCCCGCCATCATCACGTTCTTCAGGAAGTGAATCACCCCGATGTCCATAGCTGCGGCCCGTGTGGATGGCCGAAGATACTAGCCCGCGCCGCCCAATTCCCTGATGCTGCGCCGCACTACTGCGCGCCTAGCCCGGATTTTCGAATAGATCGAGCCGCGGCCCAGCGGAACTTCGATCGCTACCTTTGCTAGAACCATTCAAAATGTATAGGCTGATCTGGCCAACGGGCTTGAGAGAAAGGCCCGGGACGTTCGGGACGTGGAACGCTGAAGGGGTTGCTTGATCGGAAGGCGCGGTCGTCTTCACGGCGGGTGCGACGGATATGGAATCCGATTCAGACGGCCGTCACGGCGGCCTGGAAGGGTCTTACCGTCGGACTTTACGTGAGCGAACCGGCAGTTGCGTCAGGCACTCCCCCGCATTCAGGTGAATGATCGCAGGGTCCGTCATGAGCGGTCCAGCACCTTTCACGTCGGAGGAGCCGGGATGGACCAACGAGAAGTGCTGGCGGCGTGGGAAAAGTTCGTCGAGCGCGGAGCGTTGTCATCCGACTTGAGATCATCGGTCGCAGCGTCGTGGCAGCGATCCAGGAACCATCACGTCACCGTCGACCGTGCGCGAGCGCCGCTCGTCGCGGACGCCGAGTTGTTTCGTCATCGCTCCAAATACGCGTCGCTCCGTCATGCCGCCCGCTGCGCTCTCGAGAACTCAAAAACATTTCTGCGCGATGCAAACTCAATCATGATCCTCACCGATCCGAGTGGGCTGATCATCGATACGCAGGGCGACAACAGGGTCATCGACGCCGGCCGCGCAGTCCATCTCGAACACGGAGGTCGCTGGAGCGAGGCCGACATCGGCACCAACGCGATTGGCGCTGCGATAGCGGAGTCGAAACCTGTCCAAATTCACGGTACAGAGCATTTCTGCTCGGAGGTTCAGCGGTGGACTTGCGCTGCCGTCCCGGTTCATGACCCGACCGATGGCGAACTGCTTGGCGTGGTCGACATCTCGGGTCCTGCAAGCACCTTCAATCCGCAGAGCCTGGCTTTGGCCGTCGCGGTCGGCCATCACGTGGAAAGCGTTCTGGCCCAATCGGTCCGACAGGAACACGAGGAGTTGCTGTGCCGCTTTCTCGGCAGGAGATCGCAATGGGCGAACGATGAATGCATCGTGCTCGATCGTCGTGGCATGATCCTCCACGCCACCGAGCGTGCTCTGAACGCACTCCAGCATGATCGCCACGGCATTCACAACGACGCGCCAACCCGCTTTTTGAAGACGGTTCCCTTCGATGAGTGGCCGAGCAGGTTGAAAGAGCTGCTTCCCAACGCGAGCTTCAACTTCGTCGAGAACGAACGCTCCGGCATCGGCGCCATCGTGGTGCTGCATGCGCGACGACGCCAGTTGATCACGCATCGCGACGTCCAGAAATCGAGATCCGAATCTGACGGTCGCGAGACCGCGGGCTCATCATCTGCCCGAAAGGATTCAAAGCCGGAACCACGGTCTCTTCAGAGCATGGCCGCCGGCTTCGTTGCGGACGACCCCGCGGTCCGAGCCATCGTCCGTCAAGTCGAGACCGCGGCAGCACGCAAGATGCCCATCCTCATCCGAGGCGAGACCGGAACCGGCAAGGAACAGCTTGCCGCCACGCCCATATGGCGAGTGGGCGGACCGGCTCGTTCGTTCCAGTGAATTGCGCCGCCCTGCCGGAAAGCCTGATCGAGAGCGAGCTGTTTGGCTATGCCGCCGGAGCATTCACCGGGGCGCGGCGCGGCGGCGCGATTGGACTGGTCAAGGAGGCCGACGGCGGCACGCTGTTCCTTGACGAGATCGGCGACATGCCCGTCGCGCTGCAGGCGGTGCTTCTGCGCCTGCTTGACGACTGGACCGTGCGCCCCGTCGGCGGCGTCAGATCGAAGGTCGATGTCTTTCTCATCTCCGCGACCAACGCCAGGTTGGACAAGGCCATCGCCGAAGCCCGGTTCCGATCCGACCTGCTCTATCGTCTCAATACGCTCGAGGTCAACCTGCCACCGCTCCGGGATCGCAACGACTTTGACGCCATCGTTCGCCATCTGCTCAATGCGATCGACCCGAATTGCGAGATCACGCGGACGGACATTGCGCATCTCGCCGCACGTCCATGGCCTGGCAACGTCCGCGAGCTCCGCAACGTTCTGGCGCGATTCACCCTTGCCGCTGCGGGCGGCTCTATCAACGAAGCCAGCGCGGAGAGCATCGTTCAACACCCTGGAACGGAGTCCGGATCGCTCCACGACATCCACCGCGCGCGAATCCTCGTTGTGTATGCCGAGACCGCCGGAAACGTCAGCGAAACCGCGCGGCGCCTCGGCGTCTCAAGAAACACCATCTATCGCGCACTGGGGCAGAAGAAGCCCGAGTGATGCCATAGTGCCTCGAAGCGCCTATGCTGCGAGTATCGCAGCATGCCCAGTTATGGACAGAGCGCCGGTCGCTTCGAACCGATGATTGTTCCGTTCAAAGCAGCTCGGCACCACCACCTCGGGCCGGGCCGGCGGTCGGATCGTAGTCGTCTGGCTTCTTGGCGATCAAGGTCTGAGTCGTCAGGATCAGTCCGGCCACCGATGCCGCATTGCGAACCGCGCTGTAGCAAACCTTGACCGGGTCGATGATGCCAGCTTCGACAAGATCGACCGCCGAACCATTGCGCACGTCGAGCCCGTGGCCATTCGTGGCCTTGGCAATTCTCGCAACTTCCGCCTCTCCGTTCAGGCCGGCATTGGCGGCAATGTAGAAAAGCGGCCGGCTGAGCGCGCGTTGCAGCAGCTCGGCGCCCTGCCTGGCGCCTCCGTCCAGACGACTGATCAATTCGTCGAGCCTTGCAGCGATCCTGAGCAAAGCCACTCCCCCGCCCGGCACAATGCCTTCTTCGATCGCGGCGCGGGTCGCGTTGATCGCATCCTCGATCAACTGGGTCCGGCGTTTTTGCTCGACCGGCGTCGCGCCGCCGGCAAGAATCATCGCTGTGCCGCCGGACAGTTTTGCGATGCGCTCCTGGAACTTGTCCCGCTCAATATTTTCGGGAGCGGCATCGTATTGGCGCAACACCTGCTCGCGTCGCGCCGCGATGGCCTTCTGATCGCCACCTCCCGCCGTGATCAGGGTCTTCGAGGCGGAAATGCGCACTTGGCGCGCGGACCCGAGGTCGTGCAGCTCCACCTTCTCGAGCCTTCCGCCTAGATCGGCCGAGATAACGCGCCCTCCGGTCGCGATCGCGATATCCTCGAGCATCGCCTTGCGCCAATGGCCGAACTCCGGCGGGTGAATCGCGGCAACCTTGAAATTGGATTTCTCCCGACGCGCCAGCAATTGCATGATGACAGATGGCGCCACTTCCTCGGCGATGATCAGCAAAGGTCGCCCGCTCTTTTCGATGAGCGAGATCACACCAGCCAGTTGCTCCCCGGTCTGGATCTTGAGATCGGTCATGACGATGAACGGACTGTCGAGAACCACCTGCATTTTCTCGACATCGGTGACCATATGATGTGAAAGATAGCCGCGATCGAAGGCCATGCCTTCAACGATTTCCAGCGTCGTCTCGACCGTGTTGCCAAATTCCACCGCGACGATTCCGTGATTGCCGGCGCGCTCGAAGGCTTCGCCGACCATATCGCCAAGCCCTGTGTCGTTGGCGGCAATGCTCGCAACAGCCCGCAGGCCAGCAGACCCCTGCAGCGGTCGCGCCGACCGTCGTAACGCCGTGATGGTCTCACTAACCGCCAGCTCCAGCCCTTGAACCAGCTCGACCGGATTGGCGCCGGCTGCTAAACATTTCAGGCCTTCCTGCACAAGAACATCGGCCAGCACGGTGGCCGTGGTGGTGCCGTCCCCCGCCACCTCATTGGTTCGCGCTGAAACCTCACGCAACACCTGCGCGCCCATATTCTCAAACGGGCATTCAAGTTCGATTTCGCTGGCAATGCTGACGCCATCGCGCGATACGATCGGTGTGCCGATCGGTCGGTCCATGATCGCGTTCATGCCCCTCGGACCCAGCGTTCCGCGTACCGCCTTGGCGAGCTTGGCGACGCCCCGGCCCAGCGCGGCCCGCGCAGCTTCATCGTGCAACATGATCTTCGGCATTCTATATCCCCGACTTTGCCTTGAGGTCGTCTGGTCTGGACTTGTTATCGATGCTGCGCACCCGCATCACGGCACCTGTTACGTGCCCGGCGACGCCGGCATCGTCCTCGATTTCGGTACGAACGGTGTATCGAGGTCGAACCGCGCGGCAAGCAGGCCGCGGCACAGTGCGCCGTTGAATTCAGCATTGATGCCCACGCGCCGTAGATTCGACAGGTATGCGGCAAGGCCGTCGGCTTTCAGCCGCGCTCCGTTCGCATCGACAAAGGCTGGTTCACCACCGCTTGCCGGACCTACGACGGCACGTCGCTCGAGATAGCGCTGAATCAGCGTCTCACCTGCATCGTCGAGCGGCAGGCAACCGAGCTCCGTCAACGTCAGGCTCACGATCTCTGCCGGCGATTGCCCCAGCGCGATGAGGTGACTGAGTAGCGCAACCTGCCGGCGCTGGAACGCCTTGACGAGGAATGTCTGACGCAGATCATCGAGGCTGCCATCGGCCTCGGCGCCGAACGTTTCCTGGAACGAGCGCCCCTGCGCGAGGCCCGCATTGATCTTGTCGGCATACATGTGCTCACCCAAGACCACGCTGACGCCCTTGACCCAGTCCAACGCGCTGATGGACCGGCGCATGTCGTCCGCCATCAGGAACGAAAAATTGGCAGCGCACCAATAGGTCGGCAAGCGGAACTCGATGTGGACCCGATCCTTCGCGTCGACATCGGCCCTGGTCACGAAATTCAGGTCGATGACGGACTCGTCGAGTTCCGGGTCCATCACGTCTCGCAGGCAGGCCCATATCTGCGCCTGCCTGTCATCTGACGAATGGCTTCTCGGCCACTCCCTCCCCTCAACGCCACGCTTCATGGCCATCACCTCGGCGCGTGAACGGCTTCGGGCAAGTGGGCATAACCGCCGCCCGCCTGGATCTTCTTCTTTTGCGCTTCGACATCGATGCCGTAGATGCGCGCGGCATTGAGACCGAGGATCTTGATTTTCGTTTCCATCGACAGCACCGAACCGGTCTCCTTGGTGACGTCGGCCGGAATTTCAAATGCCATGAACTTGTCGATCAGCCATTTCGGCGTCCAGATGCCATAATCGCTACCGTAAAGGATCTTGTCCGGTCCGACCCAGAATAGCAGTTCGGAAATGACGTGGGCGAAGTACCCCGGCCGCGAATGGATGAAGGGCAACGCCACCGCGAGGCCGGCATAGACATTGGTTTCCTGGGTCGCGATCCAGCAGAAGTCGTCAAGGCGCGGCAAGCCACAATGCTCGACGATGAAGTTCAAATCCTGGAACGAGGTGGCGACGTCATCGATATCGCGACATCGAACGCGTCCCGGTTCAGCGGGATGATCGTTGGCCCCTTGTGGACGTGGATGTTCTTGATCCCGAGCTTCTGCGCCGCCTCGAGATACTGGTAGGACGCCTTGTCGGTGAGCTTGTAGCCCTTCGACTCGCCACGCCATTCGGCGGTGTAAAGCTTGACTCCCTTCAGCTTGTGCTTCTCGGCGAGCGCATGAAGGTCTTCGATGCCCTTGGTACCGTCACGCGGATCAAAGGCGCCGTTCAGGATGAAGCGGTCCGGGTGGCTCTTCTTCATCGCCGAGTTTCGTTCGGTGGTGTTGAAGCCGTTCTTGTAGAAGTCGGTGAGATAGGTCGGCTGCAGGATCGCCATGTCGTCGTAACCGGTGACGAACAGGTCGTCGAACATCGTCTTGGCGTCGTACTTCTCGAACTTCTCCTTCTCCCATTTCTCCGACGGCGGGCTCAGATTCGAGTGATAGGCGTAGAAGCAGTCGATGAACTGCTTGCCATGGATGTTCTTCTGGTTGGCCGGGCTGCCATCCCAGAAATGCGTATGCCCATCGATGACAAAAATCTCTTCACCCTTGGCCGTCCTGTACATGGCGTTACTCCCGCTCCGCTGGATATTGCGTGTTGTTGTGAGGCGCGATTGATGTCGTCGAAAGGAGCCCGGCCGGCTCTGGTGCCGGCCAGGCTGGTTCGCTGGCGATCATTAAACGATGTATTTCATCATCTCGTTCATGTCGCCGAACAGCATGACGGTGTTGTCATCCGTCATGACCATGCGGCCGTAATGCGTCGAGGTTGAAATCTCGAAGAGATGCGGGGTCATGACGCGGCCCAACTCCTCGGAAATCTCATCCATCTTGAATTCCATCTTGCCGTCGCCATCGATACGGATCATCGCCGGCATGTAGGTCACCTTGATGTGTTCATGACGGCTCATGACTTCGGCGATAGCGCGCGCCTCGACGCTATCGTTCATTGTCACTCCGCATTGATGCGACACCGTGTCCTCGAACGTGATGTCTTTCATCGATTTGAAGATGTTGTCATTCTCGTGCAGCATGTCGGTCTCCAGAAGGATTGAGTGTGAGGGCGTGAAGCGATGCCGATTACGACGCCAGTCCGGCCGGAACCGTCAGGCCAAGCTCGGTGGCGATACCCCTGATACGATTCTTCGCGCGTGCCATGGCATCGGCGAAAGCCGCGACCTTGACCCGAGGCTGCGACCAGATGGGCTGCAAATGATTGGCGGCATCGAGCGCGAGATCGGCATGATTGGCCAACCATTTGTTGAACAACGCAAGGTTCTGCGCCCCGAAGGTCGGATCAGTGCCGAGGATGTGGAACAGCTCGACGGTGTTGGCGAGATTGCGCTCATAGTCGGCCTCCGCAGCGGAGACGACAGCCGGAGTGATGAAGTCGTTCTGCGCAGACGCCGCCTGCATCAGGAAGCCTGAGCGGAAGAGTTCGCCGACCAGCGGCTCGAACACCGCATTGGTCGCAAAATATTGCTCGAGATAGTCGTTTGAACCCATCACTGATTCGACCGACTTGCGCACGCCTTGCCAGATCGGATCTTCCAGCCAGTGCTTCTTGCCGGCGGCAATGTCGAAGCCTGGAAGGTCGAGGCCGATTTCGCTCAGATAAAGAGTGATGTCCTGCGCGAAGCGAAGCTTGTAGGACGAGTTGGTCAAGATCGCATTGTTGACCATCTGCGTGTAGCCGTAACGTTGCGCCTGCATCGTCGAGGTGCCGAGACCGAACTCGGCATGCTTGTAGGCTCCGAGATGGTTCTGCAATATCTTCACCCAGGCGGGATCGAAGCGGGTCGGCGCGCCCGATTTCCGGCCATTCTCGATGGTGTTCTGCACCATGCCGCAGATCGTCGACTGACGCTGGTAATGGGTACGCTCCCACTCCTGGTCGACAGCACGGAATTTGTGCCAGTTCGAGCTTTTTGCCGCCGTCCAGTCCTTAGAATAGGTCGGCGTTCCGTCAGGGAACGAGATGATCCAGTCCTGCAGCAGATATCGCTCGGGATCGGGTTGAACATCGACCGTCATGTCTTCGTAATGGGTCGCCTTGCGCCCCTTCGGTTCGAAGTAGTTGTACTTGCGGCTGTCGGAGCCCGGGAAAACCGCTGCCCCCGCGGCTCCGGATTTGACGATTGCCGCAGGCTTGGTCGCTGCTGCTCTGCTCGTTTGCGCGCTCATTGCTTACTCCCTTTCTGCCATTCTGTTCTGCGACGAACCTTGAACGCCGTCATCGCACCGCCGGCGTAAACTTGTCGAAAAAGATGTGGTCCGGCTCGACGCCGTTCATTTGCAGCACGGGCAATACGGCGTCGATCATCGGCGTCGGCCCGCACGCGTAGGCGTCGATGGCGCCGCTCAGCTTCTCCTCGCGTAGATGGCGCAGCACGACCTCGTGGATCAGTCCGGTCTCGCCGTCCCAACCGTCACCCGTCTCCACATGCGACAGTGCCGGCACGAATTTGAAATCGTTCAGCCGCGCCGCGATGGCCGCGAGCTCGTCGAGGTAGAACAAGTCGGCGCGGGTACGCGCTCCGTAGAAAAACCGGACCGGTCTCTGCTCGCCGCTCCCGATGTGATCGGCCAGGATCGACCACAGCGGCGACATGCCCGAGCCGCCGCCGATCAGCAGCATCGGCCCCGGACGTTCTTCCCGCCGGAAGCAGGTGCCATACGGCCCCTTGGCGATCACGGCGTCGCCGACGGCCAATTTCCCATCGAGCTGGGACGAGAATGCCCCGTTCGGATATTTCTTGATGATGAAGCGGAGATTAGTGCCCTCTCCGGGCGGGTTCGCCATCGAAAAGGCGCGGGTGATGGTGCCATCCTGAAGCGTCAGATCGACGTACTGGCCGGCCCAGAACTTCATCGGCCTCTCGATCTCGATCTCCAGCAATCTGATGTCTGACGTCAGCGCGCTAATCCCTGCCACGTGGCCGGAAAATGCCTTCACCGCGATCGAACGGCTGAGCAGGTCTTCGTCATAGTTGAGTAATTCAACACCGATGTCGCTGTAGACATGCGTCCGGCACAGCAGGACGTGGCCGGTCTCGCTCTCGTAATCCGGCAGAGCGAAGGTCGAGTATTTCAGAAGCTCGATGTCCCCCTCGATCAGCTTTGATTTGCAGCTGCCGCACTGACCTTCCTTGCAGCCATGCATCAGCGATATGCCCTGACGAAATGCGGCATCGAGGACGGTCTCGCCCTCTTCCACTTCCATCTCGATACCCACTGGTTCGAAACGAACCTTGTGAACCCGCACGTCCGTCATTATCCCGGCCCTGTCGTCGTGGCAGTTGTACAGAACGATCGGCAAACCGTTGCCGGTCCCGGCAAGAGGGGCCGCCGAAAGCGGCCCCTCCCCCTCATCATCTCTTTAGTGGCAGGGATTGATCTTGAAGCCCTTTCGGTATTCGGCCGTCGCCACCTCGCGCTCGATCGGCGAAAGCGCTCTGAAGCCACGCAACGGACTGCCAAGCGTGTGTCCGCGCACGTGATCGAGCGTCCACATGTCCTTGGAGTCGAAGCGCAGATGGGGTTGCGCGATCATGGTCTTGCCGTCGGGCCGGACAAAACCGAGATCCTTGATCGCGTCGGCGACGTCCCAGCCGTGATAGCAGTCCTCCCATTCACGGCGACGACTGAAGCGGCCCATTGCCGGCGTCGCGCGGCCCTCGTATTCCGCGGCGAACGCCACCTTGTGGGTCCAACGGCAACCTTCGGAGCAGTAAGTGTAGATCTTGCCGTCGACCTCGTCGCAGACGAAGTCCTCGCGGATCAGGCAAGGGACCATACAGCTCCAGCAACGATGCGGGTATGAATAGCCCACCTCGCTGTTGAAGAGGATGTTGGTCTCGCCGGGCACGCTGAGCTTGGCGTGCCATTTCCAGAAATCGCCGAATTCGGCGTACCAACCCGGATATTTGTGCTCGAACCACTCGAAATCACGCTCGGTCTGGGCCTCGATACGCCAGAAGTTCACCGACCATCCGACCGTGAAGAACTGCGCGGTCTTGTGGACATAGTTCTTCTTGACGATCCGATCCCAGGCGGCGGCGACGTCATCGTGATGGATCTTGATGCCGTACTTCTCGAGCGGCAACATGTAGGTCCGGTAATAGTCTTCGTAGATCCAGCGATGCCAGAGCTCGGCGTAGGACTCCTTGTTCTTGTCGCGGTTGGTCGTGCCGTACTCGATGAACGTCCCGATCGCGGCATCGACAATCGCGTGATTCTGCCAGAAGGCGTATTTCAGATCGCGCTCCAGCAACTGGTGGTTCGACGGATCGTTGATCATCGCCATCAGCATCGAGTGACCGTTGCCGATATGACGGGATTCGTCCGACTGGACCGACAGGAACACGGTCGGCAATGCATAGTCGCCATTGCGCGCCGCCTCCGACGGCATCGCCACGAACAGGGTATTGGTGAAGGCGGTTTCCGCGACGACCGTCAGATAGACGTTGGCCGCGGTGATTGCGTCACCGGTCAGGAAGCCCTCGGCGAACTGGCGGCCGATCGTGGTCGCATAGCATTTGCCGAACGCGGCTTCCGTGATATCGAACCCGGCTGGATCGATGTAATTCTCCATGTACCACTTCTTGAGGTTCATCTGGATCGTCGAGTGCCGGAACTCGTCGACCATCTGCATGGTGAAGCCGGTGCGCAATTCCTCGCCGGGCGCCAACCGCCCGACCATCGCCATCGAACGCGCCGCCGAGATCTCCGGGAACGGGATGATCGCCAGGAACAGCTTCATCCACTCGACCCATCGCGGCTCGACATTGCGGAACATGTCGCCGCGCAACGCCGCATCCAGCGCGCCATAGACGCGGTTGTCTTTCTCTTCCTGCATCGGGAAATATGACCGCAGGACCTGCTTCATCGGGTCGCGCGGTGTCTTCGAGATCTTGTAGTCGGTCGGGAAAGTCATCGCCTCCTGCACGTAGCTTGGCGTCCAACCAAGGTCCGCGACGCGGTTGGCCGCTTCAGCGATGCTGATCCCCTTCTGCGCGGTGATCTTGTTCAGTGTCAGACTTGCAGACATTTCCAGCTCCTTTGAACGTTGCGTTATCTTCAGCATTTTCGCTTCGGTTCCGGGTCAAACCCCTGGATCGCTTTGTTGAAATTCTCCGCCGCAAAACACACTTTGAGTCCGTTAAATCGATTGATTGATCTGCTGACTCGTCGCTTCACGTCAGCCCGGTTTCTCGGCGCTGACGGTCTCGTCACCTCCGTTGGCTCGTTTGATGAGAGGTTTGCCTTCGGCAACGAATTTCGCCGAGAGGACCAGCGCACCAGTAGCGAAATCCCTGCCGTGCGCGGCGATCATGGCCTCCGCGATCTCCGCCAGCTGAATGAAGAAGGCGTCTTTCGACCCGGCTTCCTCGCTCATGTCCGGTTGCGGAGACGGCATTTGTGCCTGTTGCTTTGATGCAATCATGGTTGCGTTGCTCCTGCTCATCATGCGTGCCCCCAACGGTGGTGGTCGCCGGACGAAGGACCGTTGTCGATCTCCAGCAGGGACGTGTCGAGCCATTCACGCTCGGCCACCAGGCGTCGATGCTCCTCCCGGAGCATCTCCAGGCGCGCGACCGCTCGCTCCAGTTCAGCATGCGCGTCGCTTCCGGCGTCGGCGCGCGCCGCGCTACGCACGGCGCACGCGAGTTCGATTTCGGCTCCGCCGCGCGCGTACTCATTCTTGATTTGCATCTCGTTGTTATCGACCATCTCGTCGATCAGCCTGTCCCGGGCAATCATCCGATCGCGGGCGCGCTGCAATTCAGCGGCTTCCTCGGCGGTGATCGGTGGCCGGCATCGGCTGTCCTTTGTCACTCGCACCACTCTCGTTCGATGATCTGGACCGAGGCTTTGCATGTCGCGGCACATGCCCTAAGGGATCAGGACCGCGCGGCCATGAATGCGGCCATGATGCAGATCGTGAAGCGCGTCATTGGCCTGGCTCAGCCTGTATTCCTTGGTGTGGAGTTCGACGAGGCCGCGATCCGCGAGCGCCATCAGCTCCACCAGCTCGGCGTATGTGCCGACCAGGTTGCCGACGATGGTCTTTTCCGATGTGATCATGTCGATGGTCGGGATATCGATCTTCCCACCATACCCGACGATGTAGTAGTAGCCGGCGTTCGCTGTCATCGACAGGCCCTTGGCGATAGCGTCACCCTCGCCAACAAAATCGATCACGGCCTCCGCGCCGCGCCCGTCGGTCAGCGCCAGCACCGCCTCGACTTCGTTGCCGTCTGCCTTCACGACATGATGTGCACCGCACTTCTTGGCGAGTTCGAGAGACTGTTCGGCGCGATCGACCACGATGATTTCTGCCGCGCAGAGCGCTGCGAGAACCTGGACGCCGATATGGCCCAGCCCACCGGCGCCGATCACCACGACATGTTCGCCGGGTAACAGATGACGGGATGCCTTCTTCGCGGCGCGATAAGCCGTCAGCCCGGCATCGGTGTAGGGAGCAACATCCTTCGGTGCGAGCGACTTCGGCAGCTTGATCAGGGAGCGCTGCCCCGTCAGCAGATACTGCGCATAGCCGCCATTGGCATTGATGCCGGGAAACGAGCTGTCCAGCGCATGCATGTCGTCGCCGCGCCGGCACGCGAGACAATGCCCGCTGGTCACCAGCGGATGACAAATTACGCTGTCGCCAACCTTGATCCCTTCGACACCCGGGCCGATCGCTTCGACCCAGCCGGCGTTCTCGTGGCCCATGATGTATGGAAGCTTGACGTCGACCTTGCTGCGCCAGATGCCCTCAACGATGTGCAGATCGGTGCGACAGACGCCGGCACCACCGATGCGCACGATCACGTCCATCGGGCGCGAGATCTTCGGGTCAGTTACGTCATCGAACTTGACGAACTCCTTCGCCGTCAGCTTCTCGTCGAACTCATGAAGCACCGCCGCTTTCATTAAACGCCTCCCCGGCAAAATTATTATTCTGTCGATCTGACGCGATCGCCAGCTTGCTGAAAGGTTGAGCAAGGGCTGTGCCAAGCGCACAACGGCCTGATCTTTCTATTGTTCTTGCGATCTCGGGAGTGCTCGCGCCGATCCGCCTCGGAGCAGACTTTGCGCGCGACTGTTCCGAGACGGAACAGTTCGACGGCAGCAACAGCGGGTGAGCAGAAATTTGGATTTTTGATTGTTTGATCTATGATCGTGAGAACCGCGTCACACGCGAGAACGACCCGAACCGGGCTACGACCAAGAGGAAATCGCCAAGCAGCGACTCCCGGAGGAGCTATGATGCTGACCGCCAGCCGACGCATGGATAATGCTTGGATGACGCTCGATCAGCGCGGCGCGCCGCCGGCAGAGCTGCTATCGGCCGATATCTACGACAGCTGGATGCGCTGCATTTCGCTTGGTCTCGATACATTGCGCCCTCCTTCGCCCGAGTTCGTGAGCACCGCCGTTTTGCGCCAGGAGCAGCAGCGCTGCTCACTGATTCGCGGCCTGGCGCTCGCGGAGATGCACACGCTGCATCAGCAGATTGCCGGCTCCAATTTCATGATCGCCTTTGCAAATGCCAACGGCCTGCTGCTCGACATCATCTCGGACTCGAGCTTCAGTGATGCCTCGAACGCAGCGAGCATTCGGCCCGGCACTATCTGGACTGAAGCCATTTGCGGCACCAACGGCCTCGGCACCGCCGCGTATCTCAAGCGGGCCATCGTCGTTCACGGGGGCGAGCACTTTTTCTCGCGCTACCACAATCTTACTTGCATCGCGGCGCCAATCTTCGCGCCCGATGGCGAACTGGCCGGAATACTGGATGCGTCATCGGATTGCATGTCGAGGCAAGCGCATACCCAGGCGCTCGTCGCGATGGCGGCAACCCAGATCGAGAATGGTCTGTTCCGCGAACATCACCGCGGAAACATCCTGATCGCTTTCCATAGCCGCGGCGAATATCTCCATACGTTGAGCGCGGGCCTGCTGGCCGTCGACAACGAGGGCAGGATCCTTGCAGCCAACAGGGCCGCAAGCGTCCTGCTGCATGGCCTGCCAGCCTTGCCGGGTCGTCGCTTCGCCGACGTCTTTCGTACGAAATTCAACGCCTTTGTCGATGAAGGCCGGCGCAAGGAACGCCAGCGCCTCGAGGACGAGGTCGGTAGCCAGTTCGTCGCAACAATCGAGAACGCGCGCCAGTCCTCGATGATGCAAGCCATCTCGCGGCCTCGGCCGTCGACGCCCAAGGACGTTCCCACCCAGTTCGTCTCCGCCGATCCGGCGATCGCTTCCGTTGTCCAACGGGTGGGAGTCGCGGCGGTCCGCAAGATGCCGATCCTGATCCGAGGCGAAACCGGCACCGGCAAGGAGCAACTCGCCCGCCATGCTCATACCGCCAGTGGACGGGCCGGCGCTTTCGTCCCGGTGAATTGCGCAGCGCTCCCTGACAGTCTGATCGAGGCGGAGCTGTTCGGCTATGCCGAAGGCGCTTTCACGGGAGCAAAAAAGGGCGGCGCGGCGGGACTGTTCAAGGAAGCGGACGGCGGAACGCTCTTCCTCGACGAGATCGGCGACATGCCGGTGACGTTGCAGGCCGTGCTGCTGCGCTTTCTGGACGATTGGACTGTCCGGCCGGTCGGTGGCACCAAACGTCAGGTCGACGTTCTCCTGGTGTCTGCCACCAATGCCAATCTCGACGACTCGATTGCGAAGGGCCGGTTCCGATCCGATTTGCTGTTTCGTCTCAACACGCTGGAGGTGACGTTACCGCCTTTGCGCGAGCGTTCCGATTTCGCCGAGATCGCGCGCTATTTGATCCACAAGATCGATCCCTTGATGGATTTGACCGCAGGGGCGATTGATCGTTTGGCCGAACTCGATTGGGATGGAAACATCCGCGAACTGCGCAACGTGCTTTCCCGATTGTCGCTTGCCGAGCCGGGAGATCTGATCGACGAGACATCGGTCGAGTCCGTACTTGCACATTCAGGCGGCGAGCGCCTGACCGGCAAGGCGGTGGGTGGTGGGCTCAAGGCCAATCTGCATGAGATTCAGCGCTCGCATGTGCTGACCGCGTATGCGGAAACGGGCAACAACATCAGCAAGACCGCGCGCCGCCTGGGCGTGTCGCGCAATACGATCTATCGTGCCCTGCGCGGCAACAAGGATTAGCACAATCGTGGCGAAGGCTCTGCGGCGACAGCGCGATCCGGCTGTAACTGGAGGCGCTGAAGTCCAACCCCTCGTCGGGTTCAATTGGGAGTGTCGCCATGTTTGAACCGGAAAACGGTCTCGAAGCCCTGATGCAGGCTGCCGCAAGGGACGCCAGCATCGTTCCAGCATTCTATCGCGCGTTGCTCGCGACGGAGATCTACATTCTGACGCCGGAAGCGCCGATGAAACCTGGACGCCGTCGCTCGCTCAAATTTCAGGAGGAGATCAACGTTGCAACGGTCGACTTCCAGAACATGAAATGGCACCCCACCTTCACCTCAAAGAAGCGCATCTACGACTATATAAAGCAGCCTGAGGTGTGCCTTGGCGCCGCTGCGCGCAATCTGTTCGAAATGTTGCCTGACTCTAATTTCTGGCTCAATCCGTTGTCCGAATGTCAGAAGCCGCTGCCCGCCGCCGAGATCGCTCTCCTCATGAGTGGCGAGATCTTTGACATGCCGATTAAGTCCGCGCGATAGACGCAGACTTCCTGCCAGATGCTGTCGGCCAAGCGGAATTATTTCGAAAACGGCGCAGCGACATCAGTTCACTAGACCATCTGCCTGATTTCCTGAAGTGTGCCCGCAAAGGCTCGTGGCGAGCCGGACGGATGGGAATTCGCCAGGCCGAGGTCGGAGCGGCGAGGATAATGATCGAATGAACAGAGGAGCGCTTTGGTCTCAAGCCGGAGCGGCTTGCCGGGGATACCGCTTTCGGGGCTGCTCCGATGCTGAACTGGCTGGTCGAGGCGAAGGGCATCGCACCACATATCCCCGTGTTCGACAAGTCGAAGCGAGATGACGGTACCTTCTCGCGCAGCGACTTTCGATATGATCCGACCAGCGACGTCTACCACTGCCCCGGCCGGAAAGCGGCTCGGGACGAGCGGCACCGTGCACGGGGGCAAAACGCTTTTGTATCGTGCGAGCAAGCTCGACTGCGACGCATGCCCGCTTAAACCGCAGTGCTGTCCAAAAGAACCATCGCGCAAGATCCTGCGCAACATACATGAGCACGCCCGGGACGTCGCCCGGTCGTTCGCTGGCACCGAGGGATTCGAGACGTCGCGACGTCAGCGCAAGAAGATCGAGATGCGGTTTGCGCATTTGAAGCGCATCCTGAGGCTTGGTCGGCTTCGGCTTCGTGGCCCACGGGGCGCCCAGGACGAGTTTGTTCTTGCTGCAATCGCTCAAAATCTGAGGCGCCTCGCGCGTTAGGGTCGGCGGATCAAAGCCGGTCGGCCTTACCGAATGGCCGAAAGACATCCGTCGGTTACAGCCGACTTTTGCAACAAAATCGGCCATGCCCGGACATCGCCACAGGCGGGGCTAGCTGACATGTCGCTTGCTTGACACCTCTCGTAGCGTTGGTCTCTAATCCCCAGGCAAGTCCTGAGGCTGGAGGCGAAATTTTCGCCGCCAATCAAGAATAAGGCCAACTGCTCCGCCAGGCGAGTGCCGGGTAAAGGAGCGGAGGCTAAAAATAGCTTCCTGGGAGGGAACAATGGACAGACGCCAGACAATCAAAATGCTTGGTGGTGCGGCGGCGATCGCCGGTACCGGTTTTCCGGGGTTTGCTTTTGCGCAGGCTCAAAAGGAAATGGTCACGGTCGTGAAGATCGCCGGCATTCCGTGGTTCAACGCTCTTGAAAAGGGAATCCAGAAGGGCGCCAAGGACTTCAGCATCAATGCCACCATGGTTGGACCGGCGAACGTCGATCCGGCACAACAGGTAAAGCTGCTCGATGACCTGATCGCCAAAAAGGTCAACGTGATCGGCTTGGTGCCGCTGGACGTCAAAGTGTGCGAGCCGGTGCTCAAGCGCGCCCAGGCGGCCGGCATCAAAGTCATCACCCATGAGGGCCCCGAACAAGAAGGCCGTGACTGGAATGTCGAATTGATCGATTCCGTTCGCTTCGGTGAAGTGCAGATGGAGCGTCTCGCCAAGGACATGGGCGGCGAAGGCGATTACGTGGTTTATGTCGGGACGTTGACGACGCCGCTTCACAACAAATGGGCCGACGCCGCGATTGCCTATCAGCAGAAGAATTTCCCGAAAATGAAGCTCGTCGCCGACCGTTTCCCCGGCGCCGACGAGATCGATACCAGCCAGCGCACGACGCTTGACGTGATCAAGGCCTATCCGAACCTGCGCGGCATTCTCGGCTTCGGCTCGAATGGGCCGATCGGGGCCGGCAATGCGGTGCGTCAGCAACGCCTTGGCAAGAAGATCGCCGTGGTCGGCACGGTGCTGCCGAGCCAGGCGAAATCGCTCATCGCGGATGATACCATCCGCGAAGGTTTCCTTTGGAATCCCACCGATGCAGGTTACGCCATGGTTGCAGTTGCCAAGCTCGTGCTTGATGGCAAGCCAATCACGGATGGCGTCGATGTTCCCGGCCTCGGCAAGGCTGCGGTCGATGTGGCCGGCAAGCAGATCAAGGTCGACAAGATCATGCGGATCAACAAAGAAACCATCGACGGACTGATCGCCGGAGGACTCTAGAACTACACCGGTCCCAGCCGCCTCGTCGCGCTGCATTCCCGGCTTTCCGGCCGGGAATGCGATCCTCGTCGAGGCGATCGCTTGACGAGCGGTCCCATTACAGGACGAAGCCTTGACGACTTTCCTTGAGATGTCCGGCATATCAAAACGTTTCGGCGGCGTGCATGCGCTTCGCGACGTCGATCTGACGCTGGAGATCGGAGAGGTGCATTGCCTTGTCGGCGAAAACGGATCCGGCAAGTCCACGCTGATCAAGATCATTTCCGGCGTCGAGGCGCCGGAACCAGGAGGCCGGATCGTCATTTCCGGCAAGGAGTACCCAAAACTAAGCCCGGTCTACTCCACCCATTGCGGCATTCAGGTCATCTATCAGGATCTATCGCTATTCTCCAACCTCACCGTCGTCGAGAACATCGCCATGGCTCACCATCTTGGCGGCGTCCACACGGTGAACTGGTCCTCTATGCGGGCCATCGCCATGGCCACAATGGCGAAGGTCGGCATTCAGGTCGATCCAGAAACAAAAGTCTCCGAACTCAGCATTGCCGGACGCCAGCTGGTCGCGATCTGCCGGGCCTTGGCGGCGGATGCCAAACTTCTCATCATGGATGAGCCGACGGCGTCGCTGACCCGCCACGAGGTCAACACCTTGATCAAGCTCGTCAGCGACCTAAAAAGAAGCGGTATCTGCGTCGTATTCGTGAGCCATCGCCTCGACGAGGTGCTTGAGATTGCCGAACGCGTGACGGTGCTGCGGGACGGCGCCAAGGTAGGCACCTTTGCCGCAGCGACCATCGACGGCAGCAAACTCAGTCACCTGATGACCGGGAAGGCTTTCGAGTATCAGAAACAGGTGCCCGACCTTGCCGTGGGTGCGGTTGTTCTCGAAGTCCAGGGCCTTGGCCGCGATGGTGACTACGACGATGTGAGCTTGCAGTTACGCGCCGGAGAAGTCGTGGGCCTTACCGGATTGCTTGGATCGGGCCGAACCGAGCTCGCACTGTCGCTGTTCGGCATGAACCCGCCCGATCGAGGCACCATGGCGCTTGACGGCCACCGCATCGCGCTGAACACGAATGCAGACGCGATCCGTCGAGGCATCGCCTACGTATCTGAGGACAGGCTTACACTTGGCCTCATCCTTGACCAGTCGATCACGTCGAACGTCACGCTGACTGTTTTGGAACGTCTTGCCGGCGCGTTCGGCCTGATTGCCGCACGCGCGCGGCAAAGCCATGTTGCGCGGTGGGTCGCCGAACTCGGAATCAAGGTCTCTGATCCCAACAACCCGGTCAAGACGCTCTCCGGCGGTAATCAGCAGCGGATCGTGCTCGCCAAATGGATGGCGACCAACCCACGAGTGCTTATCCTTGATAGCCCGACGGTCGGTGTCGACATCCGCGCTAAGGATGGGATTTATGAGATCATCCGGCGGCTGGCCCGCGAGGGCGTCGCAGTGCTGATGATATCGGACGAAATCCCCGAGGTACTTTATCACAGCCATCGCGTGCTGGTGATGCGCGAAGGGCGTTTGACCGCTGACGTGATGGCCGCAGACACCTCCGAAGATGCGCTTCGGCAGGCAGTCAATGCCTGAATCGCGGTTTGCTTCATTTGGCAGGTTTCGGCGCAGCCATGAGTTCTGGCTGTTGATCGTGATCCTCGTGCTCTGCGTCAGCCTGGGCGCGGCGAACGGCCAGTTCCTGACCATGCAGAATCTGTTCGACCTGCTGACCTCCTACGCATTCGTAGGCATCCTCGCCCTCGGGCTGCTCGTGGTGCTGATCGCCGGCGGAATCGACATCTCCTTCACGGCGACGGCATCGGTGGCGCAATATGTCACGCTTACGGTGGCGAACGCATACGGCGCGAACTGGATCTGCGTTTTTGCGATCGCGATCGGCATTGGCGGTGCGCTCGGCGCCCTCAACGCGATCTTCATCCAGAAGCTTCGGATACCATCAATCATCGTGTCCGTCGCAACGTTGAACATTTTCTATGGGCTGCTGATTTTCTTCACGGGCGGTAAATATATCTATTCGTTACCCGACTGGTTCGCGACCGGGATATTCTGGTTCGAGTTCGATTGGGGCAAAGATACGTCCTACGGCGTCAACCTGCAGATCCTCGCGCTCGGGTTCTCATTTCTCTTCACCTGGCTCCTGCTCAATCGTAGCAATATCGGTCGTCAAATCTACGCCATGGGGGGCAATACCGATGCCGCGCAGCGACTCGGCTTCCATGTCTTCGGCCTCAACATGCTGGTCTATTGCTACATGGGGGTCATGGCCGGTATCGCCTCACTGGTCCAGGCGCAGCTTGCACAGTCCGTCGCTCCGACGGTGCTGGTGGGCAAGGAGCTCGATGTGGTTGCGGCCGTCGTGCTCGGCGGCGCCAGCCTGATGGGCGGCGTCGGCACCGTTCTCGGCACGTTTCTGGGGTTGGCACTGCTCGCCATCCTGCAGAATGGAATCATTTTGCTTGGCGTTTCGTCCTACTGGTCGCCATTTTTTGTCGGGTTGGTCATTCTGATCTCGGTCTCGGCAACAGCCTGGTCGCAGCGAGAACGGCGGACCCGGAGCGCGCGGCATGAGAAATGAGTCCACCCTCGCCCTTCGCGGACGCCTGATCCGTTTTGCCGGCAGCGGGACGATCGCAACCCTGATGCTGTTGTTGGTCGCGCTCTGGTTGGTGTTCGCCATTACCATCGGCGACCGGTTTTTCTCCGTCAACACGCTGCAATCGATGGCCTTCCAGATGCCGGAGCTCGGCATCCTTTCGCTTGCGATGATGCTGGCCTTGTTATCTGGAGGCCTCAACCTTTCCATCATCGCCACCGCTAATCTCTCTGGACTGACCATTGCCTTCCTGCTGACGCACTACATTCCGGGCACTCAGGGCATTGCCTGGGTCGGCGTACAGGTGCTGGCGATTGCGGCAGGGTTTGCCGTCGCGGCACTGGTCGGCCTTGTCAACGGATTTGTCATCGCCTATCTCGGCGTTTCGCCGATCCTCGCAACCCTCGGCACCATGACACTCTGCAAGGGACTCGCGATCGGCCTGACGCGCGGCAATGTCATCTCCGGATTTCCGGAGCCCATTGTTTTCATCGGCAATGGAACGGTTCTCGGGGTGCCTTTTGCCCTGATCGTGCTGGCGCTCTGTGCGTTGCCGGTCGCGCTCATGCTAAACGCAACGCCCTTCGGGGCAAGGGTTTACATGATCGGCTCGAACGAGAAGGCAACCCGCTACTCCGGCGTCGATACCCGCGCCGTCCTGCTCAAGCTATATGTCCTCTCGAGCCTGCTCGCCGGTGTCGCAGCGGTCGTCATGCTGGCACGTTTCAATTCAGCCAACGCGGCATATGGCGAGAGCTATCTGCTCGTCACCATTCTTGCAGCAGTGCTCGGTGGCGTCGATCCATTTGGCGGCTTTGGCAAGGTCGGCGGATTGCTGCTTGCGCTGATAATCCTTCAGGTGATCTCCTCGGCGTTCAACCTTCTCAATCTCAGCCAGTTCCTCACTCTGGCGATCTGGGGGGGCATCCTGATTGCCGTTGCTGCGGTTCCCCATCTGGGCGGCAAAGCGCCCCGGTAGACAACGATGACAAGATCGGAAGCCTCTCCCCGGATCGCGGTTCTCGACATTGGCAAGACGAATCTGAAACTGCTGGTCGCGAGTGAGGACGGCTGGCCGCTCGAAGCACTTTCGATCCCGAATGTGCCGACCACGGCAGGACCATACCTCGCCTATGATCTTGCCGGGCTGGAAGAGTGGTTCCTCGACACTTTGGCCGTGGTGACGCAACGCCACACCATCGGCGCGGTGATCGCGACCGCGCATGGGTGTGGCGCCGTTCTTGTCGAAGGTGACGAGCCAGTGCTGCCGATGATGGACTATGATGCGGTCTCGCCGCCTGAGATCGACCAGACCTACGCCCGGATTGCGCCTGCCTATGATGAAGTGTTTTGCGGTATCAGCGGCGCGATGCGGCTCGGCAAGCAATTGCTCTGGCAGGAAAGCGCATATCCCACCGCATTCGCCCGCGCGAAAACCTATCTTACGACTGCGCAGTATTTCGCCTTGCGGCTCGGCGGGTGTGCTGCAAGTGAAATTTCACAGCTCGCGGCTCAGAGCCATATCTGGGACCTTTTCCACCATCAGCCTTCCTCCCTGATGCGCAAGCGCGGCTGGGACCGTCTTCTGCCGGAGCGGGCATCCGCCGGTGCGGTGCTAGGGAGGATTTCGGAGGCCGTAGCCAAGCGTACCGGCCTGGCGCGCTCGACCGAAATCCTCTGCGGCGTGCATGATTCCAACGCCAACCTGTTCCGCTACAAGGCCGCCGGCATGGCCGATACCTCGATCCTATCAACAGGCACCTGGATGATCGGCTTTCAGCGCGGCCTCGCGCTAGACAAGCTCGACGCCACACGCGGCATGGTGCTCAATATCGATGTCGACGGTGAGAACGTACCCTCCACGCTGATCGCGACAGGCCGCGAATACGACTTGATCAGCAGAGACCACGACGCTTCTGATGCAGCCGTCCTCACCGCATTGCCGAGTCTACTGGCCCTTGGAACCCTGGCACTCCCCTCCTTCGTTGGGGATGATGGACTGTTCCCCGGTGCAGCTCACCGCGGACGCATTATCGGACCGCGGCCCGAGACGCCAGCCGAATGGCAGGGGTTGGCAGTCCTCTACGCCGCATTCAGCGCAAACCGCTGTCTAGATGCGCTTGGCAGCTCGAAACACATCGTCATCGACGGTGGCTTCGCCGCCAACCTGCCCTTCGCGCGCGCTCTGGCCGCGTTGCGGCCATCGCAGAGCGTCTCCGTGAGCCAATCTCGGGATGGAACGGCGCTCGGCGCGGCGCTGCTGTGGCGGAGATTTTCGCGTACGATTCCGGTTTCGAGCGTGGTGCTTGAAGCTGTCACGCCGCTCGGCGAGGATGAGTGCAAACGCACCCTTTCCGCCGCCTATCAATCCTGGATTTCTTTTTCGGAGCACCCATCATGACAGACCGCAATCATGCCGATCTCCGCCAGGGCATCGTCGATACCTGCAAGGAGATGAACCGAAACGGTCTCAACCAAGGGACTTCCGGCAATCTTTCGCACCGGATTCCAAACGGCATGCTAATCACACCGACAAGCTTGCCCTACGAGCGCATGCGGTCAGAAGACATTGTCGCGATGGATTTTGCCGCGAATTACCAGGGCAACCATCGCCCTTCTTCAGAATGGCGTTTTCATCGCGATATTCTGCGAGCGCGGGCCGACATAAACGTCGTGCTTCATACGCATTCCACCTTCAGCACCATTCTCGCCGTGCACGAGCGTGGCATTCCCTGCTTCCACTACATGGTCGCGGTAGCCGGTGGCAACGATATCCGTTGTTCGCCTTATGCCTGCTTCGGCACACAAGCGCTGTCGGATTATGCCGTCGATGCGCTCGAAGGACGAAATGCCTGCTTGCTCGGCCATCATGGCTTGATCATAACGGCGCAGACATTTGAAAAGGCGCTTTGGCTTGCCGTGGAGGTGGAGACCCTGGCGAAGATGTATGTCCACGCGCTGGCGATCGGCGAACCTCCGCGCCTCAGCGAGACCGAAATGGCACAGGTCCACGAACAGATGAAACGCATGGGCTACGGCCAGGCGCCCGATCTTGACGACGTCGGTGATGTTCCACGCGCCATGCCTCAGTCGAAACTGGCGCCACATTGACTCAGAGTGTCGTTGAACGCGGCTAGTCTTCTCTTCGCTAAGGAAACTTGCAAGCAACTCTACCAGCCGCTGGTGATCAATCGAAAATTGTCAGACAGCGTGCCAATATCCCTTGTGAATATCGAACTTCACGGCGCCGTCGTCACGCATCTTCAACAAGAGCGATTGGCAATCGTCCTCATGCTTTATGTTCACGCGCTTCATGATTTCGAAAACCTTCAGAGGCTTTTCGCCAAGGGCAATCAGAATCTTGTCTCGATCAGTCATTGGGGCTCCTTGTATCGGCATCGGCGACGGTACGCGCTGTGCAGATCGTCTGCAACGGCCGCGTTCGCTTGACGAGGTCCGTTCCGGGTCACCAGGCCCGAAGCTGCCGCGCCAATACAACAGCACGGAGCGAGCTTCGCTACCCCCAGCGCGACGACCACACCGGATACGTGCTCTTTTCGTTCGTGCACAGCCCGCGAGGGTGTTAGGCAAGCTCGCCTGCTGATGAGTGGGGGGGGACAGCATCCACGATCCTTGCCTTTCCGGCCGACGGAAGCAGTTTCCGCATTTGATGATGAAGTCGGACATCTCCGGTAAAGCAGAAGTCAGCCATAACGCCAATTATGTCGGCTGAGGGCCGTGAGCAGACGTACTACGCTCGTTCAACGCGGATCGAACTGTGCGCCTTCCAAAAGGTACCGAAGCGCTCACCACCGGCTTCGTTTCGCCCATATTGCCTCACCAATGAGGCAGGATATTCGCGGCTCCCTTTCGGTCACCGAAACGATCCGGTCCCGGGGCACGCCGCCGGCAACCTCGAGCACGAGCTTTGTTCGGATCGCCTCCTTGAACCCGTCACGGCTTCTGATCGTCACCATAAATGAGCCGGCCCCGCCAATCACACAATCCTCGTAATAGAGATCGAGGTCGTCGATGTCCATTTGCGACGAAAGTCTTCCTTCGAGCATGATCGGCAATCCGTTGATGGTAATGCCCCTTGCCAGCGCCGCATCACGTGCGATGGTAACTGGGCTTCCGTCGTTGTTCACGCCATCGCCGGAAACGTCGATCACACGCCGCAGTCCACGATACGGATCCGCATCGAACAGCGGCAATGCGAAATTTATCGCGCCAGAGATCGAGGTGCGTGAGCCCATGCGAACCGGCGCTTTCGCGATTTCCGCCGCCACCGCAGCTGCAGATTCGCGGCTGTCGATCAATCTCCACGGCACGATGATTTTCTGATCGCTCGGTCCAGACCATTCCACATAGACCAGGGCCAACCTTCGGTTCCGCCCGGCCTTGATCGCCTGGAGAAATTCGTTGGAAACGATGGCCTCCGCGTAACCCTCGCGCTGAAGCAAAAGCTCGCCAGGATCCATTGAATAGGAGACATCAACAGCAAGAACGAGTTCGACATCGACCGATGGCTGCTCGCTGCCGGCAACCACTCGGTACCCCGAATTGAGGGCGGCCGTGTTGGCGACTTCACCTCCGACGATCGCTCCGGCGATCAATGCCGCTGCGATGGAGACACGATGAAGCATGGTGGCCTCGCTGCTGGTTCCTCTTCATGGTGGCAGAAACGCCGCTGCCTGATCGATCGGTCCAGTGCCGGGTGCGGATTGATGCGAGCGCGCGAAGATGAACCGAGATCTCACGTGTATTTCGGAGGCGGCTCTGCCGTCCTGGCCGATGAGGATCAATCCGGCGCCGCCATTTGCTACATTCAGAACAATCGGCTCGCCACTCCACGTCTTGATTGGCTCCATTCCGATGATGAGAAATTCGCCGATAGGCTGGTCAAGATATTGGATGCGCAATTGCGGGCCGACTTCGGCTGCCGCGAGTTCGAAGCCGAGCTGTCGAGCACGCGCGTAAACATCAGCCAAGGTCACAGTATCGGACGTGAATCCAAGCTGGGCTGGCGATACGAGGACAAGCTCCACGTCTGTCTTGCGAGAGCCAAGGATGAATGTCGGTCGAGCAAGTATTTCAGCGGCCTGCCCCCCGATACCGCAGCCCATGCCGTCCAGCTTATTGCGCAGTCCAAGCGGATCAGCGAAGGTACCAATGGTAATGGTCTTCCATGTCGCCACATCGCGGCCGGACTGAATGAGTTGCTGGGACACTTCGGCGGGGCGCGTCTTGAGCTTCAGCTGGTTTTGCAAGACATCGCGAGCCGTGCATTGAGCCCGCGCTGGATTGGTTGCGAACTGAACGATGCAGGCCGCGCACAGTATCGACACAATGAAGTAACGGCTGCCCCGGCGCGCGCGCGAATGACGGTCGACTCCGCCGCAACGCGCCCTTCCCGCTGTGATAGCTATCGAAAATCTCTTCCGCATTTGCAATCTCGCGAGAAGAAAGAGACCACCGTCTGGCACTGGACACACTGTGCGCCCTGTGAGCGCGGTGCAGCTTTCTCGGTATCGCGTTATTCGGTTACCGCGGGCTCAGGGCAGCGGCTCTCCGGTTGTCAACGTAGTGCAGGTCTGCGGGAAAACCGTACGAAAAGGCACGATAAAGGACGAAATCGGGCTCTGCCGCTGCCTTGAGACGCACTTTCCGGTCCGCTAAGATCAATGGCGGGAGGTGTGCGCATGACCTGCCTGCGGCTGAACGGATACACGCTCAATTTGGATCAGGCGCAGTTATTTGACCTGCACGGCCAGGCCGTTGAGCTGCGGCCTCAGGCTCTGGCAGTGTTGCTTGAATTGGGGCGCCGTCCCGGAGAGCTGGTTACAAAACTCGATCTCGGTGCGCGAGTGTGGCCGGGCGTTTCGGTCACCGACGACTCGCTCGTGCAATGCGTGGTCGAGATCCGGCGCGCGCTCGGTGACAGCCGGCAGCAAGTCGTGCGAACGATGCCACGACGTGGTTACCTTCTGATCGTTGACGCGGCCGACACGGCGCCGCGCGATGTGCGAAGATTCCATCGCCTGGCCGCCGCCCTTGCGATGGTGGCAGTCGCGATCGTGGCGGTCTGGCAACTTCTACTGCTCGGCGCCGGCTCCGGGCCTCCCAAGGTACACAACAGGATGGTGGCCGATGTTGCAGTTCTACCCCTGCGCGTACTTAACACCTCTCAGGAAGGCAGTCCGGACGGCAACGGATTAGCCTACATGATTGCCTCCGAACTTGCGCGCAACCCCGACCTGCACATCGTCTCAACCCTCGCCACAGCCGAACTTAGCGGCAAGAACCTGTCGCCGGCGCAGATCGCTGCGATGACCCGCGCTCGCTACCTTGTGGATGGCAGCGCGGAGAGACGCGGCGACCGGCTGCAGCTCCACGTGCAATTGATCGATTCCGGCAACAACCGCATCGTCTGGAGCGGCCGGTTCGAGCCCACTGCGCAGGACCTGCCCGACGTTACTGAAACGTTGATCTCTCGGATCAGCGCCTCGCTTGGTGCAACCGTGCGCGAGTCGGACCGGGCGGCGTTACGGAGCCGCGCGCCGGCCTCGCTTGATGTGCATGCGCGCGTGCTGCGCACGCTTGCGCTGACCATGGCACCAAGTTCCGAGAGCCTCCGCCAAGCGCGGCAGGAACTCGAACTGGCGGTCCGCCTTGATCCGAACTACGCGCCCGCGTGGACGGGACTCGGACTGGTGAAGAAGATGCTGATTTTTGGCCATCACGATCCTGGGCTCAGTCGTCAGGACTTGCCGCAGGCGATCGCCGACGTCAGGCGCGCGATTGCGCTGGACCCGCTGCGTGCCAGTTCGTGGCGAGTGCTGTCCTTAGTAACCGACGCAGGTCAGGACCCTGAGTCAGCGGTGAGCGCGGCCGAGCGGGCGATCGAGCTCGGCCCTGGCGATCCGGACAACTGGGTCGTCCTTGCCGGTGCATTGCATTATGCCGGTCGAACCCAGGCAGCGATTGAAGCCTTCGAGAAGGCGATCTCCTGGAACCCGGTACGCCCAGCACACTACGCGCTCTACGGGGCAAGGCTGCGCTATTCCGTGCAGGATTACGAGGATGCGCTGCGTTTCGCCCGCGAATGTATGGATCGAACACCTGCGATAGGTGTCTGCAAGGCGGTCTGGCTATCGTCGCTTATTCGTACCGGCCATGCCGCCGACGCGGAGGCGGCGTGGCCAGCTTTGGTCGCGGCCGCACCCTCTTTGCAGACGTACCGGATGACGCCGCGGAATACGCCGATGGCTCTGGCGGTTGATGAGGACCTCGACAGACTTCGCAAGAGCAACACCTCGGCAATGGCCCAGTAAAGCTTCAGGCGCGTGAACCTGATGTGATCATTCCAAGTTGGCCTTTTTCGGCGCAGAAGCGGCTTCGAGGCTGTTCCGGATGGAGTGATCCGCGTCGCTTTGCCGTTTGAGGCCGGTGTCAGCTCGTTCTAAGGGCCGCCAACAGGCGACGTCCAGAAGCTACCAACTGAAGTGGCCTTTATTCAACTGTCTCTCTTCAATTTCGACATGACATCATCTCCGCCCGTGAGAACGTATCGAAGCGCGTACCCGATCAGCCAAGACGCCGCCGCTAGGCCCAGGCCAACCATTGCTAGATCGATGTTGATTCGATCCCAGGCGAACCCAGCCGCAATAAGCGTCATCCATGCTTGCGCTACCGACCTGCCGCAGGTGCATGCCGCGCCTGCGCGCGCCCAGGTGCTCTTGGCGGCCGAGGAGATGCGACGCAGATCGCGCGCTGCTCGAACTGTGGCTGGACGATGCGGTAGCCTGATGAGGCATTCGCGAATTTGTGTGCGTGTCAGTCGCGGAGATCGCCATCAATATCTGGACTCTCCGGTTCCACGCGCCATAATGAGGCGATGGACGGGATATCCAAAACCTTAAATTGTGCGCGTTGCGGCAAGCCGCTGGTCCTGATAGCGCGACCGGATGGCAAGGGCCCACTCCGGCCGACATGCTTGCATTGCGAGGAAGCCGATCCGATCACGTCGCCCGAGGTCGCCAGGTGGTTTGCTGGGGAATTGCAGCCGCCGAAGGGATAGGCCGTGAGGATCGCTGCCATGGCCGTGACTGCCGCATAGTGCCGAGCTTGAGATGCTCGGGGACGACCGTCGTTGGCCTCAATTGTGTCGACAAATTACGGTACTGATTCGCCAGTGAGCCAGCGTCTCGCAATCGGTTGGTCCTTTGGCCTCTGAACTCACAAGTCACCGACGC
This sequence comes from Bradyrhizobium sp. MOS001, assembly GCF_004634465.1. Taxonomy (NCBI): domain Bacteria; kingdom Pseudomonadati; phylum Pseudomonadota; class Alphaproteobacteria; order Hyphomicrobiales; family Nitrobacteraceae; genus Bradyrhizobium; species Bradyrhizobium sp. MOS001. Next base: position 56,948 of record NZ_SPVJ01000025.1, read on the forward strand.
GAGTGGCATGCAATGGGGCCCGGCCCAGCCGGGCCTTTTGTCCTTTGTGAATTATGTGCACTCACTGCACCCTGGGCCCACCGCGCCGCATCGCGACCGAGGACCCTCGTTGGCGCGAACTCACAAATATTCGGCCTGAACTGCCAAGATACAAACTGCCCTTTTTACTATGGCGACCCAGTTGGCCAACGCACGGGGTGCACTTCGACCGGGGATCGATGACCAATGCGCGTCTTTTTTAGTTGCTTGTTTTGCGGGACGCTTCACAGCGCTATCCAAATAAGGCGGCCGGTCGTGGCAAGCGGGCGCTTCGATTGCAAAGCGTGCGGGCAGACGTTGCATCGATGGTGGGCCGTATACGACTTTACAGATTGGAAGGGGCCGCTCGACCAGTAGCGAGCGCGGCCAATCCGGGTCGCCGCACCTTGCCGGCCCCGCTCAAATGCGCCTATGCCCGTCCTCACCCGCCGGCGCGATCCGCACCGCAGCGATTGCTGGCACATCCACTTTGACGACATCACGTCGGCAGCATAGCAAAAGCCGTCGGAAACCCCAGACTCGTCCGAGGTTTGGCAATGGCAGTGCGGCTTCTATCCCGGCTCGAAGCCCCGCGAGCACCGCAAAGGCTCGGCGCCGTCGTTCGAGGCGGCTCCCGCGCGGCGTTCGAGGTGGCATGGAGCGAATATCCTGCCCAAAAGCACAGAGGCCAATTTCCGGGCCTCGCGCGTTCATGAGGCGTGGACTCGCGAGAAATACGCGCGCTTTGATTGCGGCGAACGGATACCGTCGGACTGGCGTCAGCATGGCTGAATCCGATGGTTGCTTACGCCGCTTTGACGCTCAGATCGTGCTGCCCAGCGGCACCGAGCTCATCACGTTGCGCGATGCGATCCGGCACTTCAGCGAGACGGTGCCGAAACGCGAGCACAAGCACCCGCGCGTACTTCTCGCCGCCACCGCGCTGACCGACGCCGCCGAGGGCCGAACCGCGCAGCGATTGCCTCGGATACCGCTGCGCACCTCCTATCGTCCGCATCTCAACATATCCTCGGATTGTCGCCATTGTCGCAAATGCGGCCGGGCACGCCCCGGACCGACGGACCGAACCATATTGGAATGCCCTCCCAGACAATCCAGCAGCCGCCGGGGCCGGTATTGAATATATGACAGGGCTTGCCGTACACCGTGATGCGCGTTGGCCCGGCTGCGAATTTCTCGCGAGCCACGGCGGTCGTTGTAAGGACGGTGATCGCGATCAATCCAGTCGCCAAGAACTTGATTGTGGTCATCGAGCTTGTCCTTTTGACCCTTGATGGGGGCTGCGACCTTAGCCTGTTTCCTGGGCCAGTGGAGGACCGGATGCGCTTGCTCGTTCGCATCCTGCCTGACGAAGCTCACAGTAGGTAACGGCAAGGACCTATTTGCCCAATCGTCGCAAAGAGTGGCGTTTGGTGCCGGAACAAGGACAAGAGCAAGACGCCCCGGCTCTGTGATTTATTGGGTCTCAAGCGCTTCACGCCGCACGATCTCCGCCGAACGGCGCGCGTCGGCGGTCAAGGCGTCAAGTAAAGCGCGAGCCACGCCAGTCGATTAGACTATTAGGCTCGTAAAGAAGGGCTTGGTTATCTCGACGACCGAGGGTTCTCTCTCATCAGGAGTGGGGGCGGTGACAAACTCGCTTTTGCAGTTAAAGCAGCGCCAAAGGTCATGGATTTCTTGGGCATTGACGCGCTCACGCCACTCTAGATGGACCAACCCAGAACCACATTGAGGGCATTTTTCTGGATGGGGCGTCGAGAAGATTGATGCCATGTGGAACCTCCCTCGTTTTCAGCGCAGCGTACGACTGTCTGGGCACCTTGGAATTGATCCACAACAAACAATTTGCCCATTTGTCATCGCCGGGCGGCTTCCAGGTCCGGGACCGTCGAGTGCTGGCGCGCGCCCTCCGCAATCGGGCCTTGCCAGTTGGTACCTTGCCAGTTGGTACACAAAGGGCGGCGATGTGGCGCATGTCGAATACGGAAGCCGTGATCTTCATGGGTTGGAACGCCCAGGGCCCGCATAAGGTTAGATAGATTGCGCACCATCGCGGCGGCCTGGCCGCACGCTGGATTGGAGGCAGCACATGAAAATCGTGGACGAAGACGGCGAGATCATCGCAACAGCATCCGATGACCATACTTTAATCGGCGGCCACCACCGCCTCGCAGTGGCGGCCAGCCTCGGTAAAAGACTGTTCTGGCGAGATACCGGCGAACCAGTGAAGCTTGATAACTTCTTCAAGCATTATGGAAGCTCTCTTCGACATACAGCCTGAGCCGCTCGCCGAGCGTACGTTGTTCGGTGCATCGCAACAACGCCAACGAGGATTTTTGCCATCGCGCATTCCTGGTTTAATTTTATGCGGTCCCGTACACAAAGGCGGCGCGCGATGTGGCGCAAGTGCGCACCAGCCTTTGTCTGCGAGATGGTACGAAAGGAAATTCGAAAATCAAAAAAACTCCAAATATCCTCAAAGGGCGCGGTCGCGCGGTCCCCCCGTTTGGCCCTGGTCTCCGAGGGACCCCGGAAAGCAAATAGGGGCATCGTTGGTTCGCGTCTGACCGCTCTTGCCATCAGCCCCGCTCCACTTAAGCTCTCCCTCCCTTTCCCACGCGCCTCTGGCGTGATCGAGGCGGTCGAGGCGGTGCGGCCGGCGGCACTGGCGCAGAGGCGATGCCGCAACGAAGGTTCGAGCGAAAGAAATCAACTGCGACATCTGCCGCAGTTGGGAAGCGCACGGGCAAGAATGGTAACGCCCGCAAGGTGCCGGTCGAGCGGCGCGCCTTGGCCGCCTGGGTCGAGCCTGTGTCACGTCGCGAGATCTGGTCACCTCAAATGACCAATTGCGCGGGCCCGCCGCCGATCTATCAGGTCTGCCTCTTCACGATTTCAAATCCGTTTGCGTGCAATTCTAGCAGTATGCCCTGTGCCAAGTGCGTGCACTCTTCAGACTTGATCCAGTGCGGACTTCTCCAATCCGGGTCGTCTTCCTTTGGGTAACTGGTGAAGGCGGAGCGAATGGCGGCTTCGATCACGTCGATGGGATTGTCCGACATCTGCATCCCTCACGCATTTGGCGAAATAGATCAAAATCCTGGGAATTAAAGAACAAGCCCAGCCGGACACTCACGCGGCCCTCTCCGTTCAGAAGAACGTCACCGCCATCAATGGTTTGATCTAGGTCAACGCTGTGCCTCGGGCTCAGGCACGTGAACGGATCGCACTAAATTTAACGCGGTATGATGAATTGCAAATATATTCATACGGCGCGGTCGCGCGGTCCCGGCACTTGCCTCTGGCCCTCACAAAGGACCCGGAACTGCACCAATGACCGTACCCGGCGCGGCGTCACTGGGCCAGAGAGGGCTGCGGTAATGCCGAGAGCGGTCGTCGGCAGGCGGTCGCCATCGTTTCAAGCGCCCGGCAAATCAGGAGGCGAAGCCGCCGGTACCGCCGCTTTGACCTCCGCCAGCGCCGCTTGCAAGGCGGCTTCCTTAGTGTGGTCGAGAGAAGTCTTTAGCACCGTGCCGCCTTCGCCTTTTAGCCTCTCAAGAACCTTGTCTGCCGTGACTTTGCGCACCAGTACGAAGAGCGCTGCGGTTCCGGGTTGAACGGCGGCAGCGGTCTCTTTCATCCATTTGTCGTTGATGCCGACATCCGTTAAATATCCGCTGAGTGTGCCGGACGCGACGCCAAGGGCAGCACCAGCAAGCGGCATCAAAAAGATCAGGCCAATCAGCGTGCCCCAAAAGGCGCCAGTAGCCGCACCAGCAGCCGTGGTATTGATCAGTTGATTTAGTTTGATGTTTCCGTTGCTGTCTTTCACCGCGATCACGGCATCGCCGAGTTCGATCAAATACTCCTTCTGCATGGCCAGCAATTTTTGACGAACTTCCTCCGCCTTCGCCTCGGTTGGAAATGCAATTACGACAAGGTCGCTCATCTGTTCTGCTCCTCTACTCGAACGATTGCTGCCCATGCGAGAGAGGATGCGCCCGGTCGCGCGGGACAGGCAAGCCGCTACGGATAGCGGATGACGGCGCTCCGGGCACAACGGAAGGCGGCGGGCACACCCGGCACGGGCGGACCGGCTCGCGAGAACCGACAAGATGAGGCGTCAGGGTGCGAGTCAGGAGACCGCTAACGCCTCTCCCCACACGACGCAGATCTGCGATATTTCCTCCGATCGTTCGCCTAAACTCAGAAGCTTGTCGAATGGCGGGTTCAAATCTGGCCCATGATTTGAACCAACGCAAACGTCTCAAACGCGACAGTCATGCGGGTCTGCCGCAGACAAACCAGGGTCGTTACCGGCTCAGAATTTGGAACGATGTTGGCTCCCCAAATTGAGTGCGTTAGATTTTTGTGAACTCTCGGTGCACACATCGTGCATACGCACTGTTCCAACTATTGAAACAATCAAACTCTCGCTCCGATCCATGATTGGGAAGTTTGAGCTAGATTCAGCCAGCGGGAGCTATTCAGCTCCAACATCTACACCCCAACGTCCCTTTTTGCGCTACGAGTGGATCCTCCGATCGGGTCCTTTTTGTCGAATCTTACTTCTCATTGCCCTCGATCCAGGTTTTCTCGGCAGCCACACTACCTTGGCGGCGCGGACGCGACTATGCGATCGATCGAGCCGACGAGAAACGGCTCCCCTGCATGGACGGGCCTAAGCGGGGCGGAGTCGATAGGACTTCGATTGCAGCAAAACATGAGCCGCGCGCGGAAATCAGACGCCCCAACGCAGAGCTGCGGTCTGCACCGGGGCATCCCATAATGTCGTGGCTTTGCGATCGAGCACCGATACGGTGATCGAGACACCGGCCATGTCGAGGGATGTGACGTAGGAACCGGTCAGGAAGCGCGTCACCGTGATCCCCGCGTGATCCAGAGTCCGCTTTGCAGCATTGACCATCAGATAGAGTTCGATCAGAGGCGTCGCACCAAATCCGTTAATGAGAAGCAGCACTTCACTGCCCTTGCTCGGCGCAAGATCCTTCAGAATCGCGTCGAGCACCTCGGCGGTGATCGCATCGGCGGAAGCCAACGGTACCCTGCGCCGGCCAGGCTCGCCATGAATGCCGACGCCCATTTCCATTTCATCGTCGGCCAACGTGAAATTTGGCCGTCCGGCGGCCGGCACAGTGCATGGCAATAGAGCTACGCCCATCGAGCGCGTACGCCGGTTGACTTCATCGCCGAGCGCCTTGAGCGCGGCAAGCGGCATTCCGGTCTCGGCAGCGGCGCCGACCATTTTTTCCACGATCAACGTTCCAGCGACGCCACGCCGACCGGTCGTGTAGGTCGACTTCTCGACTGCCACGTCATCGTTTGTCACCACACTCGCAACCTCTCGGCCGGCCATCTCGGCTGCCATGGTGAAATTCATCACATCGCCTTCGTAGTTTTTGACGATGAACAGCACACCTGCGCCGGTGTCGACGGCCTCCGCAGCCTCGATCATCTGATCTGGCGTCGGCGAGGTGAAGACCTGGCCAGGACAAGCCGCGTCGAGCATGCCCAGGCCGACAAAGCCCGCATGCAGCGGCTCATGTCCCGAGCCGCCTCCCGAAATCAGCGCGACCTTGCCCGGTTTCAACGTGCGACGGCGCACAAATTTGCGCTCGGCGCCGAGAAGCAGGATATCCGCGTGCGCTGCGGCGAGGCCGTCAAGACTTTCTTCGAGTACAGTATCGGCGCTGTTGATCAGCTTTTTCATGAGCGTTCTCCCAGTCCGGTCTAAAGTTCGATTCAATGGCTAACCGACGCTTTCCGCAAAGCGCGCGAGCTGCGCGGCTAAATCCACGATGAGCTGCTCGAGCGCACGATTCCTCTTGTCGTCACCAAGTTCAGGAACGGTCACGGTAATGACACGCGTGCGCGCTTCGCGGTGGGGTGCGCGCAGTCTTCCGGGGTGCGCGCGGCCATACGCATCGAGAAATGCCGCACGCTCGGCGCTGGACAGGTGGCAGACGTCGAAGATGACCGCGACATGCTTCGCCGGGATCGGCACCAGATAAGCCGGATTCGTGATTTGACTCACGAACGAACGATTCTTGCCCAGCGCCGCCGCAAGCTTCAGGCGCGTCCCCGAGGGCCGATTGTCGAGTACCTTTCGCAGGATTATTTTGTATTCTGCGACATTCTTGTCACCGGGCGTGTCCTTGCCGACATCGTCCTTCATGAACTCACCTTTGCGATTGCGGCCTTGAGCCGTGCGACGGCAATCGGCGACACAGACAGAGTTGTCAATCCGGTCGCGAGCAGCGCCGCCGTCAGGTGAGTGTTGGCCGCGGCGTCGCCACAGAGCGAAACCTCGACGCCACGCTTTAGCCCGGCCTCGACGGTCGCGGCTATCAGTGCCAGCACAGCCGGATTGCTGGTATCATTGAGGTCAGCGACTGCGCCGATGTCGCGCGCCGCCGCCATGGTGTACTGGGTTAGATCGTTCGAACCGATGGAATAGAATGCAGCGCCAAAATCTGCTGCACAGAGCGCCGCCGCTGGAACCTCGACCATAATGCCGAGCGGCGGACGAGCGCAGGCAACTCCTTTCGCTTGGAGGGCAGTGAACTCCGCGTCAAGTATTTCGTTCGCGCGGTCCAATTCCGACGGGACCGCAACCATGGGCAACATCACTTTCAGCGTGCCATGGACAGCCGCACGGCAGAGCGCGCGGAGCTGCATGCGAAACACCTCCGGCCGCGCGAGCGAGAGGCGGATACCGCGGAGGCCGAGAAACGGATTGCTCTCACCTTCGACCGTCAAACCGGGAACCTGCTTGTCTCCGCCTGCATCCAAGGTCCGGATCGTCACCGGCTTATCTTGGGCCCAGACGAGAATGTCTCGATAGACCCTGTATTGCGTTTCCTCGTCCGGCAGGCCGTGGGCCGCCTCGAACAGGAATTCCGTGCGTACAAGGCCGATGCCGTCGCAAACTGCGGGATCAAGGTTTGCAAGGTCTTCAGGCCCGGCGACATTGAGCAGAACCGCTATCCGCCGACCATTGGCGACGAAGGCAGGCGCAAGGCTGGTCGCCTCGGTGACAGCCAGTTCGGCCTTCGCAGCCGCCATGCGCAGCTCAAAGAGCCGGATGGTCTCCGGCTCCGGATCGAAGATGACCCTTCCGGCGTCGCCGTCTACCAGCGCCAAGACTGGTGGCTGTCCATGCCACGACAACGGACCTAATCCAACGACCATCGGCGCCCCGCGCGCACGCGCCAACATCGCGACATGCGAGGAAGGTGAGCCACTGGCCAGCGCGATCGCGCCGCCTTGCGACCAGTCAGTCGCAAGAAAGGTCGACGGCGTGATATCTTCAGCCGCAACAATCGAACCGCCCGCGATTCCGGCGACAACGTCCACACCGCCCAGATGCGCAAGCACGCGATCGCGGATGTCAACGATATCAACGGCCCGGGCACGGAAATATTCATCTTCAGCCGCGCGATAGCCGGCGATCTCCAGGTCGAGTGCCCGGCGCCAGGCATGGTCGGCAGCGATCCCGATCGCGATAAGTTCATATGCCGTATCTGTTAGTGCATCGTCTTCCAACATGGCGGCCTGGAACTCCAGAATGTCTGCCGCCTCACTCTGAATCGTCTTGATCTGCTCGGCGAGTTGCGCCCTCGCCCCCCCGATCGCCGCCCGCAGCGCTGCAGCCTCCTGCTCCGGATCCTCGCTCGCCATTCGCCCGGCCACGGCCGCAGTCAGCACGACGACCGGCCCGAACGCGAGGCCCGGCGATGCGGCACGGCCGATAAGTTGGATCTCTGCCACTGCCGTTAAGCCTCACCAAAACCGTCATGCACAAGCGCAAGCATGGCAGCGAGCGCCACCTCTCCGTCCGGTCCGGCGACCCGGAAATGCAGCGTCGCCCCCTGCGGAGCTTTTACACGCATCACCTTCACCGGACTCTTGGCATCCGTCCAAGGCCCGTCTCCAGAGAGGGCGAGTTCGATCTTTGCGGCAAACCTCTTCGCACACTGCGTGAGCTTGACCGACGGCCGCGCATGAAGTCCGACCTTGTTGACGAGAACCGCCGAGGCGGTCAGCGGCACCGACGTCTCACCTGCCCGGCTGGCGTGGGCATCATGCATAGAATTCCTCCGCGCTACGCTTGACGGCTGCGAGCGATGAGCCACCCGAGGATTCCGTCGCTGCAATCACCGCTCCTTCGACCACCGGAGCATTGCAGACGACGACGCGCGCCCTTCGATCTTCAGCCAACATTTCCACCGCCATCTCGGAATTTGTCTCGGCACCGCCGAGATCAACGAGCACAGCAACACCTGCCGTGGACCACGCCGCCTCGATCGCCTCCAGGATTCCAGCAACATTCGTGCCGAGCCCTCCATCGACATCGCCGCCGGTCCAGGCGAGCGGCACCGCATTGCCCACCATCTGGCGCACCATATCTGCCGCGCCTTCCGCTATCTTGGGCGAATGTGAAACGATAACGATTCCGACATTGCCGCCATTTGGATTGTTCATGACCTTGCCTCGAATTCCAATACTTTGACTGCAGCCCCGATCAACAGGGACGCTGAGCGCGAACCCGGGTCCATGTGACCAATGGAGCGTTCGCCGAGAAAAGAAGCCCTGCCGCGAATAGCGAGCATCGGCGTCGTGCGATCGGCCGCCTGCACCGCTTCTAACGCAATCGCCCGCGCATCGCCGCCTGCAGCCAATACCGCTTGCACGGGCACTAGGACATCCAGCAAGGTTTTCTGTCCTGCCTCCGAGCGTCCGCGCGCCTTTACGGCGTTGATTGCCATATCCGTAGCCGCGACAAACTCCGCGCGTGTTGGCTGCTCTGGAAGCGCCTTGCCCAACTCCATGAAGAAGGTGCCAACCAGCGGCCCAGAGGCTCCGCCAACCTTCATGACCAGCGTCATTCCGATCGACTTCAGCATTTCTGGCAGAGACTTGTCCGCAAGGCCGGGCAACGTCGCGAGCACGGCCTCGAAGCCGCGTTTCATGTTCAGCCCATGATCGCCGTCACCGATCGCCTGGTCGAGGCTGGTCAGTTCGTCGGCGTGCTGGATCACCGATTCCGCAAGCGCCCGCACCAGATTCTCCCTAGAGGTCCGATCGAGACTCATGCCGCGACCCTCCCGCCGGCCGCATCGAAGAACAGCGGCCTGTTAAGGCGTAGCGACACGACGTCGCCGACGTCTAACCTCGCCTCAGGATCCGCCAACGTCACGACAGGTTGGCCGCCGAGATCGAGATGGACATGGCTCTGGTCGCCGAGATGTTCGACCCGCGTGACGGTGGCCGACACGTCCCCGCCGCTGCGTGCGATCGCCAGGTGCTCGGTACGAGCGCCAATCGTCTTAACGCCGGGCGGAACGCCGGCAAACAGAGTTGCCGGCAGCAGGTTGATCATCGGCTGGCCGAGCCGGGCAGCGACATAGGCGTTGACCGGGTTCTCGTAAATCTCGCGCGGCGTGCCGATCTGCATCAGCCGCCCGGCCTCCATCACGCCAATGCGCGATGCCATGGTCATAGCCTCGGTCTGATCGTGGGTGACGTAGAGGATCGTCGCGCCGAGATCGATCTGGATGCGCTTAAGCTCCAGGCGCATTTCACCGCGCAGCTTGGCATCGAGCGAAGAAAGCGGCTCGTCCATCAGGTAGATCGAGGGCGAGCGCACCAGAGCGCGGCCAATCGCAACGCGCTGCATCTGCCCGCCCGATAACTGAGTCGCCTTGCTGTGGAGCTTGGCCTCGATATGGAGAAGACGCGCAACCTGTTCGACCTTTGCGCGAATTTCGGCCTCCGGCAGGCGCCGAGTCGGCGCGCGTAGCGCAAAGGCCATGTTCTCGAACACGGTCAGATGCGGGTACAACGAATATTGCTGGAATACGAAGGCGACGTCACGATCCGCCGGCGCATCACTGGTCACATCGCGTCCGTCGATGCGGACCGAACCGCTGTCGGGCGCCTCTAATCCGGCAACGAGACGGAGCGTCGTCGTCTTGCCGGCGCCGGTCGGCCCCAGCAACGCAACGAATTCGCCATCTCCAATGGTGAGGGACAGATCGACGACGGCTTGCGTCTTGCCAAACGCCTTGGAGACCGCCCCGATCTCGACTTCAGCCATGCTTGCCTCCCTCGTGCAATGCGGTGCGTATTGCCCGTCCCGACCCCTGGTCGAAGAGCGACAACGTATCGGGCCGAAAATCGAGCCCGACATTCATCCCAATCCGAAAGGGCATGCTGGCGGGCGAGCGGGCCTTGAGAGCGCCGTAAGGCGTCGTCACCGTCACGATCTGCGTCGTGCCGAGATATTCCGACCCATAGATCTCGCCCCGCACCATGCCGCTATCGGAAAAACGCACATGCTCGGGTCTGACGCCCAGGACAAGGTCGCTCTCCACCAGAGCCTCGCGTGCGGTGGGTATCGCAACGTCGCGATCCCCGAGCCGGATCGCCTGCGCCCCGGCTTGCAGGCTGCCGCGAAACGGCAAGAAATTCATCGCTGGAGAACCGATAAAGTCCGCGACGAAGAGCGAAACAGGCCGGTCATAAATATCGCGCGGACTCGCAATCTGCTCGACCACGCCGTTGTTCATCACCGCAATCAGGTCCGCCATTGCCATGGCCTCCAGTTGATCATGCGTGACGTAAACGGTGGTCGCGCCAAGCCGGTCATGCAGCGCGCGCAATTCCTGGATCATCGCCTCGCGCATCTCGGTATCGAGCGCTCCGAGCGGCTCGTCCATCAGGAAGCACTTCGGCTTGCGGACGATCGCCCGCCCAAGCGCGACGCGCTGACGGTCGCCGCCGGTGAGGGTCGAAACCGACCGATCAAGGAGGTGGGAGATACGCAGGATCCGAGCGGCCTCCACCACGCGCCGGTCGCACTCCGCGGCTCCGATGCCCTCGCATTTGAGCGGAAAGCCGATATTGCGCCGGACATTCATGTGCGGATAGAGCGCAAATAGCTGGAAGACGAAGGCGATATCTCGCGCGGAGGCACGGTTCATCGTCACGTCCTCACCGTCGAGCCTGATCGTGCCGGATGTCGGCAATTCCAGTCCCGCAATCATCCGCAGCGTTGTCGTTTTGCCGCAGCCGGACGGCCCAAGCAGACAAAGGAACTGTCCGTCATCCACCGTAAAGCTCGCGCCCTTGACTGCGTGAAACTCTCCAAAGGATTTGTTGAGCGCTTCAACCCTGATCTGTGCCATCGAGCGCTACTCCCGGACCTTCGAGACGATCGTGAACATCACCGTCCCAAAGAGAGTGACCGCGAAAGACCAGGAATAAAGCGTCAGAAAAAACGGCTGCATCAGCATGACCACGCCCGCGGCAATGATCGCCGTCGCGATGGCCTCGAGCGGACCGCGACGCAACATTCTGCTCATCAGGCTGACGTGCGGCGTTGACGTGTTCACATCAAGGTTCATTTGCGGACGGCTCCAAAGGTAATGCCGCGCAGAAGATGCTTGCGAAGCAGCACCGTGAACACGACGATCGGCACAAGAAAGATCGTCGTGCCGGCGGCTACGGCCGGCCAATCCTGGCCGCCTTCGCCAATGATGATCGGAATGAATGGGGGCGCGGTCTGAGCGTTGCCAGAGGTCAGAAGCACAGCAAAGGCGTATTCGTTCCACGCAAAAATCAGGCAGAAAATCGCCGTCGCCGCGATCCCCGTCGTCGCCTGCGGTAGAACCACCTTCACGAACGCCTGAAAGCGCGTATAGCCATCGATCATTGCTGCTTCTTCGTATTCACGGGGGATTTCGTCGATGAAGCCCTTGAGTAGCCAGACAGCGAGTGAGACGTTCACCGAAGTGTAGAGCAGGATCATCCCTAGACGGGTATCCGATAGCCCGACGGTCCGGTACATCAGGTAGATCGGGATCGCGACCGCGATTGGCGGCATCATTCTGGTCGACAGGATGAAGAACAGGAGGTCGTCCTTGAGAGGCACGCGGAAGCGCGAAAAACCATAAGCCGAGAGCGTACCGAGCGCGACGGCAAGCACGGTCGAGCCAAAGGCGATGATCAGCGAGTTGATGAAGCGCGGCACGTAGTTCGACGGCCCGGCGACAACCATGTTGCGGCTGCGCGCGATGTTGTCACAAAGCCCCTGCGGCGGCCCCAGCGTCTGGATAAACTCCTGAGTCTGACGCGAGCGTGTTGTGAAGACATTGCAATAGCCTTCAAGGGAGGGCTTGAAGAGGACCTTCGGCGGATAGGAGATCGCATCGTCAGGCGACTTGAACGAGGTGAGCACGATCCATATCAGCGGAACCATCGTTATGATGGCATAGAGTACGACGAGCAGGCCGGCAAAGCGGCGAGTGCCGGTCGACGGTTCGACGACTGAGTGGGCTGCGTTTGAGGCGCTCATCTGCTTTTCACCCGGTTCAGCGCCTTGACGTAGATGTTGGCAAGGCCAAACACTGTCACGAACAGAATGATCGCGAAGGCCGAGGAATAGCCGGTTCGCCAACTCTCAAAGGCTGCGCGCTTCAGTGTGATCGAAGCGACTTCCGTGGTCGAGCCTGGCCCTCCTCCGGTCAGGAGGTTGACCATGTCGAACATCTTGAAATTCTCGATCCCGCGAAAGAGCACCGCGAGCATGATGAACGGCAGAGCCATCGGCAGCGTGATCGACCAGAACTGCCGCCAATTCGACGCGCGGTCGACCTCCGCCGCCTCATAAATGTAATCCGGGATCGACCGCAGCCCCGCCAGGCAAATCAGCATCACGTAGGGCGTCCACATCCAGGCGTCGACGATGACGATGGCCCAGGGACTGAGGGTCACGTCTCCCAGCATCTGGAACGACGAAGCGCCGCGCCCCGTGAAGAAGGCGACCACGTAGTTGAACAGCCCGATCTGCGGCTGATAGAGGAAGGTCCAGAAATTGCCGACAACCGCTGGTGAGAGCATCATCGGCAACAGAATGATCGTGGTCCACAGGCCATGGCCACGGAATTTCTTGTCGATCAGGAACGCAAGGCCGAATCCGAGCACAGTCTCGATCAGCACGGTCCAAACCACGAAATGCGCCGTGACCTGCATTGCCGCCCAGATATCCGGATCGGTCAGGATCGACTGGTACCAATCGGTCCCCAGCCATAGCGTCGGCGCGTTCGGCCGATTGGCGCGGTAGTTGGTAAATGACAGGTAGATCGTCCATACCAGCGGGAAGATATTGATCGCCAGCAGCAGCACGATCGTCGGTGTGATGAAGAGCCATGCGAGCGCCTGGTCCGAAAGGCCGCGGATGCGACGTATCACGCCTGGTCGGATCGGGACGGCCCGGTAGGTAATCTGCGACGAAGTGCTCAAATCGTTCATGGCCCTGGTCAATCCTGGCGTCGCGATTGTCGACTATGCGACGCCTGCGGGTTCTACCGAAGAGAGCCTGGAGCGCGCTCGGCGTGCGCTCCAGGCGTTTGCCCTAGAACTTCTTGCCTTCTTCCTTGAAGATCGCCTTCCAGTCCTTTACCAGGCCATCGAGCGCTTCCTGCGCGGTGCCCTTGTCCGCCACCACGTAGTCATGCACGCGCTTCTGTTCGGCTTGCAGGAGTTGGGCATAGGAAGGCTCGGCCCAGAAGTCGACGACCATTCCCATCGACTTCAAAAACTCGCCGGCAAACGGCGCGCTGTTTGGGAAGCCCGGATCGTTCAACACTGACTTGGCGCACGAATAGCCGCCCAGCGCCCACCACTTCTTCTGCACATCTCCACCGGAGAACCATTTGATATATTGCAGCGCCTCGGCCTGGTTCTTGGAATAAGAAACGACCGAGATGCCCTGCCCACCGAGCTGCGTCGCCCGGGTCGCGGGGCCGGCGGGATTGCTGAAGAAGCCGATCTTGTCCCCACCGACGTTCGGATCCTTGTAGAGGCCCGGGAAGAAGGCGAAGAAGTTCATCTGCAGCGCGACTTGCCCCGACTTGAACGCATCAAGCCCTTCGGACATGTAGGAGTTGGATGCGCCGGGGGGCGTACAGCACTTGTAGAGCTCCTTGTAGGCCTCGAGCCCCTTCACGGCGCCGGGCGAGTTGACGAACCCGTCCATTGAATACGGCTTCTTCGGATCCTGATACTGGAAGCCGTAATCATAGAGGTAGTTCGACACGCCCATGGTGATGCCTTCCGAGCCCCGCTCGGTATAGATCGAAGCGCCATAGACCTTCTTGCCGTCGATCTCGCGGCCCTGGAAGAATTTTGCGATGTCGCGCAGTTCATCGAGCGTCTTCGGCACGGCGAGATCGCGGCCGTACTTGGCCTTGAAATCCGCCTGGATCTCAGGCCGCGCAAACCAGTCTTTGCGATAGGTCCAGCCCACCGCGTCACCCATGGCGGGCAGCGCCCAATAGTTCGGACTGTTCTTCGGCCACTCGGAATAGCCGACCACCGTCGCCGGCATGTAGTCGTCCATGCTGATTCCTTCCTTCGTGAAGAAATCGTTGAGCTTGACGTACTGACCGTTCTCGGCGGCGCCCCCGATCCATTGCGAATCCCCGATGATGAGATCGCACAGCGAGCCATGCGAATTGAGCTCGTTCAGGAAGCGGTCGGCATAGTTGGTCCACGGCACGAACTCGAACTTCATGCCGACGCCGGTCTTGGCGGTGAAATCCTTCGACAGTTCGACAAGGGCGTTGGCAGGATCCCACGCGGCCCAGCACAGCGTGATGGTCTTGGCCTGCGCATGCGCAGGAGTAGTCCCCACTCCGACACCGAGGGCGGATGCGAGAACTCCGAACGTAGTAAGAAGCGCCTTTACTGTCTGTTTCATAACGCTTTCCCTCCCAGTGGGGCCGGCCATCGACATGGCGCGACTCTCCAACCCGCTCGAATGCTTCGAGCAGAGCGATACAGTCCTTCACGGGCTGAACGACTAAATGGACGTTTCCTCGCGCCTGCCTGGATTCTTAGGGATTCAGCCAAGCTCGATTTGTTTAGCGAAACACTAAATACTAAACATTGCAAGCACGCTCTTCTGAGGCGCGGTTGGGACTGACATGGCGTTTCGCGATGACGGCCGTGCCCCCGAAGGTCCGACAAGTTGTTCGGGTGATATCTGCAACGAGAGATTTTCTTCGCTTGGACGAGACGGGCAGCCTCGGCGACCGCTGTCCGTCCAGCAAATCTCCCACAGGGTTGGGTTCGGCAGCCCGGCTAATATGCACCGCGCGTTCGTTCGTGCCTTCCAGACGCCTGCGGCGTATCGCCAAAGCATCAGCGGTCCAACGGCCGCTTCCGAGACGGTACGAGTGCTGAAGTCTAACCAACTGGCCTTCGACAAGCCGTAAGACGTCGGAGAAAGGCTTCCACCGCTTCCTGTCGTTCATTCTCGCCATCGCGTTCCGGCCGCTACCGATCGCGTATTCCAAAAGGCGCATGATACTCCGAAAAAACACGATGCCCGACCGCGGGACGTATTGAGGTTACCGCAAACCAATCCCGAAATAGCCGCCCTGCCCGGTTCGCTTGCTCGTCGGCCACGCCAGCATGAAGGCGTGTCGCTGGAGTCGTCGGCTCCGGCATGCGCACAGAAAACGACATTGAAGTCGGATACGAACAGGATTCGGGCGAAGGACTAAACCGGCCGGGCGGGCAGCGCGAATCCCTTTTCCTGTTTCAGGCGTCGAGCGACTGGAGTCGGTACTCGGACATCCTCTGGGCGGCGATGATGACCTCGACCCTGTTCCTGGCTTGCATCTTCTGCATCAGCTCGGTCATGTAGTGCTTGACCGTCTTCTCGGTGATGCGAAGCGTCGCGGCGATTTCCTTGTTGGTCATGCCACGCAGCAGCAGCCGGACAATCTGCCCCTCCCGCTGACTGAGCTTGATGGCCTCGGCGACGCGGTGGCGGACGTCGGTGTTGCGGAGCGCGTCGATCACCCGGACCGCAAAGCCCTGGGTAATATAGGTCTCATCCTTCAGCACGGCCCGGACGGCGGCCATCAACTCGTCGGCCGAGGAGCGCTTGAGGACGTAGCCGTGAGCGCCGGCGTCGAGCGCCCGGACGGCATGGTCGACGCCGTGCTGGGAGGTGTAGGCGACGATCTTGATCGCAGGCAGGACGTTGCGGATCGTGCGGATGGCGTCGTAGGTCTCGTCGGGGACGGAGGGGCTCAGAATCATCAGCCTGGGGACATGGAAACGGGCCAGCCGGATCATGTCGGCGGCGGTGGCGCCGAAGGCGACGATCTTGAAATCGGTCGGCGTAGAAAGAAAGGTCGTGAGGGCCGTCATCATCAAAGGCTGGTCCTCGACAATCGCGATCGAAATATCGCTCATCAAACCCACCCTAAAAAGGCATCATGAATAGTTCCGCCTCCGGGAAACGGCGGTCCAAGACATTGACGAGGAAAGCAAAACCCCCGGACCCGAAAGAAAACAGCAAGTCGCAAAGTTCGTCCCGGGAAATTCCGACGGTGTGGCAAGATGCCCGGGCTGCGGCGCTAGGCCGGAAACCACCGCCGAAACTGCCGCCGATTCGCGGCTTTCGACGCCACCCTTACCCGGAAGGGTTACCGCAAAAACTCCGGCGGCCACCTCGGCCGTCGATGCCGTCGTCGGTGTGTCGGCGGGAGAATGCGTCATGCTCAGCGCTCCCGAAAGGCGCGTGTCATCTGGTCGATGACGGGCTTGGCCAGATAGGAGGCCGCGGTGCGCTCCTGGGTCGAGACGAAGACCTCCGCCGGCATGCCGGGAACGAGCTTCAGTCCCTTGTGCTGGATCAGGTCCACCTCGGCCGGAAGCAGGCGGACGTGGGCGATGTAGTGCTCCTGGCCGTTGGACGGATCCCGGGCCGAGGCCGGCGACACCATCGCGACCTTGCCCTTCAGCTCCGGCGTGGTGGCGCGGTTGAAGGCGGAGAGGCGGATGCGCGCCGGCTGTCCAACCCTCACCTGGTCGATGTCGGCCGGCGAGATGCGAATCTCGAACTTGAGGTCGGCGTTCTCCGGCACCACGGTGGCGATCTTGGCCGCCGGGGTGATGACGCCGCCCACCGTGTAGGCAAACAGTTCGTTGATGTAGCCGGACGCCGGGGAACGTATCTCGGTGCGCGACAGCCGGTCCTCGACGGCGAGCTTGCGCTCCTGAAGCTCGGCGATGCGCGCCTCCACTGTGCGCAGGTCCTTCTGGGCCTCGGTCGAGGCGTTCTGGTCCACGGCGATGATCTGCACGCGGATCTCGCTGGTCCTCACCTTGGCGCGGGCGATGCTCGCCTGGATCTCGCCCTGCTCGCCCATGATGCGGGCGTAGTCGCGCTGGGAGGTATAGACGCGCTGGTACTCGACGATCTTGCGCTCGAACAGCGACTGCAGCTTCTCGCGCTCGGCACCGACGAGCTTACCTTCCTCCTCCTTGGCGGCGAGGCGGGCCGCCATGCCCCTGATCTCCTCGCCGGTTTGGGCGATGCTGAGCTCAAGCTGTTCCTTCTGGCTGTCGCGCGCGGTCTTGTTGCCGGCGAACAGACGGGCCTCGCCGTGGATCACCGATCCGGCGGTCGAAGGGAATAACGCGTGCATGTCGCCGGGAAACTCGACGGACGTCAGGTTGTCGCGTTCGGCCACCAGGCGGGCACGGCGCCCGAGCGCCTCGACCAGCTGCGCGCGCACGATCAGATGCTCGGCCTTGATCTGGACGTCATCGAGGGTCGCCAGCACCTGGCCTTCGCGAACCTGGTCGCCCTGGCGCACCGACAGTGTCTTGACGATGCCGCCGTCGCGGTGCTGCACCTCCTTGAGGTTCTGGTCGACCTTGACCGTTCCGGCGGCGACCACCGCGCCCTCCAACATCGCCCAGGCGGCCCAGCCGCCGCAACCGGCGACCAGTAGCGCGCTCAGCACGAGGCCGGCGACGATGCGCGGCCACAGCCGCAACGGCCGTTCGCGGGGCGCGTCGATAGCCGGAGGCTCCAAGCGGGCGAATTCAGATGCAGCGACATGCTTCATGGCTTCACCTCAGGAATGAATCGACGAGAATTGCAGATGGTGGTGACCGGCGACTTCGATCGTCATGCCGTCTGCGTCGTCGTTGCCGTAATCGACGTCGATGGCGGTGTACTTGCCCTCGGCGAGTTCCTCGAAGCGGAAGCGCACTTGGCGATTGTGGCCGCCGTGGTTCTCGTCGAGGTAGATCTGTTCAAACAGGTCAGCGACTTGCTCCTCGGCGTCGCAGCCTTCCTTGATCGTAATCTGATAGGTCGCGGCCACGATCTTGTCGCCGATTGTGAAGTCGGTGATCTTCTTGACCACGTCCTGCTGCTGAGCGCCGTCATCACCGCGCTGGAACTGAAAGCAGTCATCGCCGGCGCCGCCGGTCAGGACCACCGCGCCGCCGCCGACGATGATCACGTCGTCACCGGAGCCCGCGATGATCACCTCGAAGCCATCGATCAGGTCCTTGCCGATCTCACGTCCCATGGCGGTGCCGCTGCGCAGATCGATGGTGACGGTGACGGTGGTCGCCGAATAGTCGAGGGTGTCCTGACCCGAATTGCCATCATAGGCGTCGTCGGTGCCGTCGGCCGACGCCAGCACGACGTCGTCGCCGCTGCCGCCGTCCACCTTGTCGGCTCCGCCGCCGTCGGCGATGATGTCGTTGCCGGCCCCGCCGGCGAGAGTGTCGGCTCCCGCACTCCCCGTCAGGACGTCGTCGCCCGCGCCGCCGACGACAATCTCGAACTCTGCGATCGCGTCCTCTCCGATGTCCTCACCGAAGGCTCGGCCCGAGGCGAGATTCACGGCGATCTTCTTGACGGCCGAGGAATAGTCGAGGGTGTCGGTCCCGGCTCCGCCGTCGAGGCTGTCGTCCGCGGCATCGGCCACAGCGAGAACCAGATCGTTTCCGGCCTCTCCGGCGACCGTGTCAGATCCGCCGCCGTCCGAGATCGTGTCGTTGCCGGTCCCGCCGGTCAGCGTGTCGTCGCCGGCGCCCCCGGCCACGACGTCGTTTCCGCCGCCGCCGTCGATCGAGGCCGAAGCCGATCCAGCGGCCGTGAGGGTATCGTCGCCCGCGCCGCCGATAACGATCTCGAACTCCGCGATCGCGTCGTTGCCGATGTCGGCGCCGGAGGCGGTACCCGAGCCCAGATCCACCCCGATCGAACGCGTAGCCGACGAATAGTCCAGCGTGTCTACGCCGGCGCCGCCAGCGAAGCCGTCGTCCGCGGCATCGGCGGCCGCCATTACGATATCGTTGCCCGCGCCGCCGGTGACGACGTCGTTTCCGCCACCGTCGGCGATGATGTCGTTGCCGCTCCCGCCGGACATCCGGTCGGCGCCCTCGCCGCCGTCGAGATGGTCGTGGCCGTCGCCGCCCTCAAGGGTGTCGTCGCCGGCTCCCGCCAGCAAAATGTCGCGGCCCGCGCCGCCGTCGAGGTGGTCGTCTCCCTCCTCACCCAGCAGGGTGTCGTCGCCTTCGTCGCCCCACAGACGGTCGTCGCCGGTGCCGCCGAACACCACGTCGTTGCCCGTGCCCGCGAACACGGTGTCGTTGCCGTCGCCCGCATAGACCACGTCGTGGCCCGCGCCCGCCAAAATGTGGTCGTCGCCGGCCCCACCCGAGATCCGGTCGTTGCCGCCTCTGGCGTCGATGTTGTCGTCTCCGCCGAGTCCCGCGATGGTTTCGGCGCACTGGGTGCCGAGCAGGATGTCGTCGCTCTCGGTCCCGACGATGGGCGGCGCCTCAACCACATTGAAGTAGGCTGTCTGCATGACGATGTGGGAGCCGTCGCTGATCGCGTAGGTCAGCTTGACCTCGCCGAGCATGCTCGGTGCGCGGTCGAATTCCCAGCCGTCCTCGGTGCGGACCAGAGAGCCGGAGGAGGAGAAGATGCCGACCACGGTCAGATTGTCGCCGTCCGCATCTGTGGCGCCGGCCAGCAGCGCCGCCATCGATATCGCCAGCCCATGGCAGGCCACCACGTCAGGAAGATGCACCGCGCCCGAGACGCGGGGCGCGCGGTTGCGGTGATCCGGCGCCGGCGGGTCGCGCGGTCTGTCGCCGCCGCCACCTCCTCCGCCGCCACCTCCTCCACCACCGCCACCGCCAGCCGCGGGGTCCTCCTGGCGAGGCCGGTGGTTGTCGTTGGCGACCTTCGGACTCGCGCCGGACCCCTTGTTGTTCAGCTCGGGCTTGTCGGTGCGCGCCCGGGCGCTGAAATCGGTCGCACCGCCGCCTACGGCGCGCTCCTCCTCGGCGTGCGCGACGATCCTGCCCTCCTCGGTCCAGCCCGACGACCGGGGCGGCTCAGGCTGCTCCTCCGCGGGTTCCTCGGCCGCCGCGAGCGCGTCCTCCTTCAGGTTCTCCTCCTCGCCCGAGCCGCGGACCTTTTCATGGTCCTCGCTGGCCCCCAGCTTCATTGGCAGGAAGCTCTTGAGGTAGGCTGTGCAGGATCCGACGATGAGCAAGAAGATCAGCGGCACGAAGCGGCGGCTGCGATCCTGCTTCTCTTCGTAGTCCTCGCGGCCGGGGGCAGTCTCGACGGTGGACTTGCGGGTGGCCTGGACGTTGATCATGCAGGCCTCCGCATTTGGGCTTCTACGGGAATCGTGCCGGCCGGGGTTGGCGCGGAAGGCTGCAGGACAGGAGTCATGATGTCCTGCTTCTTGCCGAAGGCGACCATGCGGCCGGCCTGGACGATGGCGACGAGATCGACCGCCACCAGCGCGCTCGGGCGGTGCGCGATCACGATGGCGATGCCGCCGCGAGCGCGGATGCCCTCGATCGCCGCGGTGAGCGCCGCCTCACCCTCGCCGTCGAGATTGGAGTTGGGCTCGTCCATCACCACCATGAAGGGATTGCCGTAAAGCGCGCGCGCCAGCGCGATGCGCTGGCGTTGACCTGCGGAAAGCGCGCAGCCCTGCGGCCCCAACCTGGTGCGATAGCCCTCCGGCAGCCTGACGATCATCTCGTGGACGCCGGCCGCCTTGGCAGCCTCGATCACCTTGCGGGAGTCGGGCTGGCGCTCGAGGCGACAGATGTTCTCCTCCATGGTGGTGTCCATCAGCGCGACCTCCTGGGGGAGATAGCCGATGTGCCTGCCGAGGTCGTCCTCGCGCCACTGGGTCAGGTCGGCGCCGTCGAGCCGCACGCTGCCGCGCAGCGCCGGCCAGATGCCGGTCAGCGCGCGCACCAGCGTGGTCTTGCCGCCGGCGCTGGGGCCGATGATGCCGAGCGCCTGGCCGGCCTCGAGCTCGAAGGCGACTTCGCTCAGCACCACCTGTCCGGTCCCGGGGACCGCCACGGTGATCTTCTCGACGGAGAGGCGGGCGGTCGGGTCGGGTAGCCGCATCGGCTCGTCGGCGGAGGCGAGCGCGATGACGGTGTCGCGCAGCCGTTGGTAGGCCATCCGCGCGGCGATGAAGGCCTTCCAGTTGCCGATCGCGAGATCGACGGGGGCCAGCGCGCGCGCCGAGGCGACCGAGACCGCGATGATGGCGCCAGCCGAAAGCTCACCTTTGATGGTGAGGTAGGCGCCGAGCCCCAACAGGGCCGACTGCAGCACCATGCGTAGCACACGCGAAACCGCGGCGAATCCGCCGGTGATGTCGTTGGCCCTCGTCTGCAGATCGAGATGCTCGGCATTGGCCTCGTTGAAGCGGACGACGGCGCGGCCTGCGAAGCCCATCGCCTTGAGCACCTCGGCGTTGCGCGCGTTGCAGTCGGCGATGCCGTTGCGTTCCGTCGCCGCCTTGCGCGTGGACACGATGAGACGGCGGGTCATGACTTCGCTGACCACGGTGAGCACGACGAGGACGAGCGCGCCCGCGAAGGTCAACGCGCCGAGCATCGGATGAAGGAAGTAGATGAAGGCCAGATAGATCGGCATCCAGGGCAGGTCGAACAACGCCGAGGGGCCCTGGCTGCCGAGGAAGCCACGGACGGTGTCGACGTCCCGCCCGCGCTCCAGCGCTTCGGAGGTGGAGAAGCCGAAACGCGGCATGTCGATGGCGACGCGATGCGCCAGCGGCGCGATCTTGCGGTCGATCCGGGCGCCAACCCGCACCAGCACCTGGGAGCGGACGACGTCGAAGGCACCCTGGAATAGATAGAGCCCGATCGCGAGCACCGAGAGCATCACCAGGGTGGGGATGCTGCCGCTGGTCAGCGCGCGGTCGTAGATCTGCATCATGTAGACGGAGCCGGTGAGCGCCAGCACGTTGATCATGCCGGAGACCACGAACAGAAACAGGACGATGCTGCGGAAGCCCCTTGTCAGCTCGGCCAGGCGCCGGCGCTTCGCGGGTGTGAGCTCTTTCGGTTTAGCCATTTGTTTGGATGCCCTCAGGTGCGAGGAACGGAGATCTGGCCGGAACGGAAAGATGGTCTCCCGTTCCGGCATAGGGTCGTGAGGCTAGAGCGTGACGTTGGAGCCGAGGTTCTGGTGGCCCGCGATCTCGATCTTGAAGTCGGCGGCGGCGTTGCCGTCGACGTTGCCCTGGATGACGGTGAATTCCTGACCGTTGTGAGTCTCGTAGCTCACCGCGAGCTGCCCGGCCGCGGTGAACGCGGCATCGGAAACCAGTGTGAAGCTCTGGTTGCCGTCGACGGCGTAGTTCGCGTCGATGCCGCTGAGGTCGATGCGGTCTCCCGGCTCGAAGCCGACGATGGTGTCGCCCTTGGCCGCTTCCACCGAGCTGAAGCGGAAGGTGTCGTCGCCGAGCCCTCCTTTCATCACGTTGGCGGCGGTGCCGGCGACGATGACGTCGTTGCCGGAGCCGGTGGTGACATTCTCGATGCCCCACAGCGTGTCGTTGCCGGTCTGCGAGCTCGAGGCGCTGCCGTTCGCGAGCGGGCCGGAACCCAGGTTGACGGTGACGGCCGTGCTCGCCGCTGACATGTCGAGCGTGTCGGTGCCCGACCCACCGGCGCCTTCGTCGCCGAAATAGGCGTCGTTGCCATCGCCAATCTCGGCCACGATCAGGTCGTTGCCGGCCCCGCCGAACACGGTGTCGTCGCCCGCACCGGCGTTGATCAGGTCGTCGCCCTGATCGCCGAAGATGCGGTCCGCCCCGGCATCGCCGTAGACGATGTCCGCGTCGGCTCCGGCGAACACGTGGTCGTCGCCCGCGCCAGCGAAGATCACGTCCCGGCCAGCACCGCCGTTGACGAAGTCGGCCCCCTCGCCGGCCGAGATCGCATCGGCGCCAGCATGGCCGACGGCGATGTCGTCTCCTGCGAAGGCGACGATGCTGTCGTCGCCGGGTGTGCCGACCAGCGTATCGGACTGCGCCGTGCCGTTCCGGACCACGCCGTCGGTTGCGGTCTCGGTCTCTTCTTCGTCGTCACCGCCCGCCGTTGGCGCCTCGTCATCCTCGTTCGGCGTTTCGGTTTCTTCCTCGTCGTCCTCGTCCGGCTCATTGGGTTCGAACTGGGGCGGCACCATGCCCGAGAAGGTGACCGAATGGGTTCCGTTCGAGATGGTCTTGGTGCCGTCCTGGTTCTCGACCAGGTGGTAGGTCGCCGGATCCGCCCCTTCCGGAAGCTCGATCACGTCCTCGGCCTGGAGGGCGCCGATGATGGTGTCGTTGCCGCCGTTGGACTTGAACACGATGCGATGGGCCGAGGTGAGGGCCGAAATGTCGATCGTGTCGTCGCCCTCGTCGCTATCGATCGTGATGGTGTTGAGGCGCAGGCTGGTCGCGGTGAAGTCGCCGACGACCGTGAACGTATCGCCTGCTCCCGCGCCGCCCGTCGCTCCAGTCGGTTCGATGCCGTTGATGCGGATCTCCTCGATCTCGCTCAGTTCCGCGATCACGTTGGCGAAGGCCGAACCGCCTCTTGTGACGACGATTTCCGGCGTACGCCCGCCGAAGCTCGCGATGTCGTTGCCGGCAACGGCATCCCAGGCGGCCAACGTATAGATCGTGTAGGCCTCGCTGGAGGTGTTGCCATTGATGACGAAGGTGTCGCCCGCGGTGCCTTCGGTGCCGCCATTGACGATGTCGCGGCCATCGGTCGGGACCGCCGTCGCATTGGCGTTCCAGACAATGGTGTCGTCTCCCGCACCGCCGTTGACCGTGTCTGCCCCGGCGTTGAGGCCCGGCGCGGTGACGTTGACCGTGAAATTGTCGACGTAGAAGTTGTCGCCATTGTCCCAGTTGTTGCCGTCGCCGGTAGTCCGGAAGCGGATGGCCGAGTTCGAGCCGATCTGGGCGGGCGTCAGGGCGGCGCTGAAGTTGAAGGTGCCGTTGGCACCGCCTCCCAGCGTTCCGCCGGTCAAGACCTCCCAGGCGTTGGTGTTGACATTCCGTGCCTCGACGATGACGGTCTGGCCGCCGTTGAGATTGTCGTCCTCGTAGGTGAACGACACCGTCGCCGCGGTCGCGCCGGCGAGGTTGACGGCGCGCTCGATCGTCTCGCCGCCATCGACGCCCTGATTGAACTGAAGGCGGCCGCCGGTGATCGAGATGTCGCCTGCTGTCGGGCTGGTCGTCTCGCCGCCGCCTTCAGTCCAGTTTCCCGTGAACGCGAGCGTGCCGTTGCTGTTCGAATACGACGCGGCTCCGAAGCTGTCGACGTAAGCGCCGTTGTTGCTGCCGGTGCCACCGGTCAACGTGTCGTTGCCGTCGTCGCCGTTGAGGGTATCCGCGCCCTCGCCGCCGAGGATGACATCGTCGCCACCGCCGCCGCTCAGCGTATCGTTGCCGCCGAGGCCGTCGATGAGGTTGGCACCGCCGTTGCCGGTGATGACGTCGGCGTTGGCGCTCGCCGTGCCGAACGGCGCCGGCGCGGCCTGCGCAAGGACGTAGTCGGACGCGTCGATCGCGGCCGTCGTCGTGTTGTTGACCTGGATGGTGCCGATCGTCGCCAGGGACGCATCCCTGACCGTGAGCACGGTATTGGCGCCCACCTGGGTCTCGACAACACGCGTCGCCAGGTTGGCGGCCGTGATGCCGAGGGCGCTGAGGTTGATCAGGTCCTGGCCCCCGGCCGCGGTCGAGTCGAAGCCGGTGATGGTATCGGCACCGAACCCGGCGGCGTTGTAGACCACCACGTCGTTGCCATCGCTGACGTCGATGGTGTCGCTGCCGGCGCCGCCGATAATGGTGTCGGTATCGCCGCCGGTGCCTCCGCTCAGCGTATCGTCGCCAGTACCGCCGTCGACCAGGTCGGTACCGTTGCCGGCATCGATGGTGTCGTTGCCGCCACCGCCGAAGATCTGGTTGTTGGCGCCGTTGCCGGCGATGGTGTTGGCCTGCGCGTTGCCATTGCCGTTGATGGCGTCGCCTCCGGTCAGCGTCAGGTTCTCGACTTCGGCCCCGACTGTGTATGAGACCGAGGACTGCACCGTGTCGGTGCCGCCGGCCGCAAGTTCGGTCACCACGTCGGCGGCATCGTCGACGACGTAGATGTCGTTGTCGGCGCCGCCGGCCATGACGTCGGCCCCGGCTCCGCCGTTGAGGGTGTCGGCCCCGAGCCCACCTGTCAGCGTGTCGACGTCGTCGCCGCCGTTGAGGGTATCGTTGCCGTCGCCGCCGTCGAGCGTATCGTTGCCCAGACCGCCGTTCAGGGTGTCGTTGCCCGCCAGACCGCTCAGCGTGTCGGCCAGATCGCCGCCGGTGATGACGTTGTTGCCGGCGTTGCCGGTGCCGATGAACTGGTCGGCGTCGACGCCGCGGTAGGTGAGGTTCTCGACGTTGGCCATGTTCGCGATGGAAAGCTCGGCCAGGAAGGTCTCGACGGTGTCGGTGCCCTCGTCCTGGGCCTCGATCGCGACATCGAGCAGATCGTCGATGCCGTAGGTGTCGTTGCCCGCACCGCCGACCATCGTGTCGGCGCCGACGGCGCCTTCGAAGTCGTCACCAGCGAGGTTCAGCCGGGCGTCGAGATCGTCGTTGCCCGCACCGCCGACCAGGAGGTCGTCGCCGAGCCCGCCGACGAGGTCGTCGTTGCCGGTGCCGCCGAAGATCAGGTCGTTGAGGCCGCCGCCAGTGATCTCGTCGTCGACGCCCTGCTCGCCCACCACGAAGTTGGCCTGAGTGTTGGTCACCGCATTCAGCGACATGTCGACGTCGCCGCCTGCCCGGTCGGCCGGATCGGAGCGGCTGATGAAGTAATCCTCCGCGCCGAGCGCATAGCCGGCGAAAGTCGCGCCGTTGAAGTTGATGCGTTCGACGCCGGTCTGCGCGTTGTTGCCGGTGAAGTGGCCTGCCACCGTGATGGACTGGGCGACGGAGCCCGTAGGCCCGGTCGGTAGGCTGTAATTGATGACCAGGTCGCCGGTCTGGGTCGCGGTGCTGCTGTCGAAGGCGTCCAACGCGGTGATCGTCGGTACCGGAAGCAGGGTCACCGGGTCGATGATGGGCTGACCGGACGCGTCGACCGCGTTCGGAGCCTGGATCGAGATGCGGTCGGCGGTGCCGCCGCTGGCGGCATTGACAGCTTCGTTGATGAGGTCGTTGCCGTCGCCGAGCCCGAACGCGTAGGTGTCGTTGCCGAGACCGCCGTTGAGGGTGTCAACGCCGCCGTTGATGCCGGCTCTGACGATCGTGATCGTCAGGTTATCGACGTAGAAATTGTCACCGTTGTCCCAGTTGTTGCCGTCGCCGGTTGTCCGGAAGCGGATTCCCGAGTTCGCGCCGATCTGGGCGGCGGTCAGCGTCGCGCTGAAATTGCCGTTGCCTGTCGCGGTGGTGCTGCCGAGCGTGCCGAGAACCTCCCAGGTGCCGCTGCCGCTGTTGCGGGCCTCGACGATGACACTCTGGCCCACGCCGAGATTGTCATCCTCGTAGCTGAAGGACAGCGTTGCGGCCGTAGCCCCCGCCAGGTTCATCGAGCGTTCGATGGTTTCGCCGCCATCGACGGTCTCGTTGAAACGAAGGCGATTGCCATCGATTTCGATGTCGCCGCTCGTGGCGCTGTTGTTGTCGTTTTCCGTCCAGTTTCCGGCGAAGTTTGCAGCATTACCATCGTTGCCGGAATAGCCGCCCGAATTGAAGTTGTCGGCAATCGTTCCCGTCGCAGAACCCGGACCGCCGACCAGGATGTCGTTGCCGCCGAGACCGTTGAGCACGTCGGCTCCGGCAAGGCCGACGATGATGTCGTCGGTCGCCGAACCGTTCAGCACGGGACGGTTGTCGGACGGCGGGCCCTGCGGGGCGAGGCCATTGTCGCTGAACGGGGTGCCTACGACGATACCGAGAGTGCCGTCGGAAAACTGCAACCTCTCCATGTTGCGCAGCAGGTCGGTGCCATCGAGCGGATCGAGGCCGCCGGTGTTGGAGACCACGAGGGTGCCGTCGGCGCGCGCCGAGAACGAATAGTTGGCGCGGACGTCGGAGTAGACTGCGGTGTCGATGTCCGATGCCGCCGCGCCGTCGGAGACGATGTCGCGGACGATCTTGAGCTGGCCAGGATTGATCTGACCCGAGAACACTTTCTGGACCAGAGTCGTCATGCTGTCGTGGAACTCGAGCACGGTGTTGCCGACCGGGCCGTTCTCGTCGAAGTCGGACATCACCGCGATGCGCACCCGCAGCCATCGGTCGCCGTCGAGGATATCGTCGCCGCCGCGGCCTTCGATGAGGTCGCTGCCGGCACCGCCGAGCAGGATGTTGCCGCCGACGAAGCTGCCGTTGGCATCGAACGAGGCCGGTCCCGCGCCGGCGAGAAGCGCCTGCAGGCCCGTGATGAGGGCGATGCCCTCGGCATCCAGGGCACTGCCGCGGAAGCCTTCGGTCGGCACGAGGTCGGCGGTGACGTCGGAACCGCGGATGACGTCATTGTGGGCCGATCCGGACGCGCCTTCGACCTGGGTGAAACTGTCGAGCGCCGCGTTGCCCGGAAGCACCGGCAGACCGGGCAGGATCACCCGGTTGAGGTCGACGTCGACCGCCAGATTCATGTTGGCGTAGGTCGTCCAGTCGTAGCCGGACATGCCGTCGAACTTGCCGCGACCAAGGCTGCCGAACCAGATATCGTCGCCGCCTTCGCCAATGAATTCGTCGAAGCCGCCGTCCCCGTGGAACACGTCGTGGCCCTTGACGGCATCGAGCTGGAACTGGTCGTCGAAATTGTCGCCGACCGCGCCGGTCCAGGCGCCGATCTCGATCCAGTCGTCACCTTCGCCGCCAAGCGTCTGCTCGGTGGTCTTGCTGCCGAGAACGAAGTCGTTGCCGACCCCGCCGAAGGCCTCATCGAGACTGTCGGCGCCGAGCACGATGAAGTCATTGCCCTCGTCGGCGACGATCAGGTCGACGCCCTGGCCGGCGTTGACCGCGTCGTGGCCGCGGCCGGTGCGCATGATGTCGTCGCCGAACTGGTCGGTGATGATGTCGTCACCGTCGCCGCCGATGTACTGGTCGTTGCCGGCGCCGCCCTCCATGCGGTCGTTGCCGGCGTCGCCATAGAGGGTATCGTCACCCTCGCTGGCGATCAGCGTGTCGGCCTGGTCGGTACCGCCCAACAGGACGTGGTCGGCGCCGGTATAGCGCAGGTAGTTCGCTTCGGCTCCATCGGTCGCCGGGTTGTCGCGCAGGACCAGCGGGGTCAGGATCGTGCCACCGGTCGGATCGGCCGAATCGAGCCCCGGATTCCACTGCCGGGTCTGGTCGACTTCGAGGATGAGGCCGGGCGTGGAGAACACGTCCGAAGGCAGATGGCCGGCGTCGGCATTGAGGCCGATTACCTTGGCGAAGGTGTTGTTCTCCATCTCGGACAACAGATGCAGCCCGTCGAGCCGCTGCAGGTAGTAGAAGCGGTCGCCGTCCTGCAGCTTTTCGAGCTGAACCTCGAACACGAAGTTGAAGGTGGAGCCCAGCATGCCGCCGAACGGCATGACCTTCTCGGCGAGACCGCCGATCCAGAGATCGACGTTCTCGAGGCCGCCCAGCGAGCCGCCGGCGTAGATGCCGGTCGCGTTGAGGAAGGCTATGCGGTCGGCATTGAATGCCGCGAGCTCGGCCGGGTCGGTCGGAACGACGACGTCGCCGAAGCTGGTGCCGAAGATCAGCGCCATGGCCGCGTCGCGCTTGCCTTCGACCGTCGTCTCACCGGTGATCAGCGTGTGCGTTCCATAGGCGGCGACGAAGTTGATGATCGAAGCCTCGTTTTTGAGGTGGCTCGCGAAGTCGACCCAGCTCGCGTAGGGCCGCAGCTCTTCGGCGTGGCTGCTGGCCTCGAAGAAGTCGCGGCGCGCAACGTTCAATGACGGCACGCCTGCATCGCGTCCTCGCGCAAGGTTGATGGTAGCCAGATCGAGCGGCAACCCGAGCAGATTGTTGCGCAGCGCGCTCGTGACGAACTCATCGATCTCGTTGCCGACCTGCCGCGTCATGCCGCGGATGATGTTGCCGGCGGCGACGCTGTCCGCGACGGTGTGGCCCGAGTCGAATTCGATCGGGTTGAGGAAGGCCTCGATGAGCCCGATCTGGTCGTTAGTGAAGGTCGGGTCGAGCCGGTCGATCGTCTCGGTCAGCATTGAGTGGCCGAAGCGGTAGACCACGTGCGCGAATTCGGCGACAATGCTCGGATTGATGTCGGCGTGGTATCCGTCCGGCACGACGAAGAAGTCGATGTTGGGCTGCACCTTGCGGGCGAAGTCCTCGAAGACGAGATGTTGGTATTGCATCTCGGTGCCGAACTTGGCGGCCTGGAACAGGCGTTCGCCATCCCAGACGAGGGCGGCGATCTGAGAGGGCGTCGTCGGCAGTGCGGCGAGGTCGACGGCCAGCCATTCGTTGAGGAAGGCCAGGTCGTTCGAGGCCAGGACGATCTCTTTGGTGTGCTCGACCAGCCGGTTGTGCTCGGAGTGGAAGATGTGGTGGACCGCGGTCAGGCCGATGTTCTCGTTGGCGCGGCCGTCGCCGGCGATGAAGTGGGCGTCCAGCAGTTCGTTGTCGTAGACCGCCGGGTTGTTGCCGGGGTTGAGCAGCCCGATTTCAATGTCGCCGTCGGCGATGCCGTTCGGCACGGCATCGTGCGCGATATCGGCAAGGAAGGCGGCGTTGATACGGATCGCGGTGGCGACGCTGACCGGCACCGTCGAGGTGCCGGAGATGACGATGTCGTCCGCAGTGTTCGGAATGCCGTCGGCGCCGACGCCGGTGATCACCTGGGCGAAGCCCGCGGCATTCGGAATGAAGTTGCCGTACGGGTCGGTGCGAAGCAGCGGCACCGCGCCGACGTCCTGGTCGGTCAGGAGGATGCCGAGCATCCTGGCCTGTTCCTTGACCTCGCCCCAGGTGGCCATGCCGCCCGGCTGGTCTCCGCCGCCCTCGATCAGCTTGCCGGTAGCGTGCGGGACGCCGTTGGCGTCGAGCGCATACTGGCGCAGGAAAACCTGGTGGGAGGCATGCGACGTATAGGTCTGGTTCTGGTCGACAAACGGCGTCGTGGTGTTGACGGGACGCACGTCGTCGGCCGTCCCCATGACGCCGTCGGCGCCCGGGCTGACGGTGGCGCGGGTCAGGACCATGAAGTTGGTCGGGCTACCCGGCACGTACAGCGGATCGTCCGGCTGGAGCGGAACGAACACGGTGCCGCTGCCGCCCTTGTTGACGAGATCCAGACCGTGATCGAAGAACTGGCCGAACAGAGTGAACCAGGAGTTGAACGGGGCCGACAGGCCGACGTCCGGAGAGACGTTGACGACCTGGACGTTGTCGCCGTCCATTGTGATCCCGAACGGCTCGAGGCCCGCATCGCGGACCGCGCGCGCCACCGCCAGATCGTTGAGCACGTTGTTGTGCGCCGCCGTGGCCGCCGCGAAGGCGTCGATCGCCGCCTGTTCGGCCGCGCCGGGAACGGTGGACTCGTCGCCGTCGCTCAGCTGGTTCGCCGCCGCCTTGGCGTTCTGCATCACCACGCGGGCCTGATACTCGGCGTCGAGCGCGGGTTTGAAGGCGTTGTAGATATCTTGCACGAGGGCGACGTTAGCCAACGTGGCCTCGACGATCCCGCCGGACTGCAGGCCCTTCATGATCGCCGCCGGGTTGGCGAGCGTCTGATCGACGATCAGGTTAGAGATGGTGCGCAGGCTCGAATCGAACACCATCGAACCCGGGTTGTTGGACGGCGCGTAAGACGTCGGCACGGCGGGCGCGCCCGGCGGCAGGAAATTGCCCGGTACGTTTTCCGCGGGCCTGAAGGTCGGATCCAGCAGTTCGGGGAACGGCATGTCCGCGGCGCCCCACTTCTCCTGGCCGGGCAGCAGGTTGTTGTTCTGTCCGTCGACGGTACGAAGGCCGATGCTGAGGTTGTAGGATGGGACGGAGCCGACCTGGCCGGCCAGACCGGCTCCGTAGAGCGGCGCGGCGTTCGGGTCGAGCGGATTGACGATATAGGCGGCGTGCTTCTCCGCGACCTTGATCTGCGCGAGAATGAAATCCAGATCGCTCCTGATGTATGCAACCATGGCGGCCTCACCTGTTGTGGCGCACGGTCCGCCGCGGCGGCCGAGCTGTTGAAATTTTTGCGAGCCGTCCGCGTCGGATGGCTCCTATGGGCTCAGGTTAGATTTTTCTGTGAACAACGGGACAGGGTACAAGGTCCAACGACCTCGTGGGACCGAGGTCTGGCGCTTCGGCCGACCATGGTCGTAGGACCTTGGTCCGATCGGCGGACGACCATCCTCGCTTCGCCAGCGCCTCGGCGCGGCGGGTGAAGCAGTGTTTTCCGGATGTTTTCGGGAGACTTGGCCGCGCCCGATCGGAGAAGCCGTCGCATCGATCGGGCATCATGGCGTGCGGAACATGCAATGCTGGGCCGAGGACTGCCGGAGCACCGCATCGCAAGCGTCAAGAGCGCTCCAGGCCGACGACTTCTTCGCGTCGTGTCAATCGTGAGGACCCGGAAGTTCGCTGATCCTAACATCGGCTCTAACCCGCAGATCAGTGCTGATCCGCCAACATGGCATCGATGTATATGGGAATTTCCGGCTCCTGAACGCGATGACGCTTGGCCGCCCCACGAGCGTCCTCAGCCCCTCAAACCGCCAATAGGTCACCGCGCTGGAAGCTCTACTTTCGTTACACTGAAGGCTTTGCTCGCATGTATCGCCACCCGCGGCTCTAGAGACGATTACGCATTGTCGCTATGGACGGCGCGATGCCTTCTGGCTTCGTGCCTGCCTAACTATCTTCTTTCTGAAGGAGAGAATGCAGACGTTGAGCGAGTTCGGACACGCCAAAGGGCTTGTGAATAATAGGGAACTCGTCTGTCGCCCCGTGACGCGCGAGCACGTCTCCCACGTAGCCCGACGTAAGTAGTATCTTGATCCTGCTGATCCGCCGCTTTGCTTCGCGAGCAAACTCGACGCCATTGGGACCATTCGGCATGACGACATCGCTGAACAGAAGATCGAACCCCTGATCGCTGTCGAGAATCCGGATGGCTTCGGTACCGTTGTGAGCAAGGCGAATCCGATAGCCAAAGCTCGTCAGCATTGCAGACACGACTTCCAACAGATCTTCATTGTCCTCGACCAAAAGAATTCGCTCGGAGCCTCCCGGCATAGCCCGGGTCTGTTCGGCTTCCACCTCGTCGCGAGCCTCCTGATTGGCTCTCGGCAGGTACAGTGAGATCGTGGTGCCGGCGTTAGGGGCACTTTCGACTGAAATATAGCCACCGGATTGCCGGACGAAGCCATACACCATGCTGAGACCGAGGCCAGTGCCCTTGCCAACTTCCTTGGTAGTGAAGAAGGGCTCGAAAATCCGGTCTCGTACCTCGGGAGACATCCCCTGCCCCGTATCCGAGACGGACAGCCTCACATATGATCCGGCCGGACATTCAGCGACGGCTTCCCCGTCCAGAACGACGTTCCGCGCCTCGATCTCGAGCACTCCGCCGCCCGGCATCGCATCGCGACCGTTCAGCGCTAGATTGAGAAGGGCAGTCTCCAGCAGGGATGGATCCACCTGACAGAGCCACAATCGCTCGTCGATCTTCAGCCTGACCTCGCATTCTGCGCCGACCGCCTGACGGACGAGCCCCTGGAAGTTGGAGATCAGCTCGCTGGCATTGATCAGTTTAGGGTTGAGCTTTTGCCGTCGAGAGAAAGCGAGGAGCTGTGCGGTGAGCTTCGCCCCCCGGTCGGCGGCGCGCCGCGCAGTCGCGGCGAAGCGCCGGATCTTGCCGTCATTTGCCGCGCGCTCGATGAGATCAAGGTTTCCCGAAACGACGGCAAGCAGGTTGTTGAAGTCATGGGCAACACCGCCCGTGAGCTGTCCGACGGACTCCATCTTCTGACTCTGATGAAGCTGCTCCTCGATGCGCTGGCGCGCCTCCACGGCATGCTTTTGCTCGGTGACGTCTCGAAAGAAGATCGCGATCCCTTCGCCAGAAGGAAACGCGTTGATCGCATACCAAGCGGCACGACGAGGACAGTGCGCTTCGAACGAAACCGGACGGCGGTCCGACATGACTTCCCGAAGCTGCTCGACGATTCCCGTATCGGGGGCATCCAGAAGCGACGCCTGCAGGTGCATTCCAATCAGATCACGCCCCTGAGCGATCTGAGACCAGGCCCTCTGGTTGAAGAAGCTGATCCGCCAATCGTGGTCGACAATCACGACGCTGTCGGTTGTGCTTTCGAAGAGCATCGTAAGCCGGGCCGCGGCGTCCTCGGCCTTCTCTTTTGCATCGGACAATTCCTGCTCGCGGCGATCCAGCGCATCGGCCATGGTGTTGAAGGCGCCGGCTACACCCGCGATTTCAGAACTGCCGCCAATGTTCACACGGCGAGCATAGTCGCCGAGGCGCCATCGGTTCGCGGCGTCAACCAATAGTCCGAGCGGCCGATGGATGAATTGCCGGGCGCCAAGCAGCGTCAGGCCCAGCACCATCATGGCGCTGAGGGCGATGAGGAAGATGTCATGTCGGGTCCGGCTCTGGATCTCGGCAAAGGCGTTCGCCTTGTCGAGACCGAAGCTGACGCGAAGTCCCCCAGAATCGGGCCCGAGAGCCGAGAAACCCACGATCCTCTCGACGCCGTCGACATCAACCAGGTCGGCTGCGAGACCGTCGCCATACTGCCTCCCATCACCAGCGCGAACCAATTTCTTACCGACAAATCGGTCATTGTCCGGGTAGCGGGCAAGGAAGGTGCCGTTGCGATCGGTGATGGCCAGCGCGTCTCCCGCCGGAACACCCGCGCGCGCGATGTAGTCCGCTAACCAGTCCAGGCCGAGAGGCGCAATGATGACGCCCCCTGGCTGACCATTATCTCCGTAGAAAGGCAGAGCAAACTGAATGAGTTTCCGATCGACGGACAGACCGATCGAGAATTGTCCCACCGTAAACGCGCCCGTCTTCAACGCATCCGCAAAGTAGGGACGCCCGGAGACATTCACCGGCTTGCGATCCGTGTTCGTATCGCAGAAGGGCTGGCCACTCAGATCGGTAGCGACGAAAGTGAGGAAAGCCGGAAACCGGGACCTCATCCCCGCCATCGCCGCATTGCACCCCTTGCTATCTTTCGCCTTTATCGCAGGGAGTTCGGACAGCGCAATCAGGACCTGCCGAATGCCCTGAACGATCTGTTGCTGCTGTTCGGCGGCGAGCTTAGCGAGACCGAGCGCCTGATTCTGTACGTCCACTTGGCGCGCGCGTCGAAGGTTAACTTCGTTGTACGCCTGAATCGAGATAGCGGGCAATAACGCGACTGCGACAAGCGCCAACAGGCGCGACAAGATGGTCATTCTCTGCCGTATTCAAATCGTCCCGGAGCTTGCTGTGCATTTCAATCCCAATGGGGATACGCTTATAGGCGTTCGTCATTCCAATCACGATCGTGAGAACCACGAGTGACCGCTCGTTGAACATGCGCGGCGGCGCGAGCTTCATCCGCACCCGCATTCAAATGACACATGTTGCATGTTCGCCCCTGCAATCCCGCCCCACTCGCGAGCGCCATGACATCGCGCGGTGGTACAGCCAAAATCGACAATCTTGGTACTGTTTTTGAGCGGGCATCGCGCATCTATCTGCCAAGACCAACGGCAACTCGGATGTAACTTCGACCTGTGGAGCGACGGTTCGAATGCGTCGGGCGCGATCGCGCCACGGCGTCGGAGTATTGCGTCGGTAATTTGGACCAAACCTACTTTGCTTAAAGCACGGCCTTGCTCATCGTCGCTCATGAAATGCCAGGCGATCACAGATCCGATCTGGACCGCGCCAGCGATACCGGCAAGCGCCGGTACTTCATGGCCCAACCATCCTGGAAAGGCTGGCGGTGATGGAGTTATGGCCTAACGAATCGGCGGATGTGTTTCGGTAACGGAAGGAGCCGCCTGGATCGGTTCCGTTACAAGCGCCTTTATCTTGTCGAAGTCTGTCTTTGACCCTCCAGGCACGATTAACCTTGGCGGTTAGGCTTACCGAGCAAGCATCTCCGCGAGAAGCTTGACGGCCGATCTATGAGCCGTTGGCCAGAACCGATAGATTGTAAGGATTGAGTCGTTGCGTTCGAGTGGCGCGCGTGAGTTTTCAGCTTTCCATATTGAAGATTTTGGCAGGGCAGCCAGACGGCCGGGGAAACCTTGAGCTTATCAAGCTGCATCTCGCGGTTTTCTATACGAGCGGCCCTGAATGGACGTTGCGTATGAAGCGTCTCGCTGAACTTGCGCCGGATCTTGATGCGTTCAGCCAAGGACTCATCACTCGTGAACGCGGCGCATGGACTATCACGAACCAAGGACGCGACTTCCTTGCCAAACTCGAGGAGGCTGCCTTGGGTGCAACGCCGGCCATACGGCCCCCCGACCCAGCCGAGCCGGTTGAGGTCGAGCAAGCCTCGCCAATAGCTCCTCCAGCGGCGGCTTCTCTGCCGAAAGTACTGGAGCGATCGCACGGGCGCCCCCAAGGCAAACACCGCAAGAACCATCGCAAACGATCGGCTTAAGTCGGCTGAATCTTGGATCGCGAAACGAGGACGACTTCGCGACTACATCGACCATCGGCCCCGGACCCGGCGAGTGCAAGAGCGCACCTGCGTTAGTATCACTTGGGCCGCTTAACGACACCAGATCGCTTCGCAGATGGCTTCCGGGTGACGATCGTTTCAATACTTTGCAGAGTCCGCGCGAATTCGGACCGCAGCTGCTGCACGTGTGCCGTATCCTTCGGCTCAGATAAAAATGCAATCTTCACGAGAAGCGGTTCAATCGCGATGTGACGAGAAGATTGTCAGAGTGTTGCGAGCGCAAGTTCGTGATCTGTCGTCGTATCTCAACGAGATCGAACCGGTCATCGTCGGGCTTATTCGCCAAATGAAGCTCATACCGTTGCGGTAGATAAACAAAGCCGCCGCGCCGAATATCTTGGCGCGACGACCTCGCCATGGTGAACCCGGACGGGGCAATGTCCGGTGCAGAGAGGTTAGCGCTCCGCAGCTCGGGCGCAATCGAAGACGCGGATTAAGCTTGATGTCGTCGCGGAAGGTTAAATCTGGAACAAGCGCTACTGTGGTCTGCAGCACGCCCGCGCGTCCAGTTAAGCGCCTCTTGTCCAGCGACCTCCCGGCGACACGATCAAGGTTGGAGCCTAGCGCTTTGGCGCGGGTTACGTCGCGCTCAATCGACCGCTCGGACTTGCCGGATTTTGCCGCCGTGTCCTTGGCACAACTGTCTATAGAGCCGTCAAGCCGCCTTTCGCTTGGAGATCAGCTTCGCCCGTTGCGCCGGCGTCAGGTCGCGGCGGATCAGGTTTTCGTCGATTTCCATAGGCGCGGAGGAGCCGCAGCCACGCGCTATTGCTTGGCGCACGCAGCGCCGCGGCGCGCCAAGCGCCCAGGCCAGTGGCGGCAATGGGAAGCGCGTTGCTCAGCGCGCATTCCGCTGCGTCCTAAAGGGTCTTCAAGCGAATACTTGCGGATGCTTGTCTCTGAGTCATTGCAGGCAGTTACGCCTGATTGATCGGCTCTTCGAGCCACAAAATCGCTTCCGACTTTTGATCAATCGTTATCGTTGTGCCTCGCTATCCGACCAACACGTAATTGCGCGAGTGTTGTTCGGATACCTTTGTGGGCGAACCTAAGAACCAAATCACCAGATCGGCGTTATCCCGGCACTATGGAGCCGTTTCGCGGAGGTCTAATGATGGACCCGAATCGAGCAGCTTTAGTCCTATCTGCTATCGCACTGGCCATCGCCATTGGAACGGCAATCACGTCAGAGCGCCTCGATACTCGTACGGCCAGCAACGACGCACCTCCCGGAACGGTAGGCCTCGCTAGGCCGCACCCGCCGCTGGACCGTGCGGCAGGTGAACCGATACAAACGGTAGGCGGGCCGCCTAGCGCGAGTATTCGGCAGCGTCCCTGACCGAACACTGGCCACCCAGCGAGAGCGCTACCGAAGCTCCTTGATGTGGCCGGTGCTGTCGACGATGAGCGACCGCTCCGTACCCTCCTTGATTGCTCGGTAGGTCTTGATCTTGCCGCTCGGGACCTCCTGAATCTGCGAATAGCCCGCGGCACGTAGCTTGGCCTCAATCTCCCCCTGCGTCAGGGCGAGCACAGGCGAGGACGCCCACACCGTTACAACAATGGCAATGACTGTTCGCATCGTTCGCCTCCTTGCTCCGCCAGAGGATGCGATAGCTCCTACTTTTTGCGCACTGTCTCACTGAGGTTCGCCAATTTTCGCTAGCGATTAGTCGAGCGACAAAGCGAGAATCGCTAACTCTTGTTAATCATTGGGGCACACGCTCTACATCAGATATTTCATACTTCTATTTTTTTGCCGCGCATGGCTTTTGATCGAAGAAAATCGGACCGTGTTCAATTTGCCCATCAGCACGCCGTCAACTTGATGGCTGCTAAGAGGAAGTCTGCGTCGTGAGCGCCATGCTGCAAAACATGGAGCTGATCGTCCAGCGCAGCTTGCCTACTCTTGACGTAGAGTCCCTTGAATGTTGTGAGGCAAAAGAAGCACTTTTCCGAAGCAAAGATGGCTTTTTGCTCTATCTAACAGATGGAACCCCACCGCCTCTTGGTAGGGAGCGAGTGGTCCCATTGAGTCTTCGTCAGGCACTCCTCTGGCTAAACGAAAACCAACTCTCCGAGGCTGGGTCTTTTTGGGCATAGCGGAGAGCAGCTTAGCTGCAATACCGGCAAAACCAAGTTTGCGTCTGGGCCCAACCCGCTTAAGCAGCTCGCGGAGTTGCGGATGGAGCATCCCCGCGCGAGACCGCAATCGCATTGAGGCCAATCCGGATCCTGCCTTCAAATCACCTCCGCCGATGCTGTTGGCTTACGTTCTCAACCAGGCCCTGATCACGATCCGCCACCGGGTGCTGTTCTGGGAGCGTCTCGGACGGGTTGAGGCACGCTTATTGCTCCCTGCCCCCACGCGACGCGCATCAACTCGGCGTCACGCCAATGCTCGACCCGCCTACTTGATCGTCGCGTGCACTGTGATGACCGATGTGCCAGAAGCCTTCGGCCCCTTGCCCGTTGCTTTGATGGCAAAGGTGTCACTTCCTTTGTATCTGGCCCTCGTCCTGTACTCGTAAGTCGCAACGTTGAGCTTCTTCAGTTTGCCGTGTGCTGGCTTTTGCGAGATTTCCGAGCTACTCGCCGTGCCGCGCAACGTGATCGGGAAGATGCAACTGTCCCCAGACGCGACGCTGATGTCGCCGGTCGAGTTCTCGCCCCAATCCGCCAATTCCATTGATCTGGAACATTCCGAAGCCGCCAGGACGATAGAAACATAAGTTGGGCTGGAAGCTCCCGCGACAAGCGCCAGAGTGGCAAGGCTAGACAATCGCATCGTTGATCTCCCGGATCATGCCGCAGCTTAGCGCGAATCGGTATGCTCTGCCCCTCCGTTACAGGAGCCTGCGGGCCAAATTCCGGACGCATGCACCGCAGCAAATGGAGTTCTTAGTCTGCCCGATCGTCGGTGGGCAAAGCGCCGTTGTTGCAGGCGAGCGCTGAGAGGCGCTGAAGCCGACCGGGAACCCTGCCGCGCGAGTCTGGATTCCCGCGATGGTTGGAGTAAGGTCGTGCGGCCTGCGCAGAACAATTGCAAACGACATCCGGGAGGAAGTGATGCTCGACACCACGCTTAGCGCGCGCGTCCAGGTTTTCCTCGACAAGTTTGAAGCCGCGCTTGCGGCGGGCGATCTCGACGCCGCCGTAGGAATGTTCGCTCCGGAATGCTACTGGCGCGACCTCGTTACCTTCACCTGGAACATCAAGACCATGGAAGGCCGCGATCAGGTCCGCGACATGCTCGCGCATTGCCTCGCGCATGTGAAGCCGCGCAACTGGAAAATCGCCGAGGGTGAAACGCCAACCGAGGCCGGCGGCGTGACCGAATCTTGCATCACGTTCGAGACCGAGGTCGCGCGCGGATATGGACTCATCCGCCTGCAGAACGGTCAGATCTGGACGCTCTTGACAACCATGGCCGAACTGAAGGCCCATGAGGAAAAGGCTGGCTTCAGCCGACCGCTCGGCGCCAGGCATGGCGTCAATCCCGGCGCCAAGACCTGGAAGGAACTGCGTGACGAGGAAGTCGAGCAACTTGGCTTCAAGACCCAGCCCTACGTGCTTGTCATCGGCGGCGGACAGGGAGGCATTGCGCTCGGGGCCCGGCTGCGCCAACTCGGTGTGCCGACGATCATCGCCGAAAAGAACGCACGCGCCGGCGATTCCTGGCGCAACCGCTACAAGTCGCTCTGCCTGCACGACCCCGTCTGGTACGATCACTTGCCCTACATCGATTTCCCCAAGAACTGGCCTGTGTTCTCGCCCAAGGACAAAATCGGCGATTGGCTGGAAATGTACACCAAGGTCATGGAGCTGAACTACTGGTCGAACACCACGGCCAAACGCGCCAGTTGGGACGACACCAGGAAGGAATGGACCGTCATCGTCGAACGCGATGGCAAAGAGATTAGTCTGCGGCCCAGACAGCTTGTGTTCGCGACCGGCATGTCGGCCAAGCCGAACATGCCGAAAATCAAAGGCATGGAAACGTTCAAGGGCGAGCAACACCATTCCTCACGCCATCCCGGCTCCGGCGGCTACAAAGGCAAGAAGGTGGTGGTGATCGGCTCGAACAATTCGGCCCATGACATCTGCGCTGCGCTATACGAGGCCGGCGTCGACGTAACGATGGTACAGCGCTCAACGACGCACATTGTGCGCTCGGATTCGCTGATGGAGAGTATCGGCGATCTTTATTCCGAACGCGCCGTCCGCGGCGGAATGACGACGGCAAAGGCCGATCTGATCTTCGCTTCACTGCCCTACCGGATATTGAATCAGTTTCAAAAGCCGGTCTACGACAAGATCCGTCAGGACGACGCCGCTTTCTATGCCGGGCTGGAGAAGGCCGGCTTCAGGCTCGACTTCGGTGACGACGATTCCGGGCTATTCATGAAATATCTGCGCCGCGGCTCGGGCTATTACATCGACGTCGGCGCCTCACAGCTTATCATTGACGGAAAAATCAAGCTGTGCGCTGGACAGGTCGAGGAAATCACGCCCAACGGCGTCAGGCTCGACAACGGCAAGGAATTGCCAGCGGACGTAATCGTCTATGCCACCGGCTATAGCTCGATGAACGGCTTTGTCGCCGATCTCGTGAGTCCGGAAATGGCCGACAAAGTCGGCAAGGTCTGGGGCCTCGGCTCGAATACGACAAAGGACCCCGGCCCATGGGAAGGTGAGCAGCGCAACATGTGGAAGCCGACGCAGCAGGACGGCCTATGGTTCCACGGCGGCAATCTGCATCAGTCGCGACATTACTCGCAATTCCTTTCCCTGCAGTTGAAGGCTCGCTACGAGAGCATCCCGACGCCGGTCTACGGCCTGCAGACTGTCCATCACAAGGCCTGAAATTGCCGAGCGCACAGCGGGGCTCGCGGATTGCGAGCCCCGTGCCATTTCCGGGTCTCCACACTCGCTAGCGCAATGGCCGCCTTGTCAGCGCGCAGCAGAAAGGGCTCGGCAATGGTTAGGCCAAGCGCTTTCGCACTCTCCGGGTGTCATCGAAGCTGCCGCCTCGTTGATCATCGCGCACGAGATTGCTGGAGATCACAAAGATATCTTGGACCGCGTCGGCGACACGGGCAAGCGATGGTATTTCCAAGCGCAGCGCATCCCCGAGAAACTGAAGGCGATGGAGCTATGGTCAAAAGCGCTGTTAGATGCATTTCACAATGCCGGCGGACTATTTCCCTCGTAGTCCGTCCCGTTACTCTATCCGACGCGAGCCCCGGCTACAGCCCTGGAAGCAGAGAAAATGTTTTCCAACGCTAGTCCCCGCGGCAGCAACGATGCACTGCGCGGGGGGCATTGAGTTTTATCAGAGGTGTTTGGTTTGCGGGCGGACTAGGCCGCCACACGGCCGAACATGGCGAGCGAGCGCTTAACCATGTTATTTGCAGCGCGATCCGTGATCGTGATGTCCAGGCGCTGGCGGCTCTTCGGATAGACCTTGGCGCGCTTCACATCGGTCATATACCAGCCGGCGCGGGTTCGGGTGAGCGTCACTTCCGTCGTGATGACAGCGTACTTGTAGCTGTTCGCAGCGGGACCAGAAGGACGGAGGACAAGCTTGGCGCCGGGGCGATCGCTCTTGGCAATATCATAGGAGGTCAACATTTTTTCTGCGAGGCGCGCGAAATTCGTCAACTTCGCGGGGTCCGTGATGGTGAAGGAGGTGGCTCCGCGGTTGATAGCATCAAGCTCCGCTTGTATGGCCTCCACGTCAACGTCAACGCCGTCTACTCTAAGCTTCTTCATTTCAATTGCTCCATTCTTATGATGCACACTGCATCAAGGCCGTATCGTAGCGTTGCGTTTTTTTCGAAGGCAATTGAGCCCGGTTTGCTCTCCCCATAAATCTCGTCAAACGGAAGTAGAACGCTGTTTTCAACCTGCCGATATCGCCAGATAGCGCCTTTTCGAGTGTTTTGCGGCACAGATCGCGCCAACGTCGGCGCTGACTACATGCTTCACCGACCACCACCGGCCGCGGCCGGTGGTGGTGGTGGTGGTGGTCGGTCCGCGACCGACGCCGGTGATGTCGGCAAACCAATAGAGGGCCGCCTCGACTTTCAGATTTAACTAAGCTGAGAGTTCAGGCGGCGGTCGCTGCCGTGAGGTGTCACAGACCATCCATATCTCTAAGGTTTTGTCGCGATTGACCCGCGTTCCGACGGCACACGCAGATAGGCGTAAGACTCGCCTCGGACCTCACTGGATCACGGCCGCGCCGACACTCACATGAGTTGTTGGATATTGCGCAAGGGACGCCTCAAACTTCCCTGGACCACAAACCAAGCTTGCCCAACAAGCTGGGCCATTGCGCCCCATCAGGATCGAACTGCAGACGACAATCACGCCCGGCCGACATCGAAGTGCGGAGCACATCAACGATG
Organism: Bradyrhizobium sp. MOS001; assembly: GCF_004634465.1. Taxonomy (NCBI): domain Bacteria; kingdom Pseudomonadati; phylum Pseudomonadota; class Alphaproteobacteria; order Hyphomicrobiales; family Nitrobacteraceae; genus Bradyrhizobium; species Bradyrhizobium sp. MOS001. The sequence continues at coordinate 99,338 of NZ_SPVJ01000025.1, forward strand.
TGCAACTTGTCAGCCCCCACTTTGCCGGCTGGTTTGGCCTATCGCCCAATGCGCTCGAAACATCCGTTTCGGCAGCCTCGTAGTCCATTGAAACATATGTCCTTTTAGCGATCGCAATGTGTCCTACCGTTGTCCTACCGCTACCCTCCGACGCGATCTGCAACGGCTTTTTGGGATTTGCCGACGCGCATGGTCAAACGTGAGTCGAGATATCAACTCACATGGCTAAGGCGACCTAAAATGTTTCCGGAAACTTCCATCTCGCCAGAGACCCAGCGAGCATACAGCTCGCAAGCTTGGCGACTGGTCAACCAGTTCAGAAGGGAAAACCCTGGCCCTCCGGCTACGTCTCCACTGCTCGGCGCGGTCCGGTGGTTCTTGCGGCAACACTGCCGTTGGGCCGACAGCACGGTGCGCCGCTATGCAGTTGCGCTGGCGCAGGAGCTGGATGGCCTGCTGGAATTCGACAGCTTCCCGCCGGGAAGTTGCGAAGGCGTGCTGCTCGATGCGCTTGAGAATGATCGCCCCCAGCCCGCAAAAACACCATCGATCAAGTCGCGTAAGCATCTGCCAGTTCAAGAACTGCGCGCCATTGTCGCTTACTTCCGATCGTCGGACGACGAATTCGCGAGGTGGTGCGCGGGGTATCTGGTTTTGGCCAGTCGCCTGGGCTGGCGCCCCGGAGAAATGCTTAACGTTCAGCGCCAGGGTATGCTGCTCGTTGCCGACGCGGAAAAGCATACAAATGGTCGCGGCCTCACCGAAACCTGCCAGGCCGACCTGTCGCCATACGGCGCGCGCTGGTTCCCCGAAATCGACGAATGGATCTCCAATATTCGTAAGTTCGAGCAAATCTACGGCAGCCGCAAAGGTCTCCAGGCTAATCTGAATGCGCGGCTTCAGACCGCCTGTCGGCTGCTCGGCATCAAGCGGGTGTGCACCTACACGCTGCGACACTTTGCGATCGCCTCGATGAAGGCTTCCGGTCTGTCACGGAAGGAAATTGCCGTTCTGGTGAACCATGCCACGGACCGTACGGCGTCGGACCGCTATTGCAAGAAGCGGCACGGCGCCAGGCGAGCGCGCCGGCGATGGGTTATTAATCAGGCCCGCTTGGCTAAAGTCCGTTCGATTTCTCGTCGGTACGATCCATCGAAGCGATTCAAGTCGCAGCTTCTCACTCCCACTTGATCGCCGCGTCGGACGTGACGCCGACCTCAAAAGCAGCGGCTTTGCCAATCAGCCGCGAGCACGACGACCTTTCGCGATCTTCCTCGTTTGCCACTTTCAGAATCCCATGCCGTACTGGCCTTCGAAGCATGTTTGCGTTTTGCAACATGCCAACAGGAGCTGGAAGTCATGTTGCGTTCAATTCTCGCTGGTCTTGCCCGAGCCGTCCAAATGGTGTTCGACATTGTCATGCTGCCGCTGCGCGGTCTCCTGCACGCGCTCTTCCCCGCGCTCTCCGAGCCTGTGGGGATACTCGACGACGAATATGAGAGCGGCCACGACGTGGGCGCTGATAATCCGTTTGCCAACTCGCACGATGCGTTCCATGCGCGCGATGTCGAGGCCAATCTGGCGATGGCCTGGGCGGCCGATGCGGCGATCGCCAACATCCAGCCACCACTTCCGAACATCAGGCCGATAGTCAGCGACTGGTTAGTCAGCCTGTCCCATAACGAACTGGATAAGCTCGTCACAAGCGGATTTGACGGCATTTACGGCCATCTGCATCTCGCGATCCCCGTCGCGGGCGTGCCAGTTCTCGAAAGCCGTGCCGAACCGCACGTGCCAGGGAGTGACCGGAATCTCACCTCCGGAGGTCCCGCGGCAGCTTTCTCGCGAGCTTAGCCAAGTGCCAGCGAGCAAGGGCAGCATCGCACTTTGCGAACGCCAAGTCTCGCTCGAGCTGCCGGTGGCTTGCGCGAGTCCTGCGAATGCGGTCGGCGATGAGCCGACGAACCGCATTGGTTCGCGCAATCATGATGGCGCGGTTGATCGAGCCACTCGTTGCCGCGAATACCGCCGCGGCGCCAACCATCGCAGAAGCCGCCGTAACGCCAACGTAGGCATTGATATCGGTCTCATATCTGCTCATTCCAGCTACTTTCTTTTTGGGGTTACATTAATATCTTTTCTGGTGTACAATTTAGATATTAACAGATGCTTAATTGCCGCTTCGGGGCGTCACAGAGGACTCAAAATGACCGAAACTGACAGTTCCGCGAGTGAGCGCACTGATCGCTTCGTTCGCCCGAAGCGCGATCAGATGATTGCTGCGGAGGCGATCTCGTGAAGATCCGCGTCCTCTCCGACACGCACATCGACGACGAATTCAACCGCTGGGATGATGTCCCGCAAGCTGATTGCGACGTCACAGTGATGATTGGCGACGTGAATAATCCAATGACGGGCGGGCTCGAGTGGGTAGCGGAGAAGTTCGCTGGCGCTCCGATCCTGTACGTCCCGGGCAACCATTGCTTCTACCGCGGTCCGACTGGCAGCGGTGAAGAGAACACATTCTACGAAGATCAGATGACGCGAGGCCGTAAGATGGCCGAGAACCTCGGCATTACGATGCTTCAGAACGATACGGTTGTGATCGACGACACGCGCTTCATCGGAGCGACCATGTGGACGGATTTTTCGGTGCTGCCAGTCGGCTGGTCACCGCGCGATGCCATGAGCCAGTCACAGAAAGGCTGGACCGACCAAGGCCGGTACTGGGAACGTGACTATCACAATGACTACAGAGAGATCCGCTTTGGAGGCTCCGGTTCGAAGAATCGCTTCACGCCCTCACAGTCTCTGGCGCTTCACCGGGAGAGCCGCGCATATTTCGAGCGTGTGCTGGCAACGCCGTTCGACGGCGAGACGGTCGCGGTGACGCACATGGCCCCTTCGCGCCAGAGCCTCCCGCCTGGAAGCCATTCCCACGATTGGCTTTATGCATCGTCGCTGGAGCATCTGATGATGGGCGAAGATGCTCCGGCCCTCTGGTTGCATGGTCACATTCACCAGAACCGCGACTACACGATCGGTATCACGCGGGTCATCGCGAACCCGCGCGGATATGCGCTTGGTCCCAACAAGCGCGAAAATCCGGATTTTGATCCCACGCTGGTGATCGAACTCGAGCCGCGACCGGCAGCGACATACAGAGCGTAGGCACAGAACATTAGACGTCAAACGCCGGCAGCCAAATCGACAGCCGCTCCTCTTGAGCGGATGTCCGGGCCCTTACGGCCGCATTCGTGTGACCGGCAATCGTAAGTATCGAGAGCCGATCACACAGTTACGTCACATTACGATCACAAGTCACACGTCGCCTTTGGGCTCCAGCATAGCTTAGGCGATCTGAGCGACCGCAGTAGCTAATGCGCGGCGGTCGCAGTGCCCTCCTTGCTGAGCTGCTTGCGAAGCCGACGCAGCACAATCATGATGTCCTCGCCGCTGTAGCCGTCGCGGATGAGCGACGACATCATTACAAAGATCATGTTCTGAACCTCTCGTGCAGGGATGACACCGGGCTCGAACTGCATCACGAACGCATTGAGCAGGGCCGCCGCAATGGCCGTCTCGGGGGACTTCTCAGGATCATTCTTCATTTACTAATCCCGTTCTGTGCAAGAGGACGTAAGCATTAGTCTCATCGTGGTTTTTCACATCCCTATCGTCCCACCTGCCCCTGCAAGCCACAAATAGGGAAATCGCAGAAATAACTCCGCACCATCTCTGATCGACGATCACCCCGCCTTGGCGCTGGAAAGTTTGCTTGTCAGTGAAGGCCGCACCGCTGCCCGCATCGTCCACAGCAACTTCGAAGAGCCCGAGATCAATATGCTCGACTGACGCCAGAGCGACCTCTTCTCTTGCCGCAGTCAACCTCAGCAGGCCATTTTTGACGACTGCTAAGTGGTTCAATTATTTGGGCGATTACCGATCGCAATGTGTTCTACCGGTGTTCTACCGTTGTCCTACATTGCGCTCCCGACAGTCTCAAACGGCAGTAAGTCAGCGCTTACTGCCGTTCTGTTACGGGCTCCCAAATCGTGTGATCAGCACCCCGCTCCCTCTTAGGCCGCTGCAAAGCGGCGAGAACCATCATCTTACTTTCGTTTGGTCCGCTTGGCTGCTGAGTTGTCCGTAGATTTCGGGCCGACGTCCTCCGCCGGTGCTTTATCCTGCATCGCCTTGTGCTCCGCTTCTTTTCGTGAAGCGATCGCGAGCGGTAGACCACTGACCGGATGAATCAAGTTTTTCCGCATGTATTTGTGGGCGCCCCATGCTTCGCCGGAGAGCCACCGGCCGATATTGTCGAGCTGCGCTCCCTCGATCTGGTTCGCATGGTCGATTAGCACCCGCTCAATCAGCTGCGACCGGGTCAATCCGTATTCGCGGGCTCGCTGGTCGTAAACCTCAATCAAATCAGGATGAACACGCTGCGCCAGGCGGTCAGATCGGACGTCACCCTCGCTCGCAAGGGGGCGACCGACCTTGGCGCGGGGAGCGTATTTAACGTCGCTTGTTCGTACTCGCACTCGCTTAACCATGCCCGCCTCCAGACCATTGACCCGTCCGGTAATTTCTGGTGTACATTTTTGCATGCCGAACACCAGAAAGACCTCTGATTTACTGCACGCGTTGCAGGAAGACCGTGCGGAATGTGCTCCAATTGAGGAGTCGGAAGATTCGATCCCGCTGTCAATAGTTGACGTCGGTCCCCCGCCCCCAAGCTTCGTGGTCTATCCCGCTAGGACGGCAACCAAGCTCACCGGCTCGCTGCGTATCGAATACAGGGCGCTCGTCGGCGCCAAGTTGCCGCTCAAGGTTACCAAGGACCTCGCCGCCGTGCGAGCGGCCCTGTTATCCGAATTCCCGCATGCCGCCAGCGCTGTCGAACTCGTCCTGCGCGACCTTCGCGAGGGCGAACCGGTTCGTATCCGCCCCGTCCTACTCGTTGGACCGCCTGGTAGCGGAAAGTCTCGCCTGGCTCGGCGCCTGTTCGAACTGCTCGCAATCAGCGTCTATCGCTATGATGGCTCCGGCGCCACCGATGGTCAGTTCGCGGGTTCGCCAAAAGCATGGTCGAACAGCATACCAAGCGCACCGATGCGTGCTGTGTCGGCCTGCTTGACCGCGAACCCTGCTGTAGTGATCGAGGAGATCGAAAAGGCCGGCTCCTCTCCACACATGAGCCGACTTTGGGATGCGGTTCTGGTGTTCCTGGATCGCGAAACCGCCGCCCGTCACCGCGACGTCGGTCTCGATGCTCCCGTGGATCTGAGCTGGATCTCCTACACCGCCACAGCGAACAGCGTCGATAACTTGCCAGCGCCGCTCAAAGACCGCTTCCGTATCGTACGCGTACCAGAGGCGACACTGGCACATCTACCAGCGCTTGCGTCAAACGTCGCACGCGAACTGGCGTGTGAGAGCGGTGAAGCAGGCTTCGTAGCGGGGTTTGCACCGGACGAACTAGCAGCGATGGGGGGAGCGTGGCAGCGCCAGCGCTTCTCAATCCGCGCACTGCAAAAGATCGTCGTCGCCACTATCGAGACCCGTGAAGTCACAGCAACAAGGCACTAACGTCTCAAATGCCTTACGACCGGATCAAATTACGTATGGATGGCTGCTTTGTATCAAATCGCATACGAGGAGATCGGGCATCTCCCATTTTTTCGCGGAGACACTGCAGCTCAGTTCCGTGCAGGATTTTCGCCGGGGCCGCGTTACTTAAACAATATGAATGCCGAGTTTCCGTGAGTATCACTCACTTCGAGTTCAGTATCGACCGAACTCGCCGACCTCTTGCCGTTTTTCAGAACGCAGCGTCCTCAGATTCGTAGTCTGGTCAGAATCGTTGAAATTGCTAGGGTTTGTTACCGTAACGCGAAGCTCAATCCCTCAAAACCGCGCAATTTCAGCCTTATCGCTTGGGCGATGTTACCGGGCATCAATCGGCGCTGATTGTCAGGTGCCGGAGAGGGAAGGATTCCCGCCATTTCTTTTTTAAAATCAAAGATTTGCCCGAAGAGCCCCCTCACCCCCGAGCGCCATAGCGGTGACAATCGCGCACCGTGCTAGTGCAACCATCGTAGTGGCTTTCTTGTGTGAGTCTTTCCATACACGCACTGGCCGCTCGTTCCATTTCCTGACGGTTGGTACGCGACGTCTTGAAACACGATCGAGATCGAGGCCTAGCGCCTTGGCGCGGGTCGCGTCGCGCTGGATCGTCCGCTCGGGCTTGCCCGTCTTGGCGGCAGTGTCGGCTGAAGGACGCAGCCGCCAAGTCGGCGGATGCGTCGCCCCGCCTCTCGTCCTATTGGCCGCGCGGGCGCCGATGGCCTTCGCTGGACCATGCACCGCTTCATAAGCCGCCTTCCGCTTCGCGATCAGCTTCGTGCGCTGCGCCGGCGTCCGGAATTTAGGAACGTAACTCGGTCCGAAAGCTTCTTGCTCGTCAGGGGCTACGAACTGCGGAGTTCATTCTATGGCTGCCCAGATCGTAATGGACCACACAGGCGACCGCAGGCACTTTTTTGAGCAAGACGACCCTAAGGGGCTCGCCGAGGCTGAACGCCGGTTCAAAAATTGACCGACCAGGGATTTACCGCCGCCACTCGGACGGCGGCCGGCGATCTCAAGATTGCAGGGAAGTTTGATCCGCTGCCGATGAGACGCTGTTCTACCCCCGCCTGGTCGGCGGTTAGACTGTTCGCGGCACGGCAAAATGTTTTTGTTCAGACGAAGAGGCGTTGATAGTACGCGGTTGCGTTCTGCGTTCGCTCTATTTGATCTTCATTGAGCAAAATGGCCCGGAAGCCCGTGCGCGGCGTCTTCTGCGGGATTGGTTATCTCCCGAGCAGCGCGCGCAATTCGATGCCAAGAACTATTGCGAAGTCACAGGTTCTCACACCGGCAAACGATATCGAGTTCATTATGGTACCGTGAGCAATGTTGTAGAGGTCGACGCATCTGGGCAGCCCGCGACCGGCTGGTGCTTCGTTCCCGAACGTGCTCTGGCGGCCGGCGATGTGATGCTCACCCAGAAGATCGCGCTGGAAACCGACGAAGCCGCAGTGCTCACGCTTGCCCACAGGTGTTCTCCGAGACAGCCGTCTCTGCCCCGAGTAGTGCGGCGTGCTTACTAGGCCGCTCATGGGCGGGCCGCCGCTTGTGGCGACGGCCCCTCGCCGTGAAGGCCTCGATACGCGAAACGAGAACGGCTTCGCGACTGCATCCAGCATCGGCGCAGCGTCGGCGAGTGCAAGGGCCTATGCGTTATATAACTTGGGCTTTACGGATCGGCCCCGCGAGACGGTTGCTTCAACGCTTCGCAGCGTCCGAGTGAATTCAGACCGCAGATGTTGCACGTGCGCTGCATCTTTTGGCTCTGAGAGAAAAGCAGTTTTAACAAGGAAACGGTTCAAGATCGCAGTGACCGGGAGATTGTCGGAATGCTGCGAGCGCAAAGCCGTGATCTGTCGTCGCATCTCAATGAGGTCAAGCGGATCATCGTCCGGTTCATTCGTCACAACGAAGCTCGCGCTATCGACGGCAAAACGAAGTCGCCGCGCCGAGTATCTTGGCGCGACCACCTCGCCATGGTGAACCCGGACGGGGCAATGTCCGGTGCGCAAAGCTACCCCTCCGGTGCGTCGCCGCAATCAAAGCTTCAAATTAAGCTTGATATCCCCGCTGGAAGTTAATTCGGGAACTGAGAGGCCGCACCAAAAGGTCGGGCCGGTGAGTGCTCAAGAAGGAACGTCTAGGCCTGCGTCGGAATTCCTGACTGAACAACAGCTGCTAAACTTCGATGCGCTGCTATCTCTCCACGCTCGACGACTGCGGTAGCACACTGAACGCGCAAGAGATCGACTGCAATAGCGCCGAAGAGGCTCTACAGCTGGGCTCTGCCGCGGTGGCGAACGACCCTGTCGAGGTTTGGTGTGGTCCACGCCGTCTCGCCCGCTTTGAGCCGGAGCGGAGGCAGGAGCGGCCGCTTTCGCGCCTGCGCGAGCGTTTGATCGTCGCCGAACGCCGACTTCGCGAGGGCGAACAACACATCAGTCAGCAAGAGAAGGTCATCGCCAAGCTCAAGCGCGAGGGACGTGATCTCGCTCTCGCGCTTTCCGTCCTAGACACCCTGATCGAGACCCAGAAGGCTTATTTACAGGAGCGGGATTTAATCGTCGCCGAAGTGGCGAAACGATCTGGATAGAGAGGGCCGCGCAGTCGCAGCTCGCGATGGACGGCGTCAAATGCTTCGGGTTCTTGACCGTTACGAGTTCCGTTTACGACCCGCGAGGTAGCGCCGATCGCTATCCTCTTGGAGACGGCGCCCATCGAGGCTGTGCCGCAGGCGACGACGGCGTGCCGTCATACCGTTCAGGATTGCCGATGTCGAACGCGCCCAGGTCCCCAACTGACTGCTCATACTCCGTTTGCGTGATCAAAGTAAACGTCGCGTCCGGATACCGTGCCCACACATTGAGGTTCGTCAGGCGTGACGGTGAGATATCCGAAGAAACACTTGTATCGACCCGGCACCGTCACCCGGCCGATTTTGTCCCAATTGATCTTGTTTACGCGCATCGCTAGCTCCACTCGTTCTCAGGCAGCGAACCGGGCGGAAGTTTAAGCTCTTCTAGGCCGGCTTCGATCAACGCCAGCTCTTCTTGGATCGCTTTGACCGTGTTTTGTGGGTTGATGCCAGACACGGCTTGCAGCTGAGCGAGCAACTTTCGGCGATGCGCCAGCAAATCCGTCAGGGCACGTTCATCTTGCGCCCTCACGTGGCCAGATCAGTTGCATAGCAGTCGACACGTCCGTCGTTCCCCGATGTGCGACATGGCAATTATCGTGGCTGGCTCAATTCGGCCAAGCCTAGTTCAGTTATGCGGTATTCGACGCCATCTTTGTTGAGCGCCGCTCGATCCATCCATTTCGCAGAAGGGTAAGGGTCGTTCTGCGGGTGTCGGGGCAGCTTCGTGCAGGCGATCCAATCGCATCCCGCAGAAGATTGAGAAATTGGCGGTGATACTGGTTGAAGATCACTGGCTTTTCCTGACGGCGGAGGTCTTGCAAAATTGTCTCAAGCGAGCGGTCTGTTTCCATGATCGCGATAGGTTTGCATCGCTCTATTGACGATCTGTTACGCGGTTGGGAAAAGTCGGCAATCTTTTAAATGGCTCAAAAGTCAATCTTCGAGCATAGATGTAGAGAACGCATCGGCGGCTTGGTTAGTTCCGGCTCTTAGGCGAAGCTACGCTCGTCTGGCAGCGTGGATGACGCGCGGTAATCGCGCGCCTGAGCCCAGTCGCTTGCCGGTCCCGTCGCGCTTAGAGCGGCCAGCTCGCTTTCCCGACCCACCGCGGCCGCCAGCGCCGCCGCGCATTTAGGTGTTGCGGCCATCGCAAATCACGAACGATCGCACATCGACGCGTCCGTGGTCGCCTGAGCAAGAGGCGGAATTCCTCTCGCTCTTTGGCGTAGGTTTCACTGCTGAGGATCCTGTAATAATCGAAACATGCGCGCGAATGCCCGCGTTCATCTAAGCCCTTGCTTGGGTATGTCCGAGGCCTTCAATGAAGAGGCCCCGGGGCTATGCCCGGGGCCTTGTGAAGTTTAGCGATTGCCCTGCTGTCCGCCTTGCCCAGGCTTCTGTTCGCCGGGGTGCTGTGTCTGCTGGCCCGGTTTTTGGTTGGGGTTCTGGCCCTGCTGGCCACCCTTATCGCCTTGCTGGTTCTGCTGGCCGCCTTGGTTCTGATTGTTCTGGTTCATGCGAAGCCTCCTTTGGCCGCGTCATCATTGACGGGCTGCAATTCAATCGCAGGAGAGCGGGCAACGTTCCTATAGGTTCGCAGCAATCGCCGATGCGACGCGCGCGCTGTGTGCACTTTTGTGCTCGCGAAAGGGGTAGCGCAATCGCTGCTCAACGGCTCTTCCTTCAGTCACCAGCTAGCTCTTAACCTTCAGAGAGCTTTGATGTTGAGCTTTGCATCGCAAGCGGCAAGCTGGTGTGCTTCTTCTTTCGAGGAAATCAATCGATGGGCGAACTCAGCTCCCGGGTGCGGCGAGCATGGACGTCGTGTTAGAACAAGTGTGCGTCGAGCTCCCGAACGGCGGCGATCACGAGAGCCGGAAGTACATCGCGGAGCAACTGATCCAAGCGGCCGAAGAAGGGCATTGCACATTAGGCGAACTTACGACAGTCGCCCGGCGCGCTTTGCTTCACCTCAACAACCACCCGAAGTGCGCCTAGAGCGTCGCCGGGCTGACCGCTGGTGGGCGCCCCCAACGCAAGGCCGCACGTGTGCTCCGTGGCCGGCCGTGCCCGCACTTTGCAATGGCACGATTGATAAGCAGCGTGAAACATGAAGGCCTCCGAGGCTATCCCAGCGGCTCTATGGCCCGCACGACGCCGTTAAGTTCGTGAGCGGGTAACCTAATGTCAACCGTTATGGCTATACGATTTGCCCTCGCGGATCGGTGACGACTACCGCGGTACGCATGGGCAATCGGAAACCCGTCAGCCCCACGCGGCTGGCGGGTTTTTCGTTGGGCACACCGCGAAGTCTTGCTGCTCGGCGCAGTGATAGTCTGCATCTCCACTGACGCTAAGCCGAAGGTCAAGAAGGCGTCGGCGTCCCAAGGCAAGAACGGGTGGGCCGTCTAGGAAGGACTAAATCCAGAAGGAAACAGTGCAGGAACGTCGCAGACAACAGCGCATCGAAACAAACGAAGTCGCCTACATCTTCGGCGACGGATCGAGCATCTGTTGCCGCGTCGTCGACCTCACCGACCACGGAGCAGCAATCGAGCTGCCCTTATCAGCGGGGCATAATATGAGAGACCGTTTCAAGCTCATGATTGCGAAGGATCGTGTTGAAAGAAATTGCCGTATAATCTGGCGTTCAGGCAGTCGTATCGGTGTTGAGTTTACGAATTGACGTGGAGGCGATTGCAGAACGCTAGCCGCCGTTTAAACGCTCGATCAATCGTTGCGAGAAGATGTTTAGGTCGGGCACGCTTGTGATCGTGGTGCTGCTGGTCATCTGGCAAATTCTCGCGCCACTTTGAAAGGCCGCCGGCGTGCACCGCCGGGCCTCGTATTCACCGTCTCAGACGGCAAGCCGAACTTGCGATCCTGCGGCTACGGCTTCCACGCGGCGCCGCGAATTTTGGACAGATAGCTCGGCTCGTTTCACCCGGTCGCGCAATCTTTCCACTTGGCTATGTTGCCGCCTCAGACTGGCTATGTCCCTCTTGAGAATTCCGAGGAGCGTGTCGGCTAGTTTCGTGATTCAGTGCTGCTGTTGCGAACTCATTTGCCCCTCCTCTGCAAAGGTTAAATGAACGCTGAGGATGATAATCCTAGACCTAGGTCTAGGCAGTCACCGGAAAGGTTCAATCGGGCCGAGATGGCGCGGGCCTGCGTGCAGTGTCAGGGTTTCACGAGTTCAGGGCCTGCAGCCTGGCCTTTGGTCCTAGACGCCTGACGATCTCGCGCCGCGGTCAGTTCTTTCTGGAGCTTCAATTGCTGGTCGGCCGTCATGGCAGGCCCCCGCCTCGGCGGCACGTCTTCTACGGCCGGATAGCTGCCACTCGCTTTCGGGCGCGCCGGTGCCTCAGCCCGCGCGTCCATCGGTGAAGAGCCAGCAGTTGAAGTTGCGCACCCGCAAAGCGAGAGGCTGGACAACAACAGCGTTGCTGCAGCTAACGCTGCGATTTTTCTGTCCTTCGACATTACGCTCAACAAGCACTTAATCCTTCCCTTAAAAGTTAACCAGCCGGCCGTCCTCGCGGATTCGGCCGTTTTTCGTCATGAAATCGTTCACTGGCATATCGCGCATCCTGGCGGCGACGGTCGGACCATCCAGCGTGCCTGCCGCCTTGACCGCTTTGAGGTAGT
>NZ_SPVJ01000026.1:0-111082 GCF_004634465.1 Bradyrhizobium sp. MOS001
CGCCCCGGGCGACATCAAATCGGAAGGGTGGGCGAGATCATCTCGGAATCCTGGGCGAGATCAAATCGGTACACCCGGGCGAGATCATCGGAATCCGCACCGGTGTCACCTCAGTTCTCTACAACCAGTAGGCTTGTATGGTTGTCGGTGTGGCCAATGTACAAACGCGTCAGGCGCTCGATGCGCTTGTTCAATTGAATGATCGGCTTGGCGATGGCCAGTATCGCGGAGGTTCCGGCTAAAGCGCCCCACACCCAAGGACCGTATGGTTCGAACTTCCATATTGTGAAGGCGGAAATTCCGCTTCCGGCAGTTCCTACGGTGATCAAGATTTCAAGTACATCGTTTAGTCTCTGCGTCCTATGCAGCTCAGCGCCAAAGTACTCTTTGTTCATCGCACTGCGACAGAGCAGAGCGTAGATTTCTGCGATATACGCCTCTGTTTTACTCATTTTGTGGTGCAGTACGGTGGACAGAGCTAAAACGGGCTTTCTTCAATGAGCTGAGTGTCGCCACCGAAAGTTCCTGGGCAATTCCCGAGTCCACGATAACAGTCTGCTGGATCGGTCTGGGTAGGCCCCAGCGGCTGGGGAAGCTGCGGAAACGGCTGAGGTAACCGAGAGGGAAGTTGCTGAGGTAACGAAGGCTGCTCAGGCAACGGCGACGGCTGCGGCAGAAAGTTCTTCGGATCTACAAACGAGAAGCCGCCGACGGTCCCGCAACGACAGGACGTTCCGTTTGGCGCGGCAGGACCAAAAACGCACACCAAGAACTTGGAGTTTGACAGATTATGCGCACCTGTGCCTCTGCGACCGCAGGCATCAGCGAATGACTAAGACGATGAACCATCGTTTTCGAGCGCCAAAAACCAGGCCGCTGCAAAAGCATGCGAGACAAAAGGGACGCCGCAACATTGCCCCTCCAATCCGCGGGAGAGCCACGATCGGCAGTCCGCGCAGTCATAAATCCTTAAATGCAATCATACGTTAGATCTTGCTTGACCCACGCGCAAGCACCCCCTTGGATTGTCCGACCTTCCTGCCAATCTTCCTGCTCGGGCGAGGCTCGCGGTACTTTGCCCAACGCCTTTCCACCGCCCGAGCTTGCATTACTGCCGCTAGCAATCCGGCACTTCATTCACTTCCGCTCGAGACGTTTCTAAGAGTGTCTATTGAACTATGCTCCAACGCAGTAGACCGGCAGCTTCGCAAGAGTGGCCGGTCGTTCTTGCAACCTTTCCCGGTGCCGGCGTTCCTATTTGCGGGTCAGACCCTTGAATGAACTAGCGCGAAGCAGCCCTTCTGAAGTGATGTCCCGGTACTCGATCTCGGCAAAGTATCTTGGCACTACCCAGGTGGCCTTAGGCTTCTTGATGGGCTTGGTGAGCTTGGTTTTCAGGCTGACAACGGTCTCTAGCTTTTTGCGGATGTCACTGGAGACGGTCCGAGACCAGCCGGTCCTTACCTTACCTCTATAAACCAGATCCTTGCCCTCCTTCTTGCCGAGGTAAAGAGCGGCTACCCCGGTGGGTCTTTGACGAACCCGACCACGGGAAATTCCGTGCGCTGGACGGTCTTCATCTTCCACCAGGCTTCAGTCCGCTCCGATCGGTACGGAGCGTCAACACGCTTGGAGACGATGCCTTCGAAGTTCAACCGTGCAGCGGCCTCGAACAGCTCCTGCCCGTCACCCTCGGCGTGCTCGCTGTACAGAGCGGGCGGTTCTATGCCATGCGTGTCGAATAACTCCCTCAACAGCTCTTTCCTCGCAAGCTGGGAGGTCTTCCGAAGGTCCCGGCCATCCAGCCAAAGGAGATCAAAGGCGTAATACTGCAAACGATCCTGACGGCCCCCTGCGAGCTCGGCCTGCAATTCGGAAAAGTTGGTACGGCCTTCGTGAACGACTACGACCTCGCCGTCGATGATGGCCTGAGATGAAAGGTCAAACGCGCCGGCAATGACGGAGAAGCGCTCAATCCAATTGTGACCGTTGCAGGTGAAGGCCTTGCGAGTGTCACCGTCGATATGGAATTGAACGCGGTAACCGTCGTATTTAATTTCGTGAATCCAGTCCTCGCCCGAGGGAGCCTTCTTCTTGAGGGTGGCGAGCTGAGGCTTGATGAAGCCCGGCATCACCGGTCTGGTACGCCTTGCCACTTACGCAACTCACAGTAAAAAACCGCCGCCAGGGGCCGTGGGCGGGCAGTCTGCCTACCTTACTCGACGAGTCTGCAACTGGGGAAGCGGAGACGTGTTCCATGAGTGAATACACTCTGGCTCTCCTACAACCGCGAGTGCCTTTGCAGGTTGTATTTTTGAGAACGCTTCTCGAACAGCGGGCGAACGCGATGTGATAAAGAGAACGGCGCTCGGATCGTTTAGGGAATCTCACTCTTGCTTCGGCTCGGCCCGATGCTATGCGGCTTGTTCAAGAAGAACTCACGATTGCCCATTGCTGCCTCAGCATACTGGTCAATCGCAACCTGGATGGCTTCGATGTGCGCCCGGCACCATCCCTCGCGGCACGAGAGCCGGCGCGTCTCGTCGAGCGACTTCAGGAATTCCGGTGGGTCCTGCATGTCGGAAAAATACTTCGGTCGCTCAGCTACCACTTCCGGCCTCCTAACTCTTAAGTCCTAACTTCCCCTGGCTCGGACTTCTTCTTCTCGTCACGCTGGGCGCAGAGGTCATCGACCTTCGCCTGCATTCGGCTCAGGAGGGCTTCGGCTGAAGCTGTCGCTACCCCAGCCCGCCGTAACTGGAGGATCTCTTTGCGCTGGCGGCCTATTTGCACGCGCATGCGCTCGATCTCCGAGCGGATGTAGTTGAGGTCAGGCATGGGCATCCTGTGAAATGCCCACAAGAACAGAGCAGGAACATCGAGTCAATAGGAACATGATTTCAGCGCTCTCGTTGGCCCGTACAATCCAAACAGGAGTATTCGATGGAGAAGATCATTATCGCTGCCGCCGCCCTCGGTCTCATGTGCGGCTCCGCCTTCGCTCAGACTTCCGGCCCCGCTCCGCAGTCCGGCAGCATGCAGAAGCCTGGCATGCACAACACGGAGAAGGGTTCGATGACCAAGGGCACCACCGGCATGAGCAAGGACGGCATGGCCAAAGGCAGAATGGTGAAACCCGACGCGTCCGGCCAAGGCGGCTCCGGCCCCGGTAGCGACCAGGGCGGTACGAAGGTGGCGCCAGGCGACATGAAGTAAGCTCGGTTCCTGTAAGGTTTACTTCTCGGCCGCGTCGCTCCCCATAAGATGGCGCGGCCGTCCTCTGCGGTCTGGTTGCCAAAGGTTGCCAGTAATGGACTTAAAGCAGATTTATCGCGACTATATCGACTGCCTGAATGAGCAAGCTTGGTTGCGCTTGGGCACGTTCGTCGCCGACGACGTTATCCATAACGACAATCCCCTTGGCCTGTCCGGGTATCGTGAAATGCTGAAACGGGATTACGCGGCAATTCCCGACCTTCGCTTCAACGTGGAAATGATGATTAGCGATTATCCCTATCTGGGAAGTCGGCTCCGGTTCAATTGCTCTCCAATAGGCGTATTTCTCGGCTTGCCGGTGAACGGCAGGCGCGTTTCATTCCACGAGAACGTCTTCTACCAGTTCGGCAACAACAAGATCGTACGTGTTCGATGGATTATCGATAAGGCAGCCTTGGAGGCCCAACTGTAGACGGTTGGGGCAAACGGTTGGCGATCAAACCGGCGGGTCTCGAGCACGCCGTGCAGTCACCCCAAATATGAAATGTCCTTTGCACGAGAGGCCAGTTCACCCTCCACTTTGTCGATCTCAGCTTGGTTGCGCTCGATGAAAGCAGCGAGCTCGTACGCCAAGCTTATGAGGCTCTGGCACGGAGGAACCTGGCGCGCGGCGAGCAGCATCCCGACGGAACGCGCGATCTGCGGACACATGAGGCGCTTGCAGCCTTCCGCGAAGACACTGTGCTCGGCTTGTTGCGAGATTTCCCGAGTGCGAACACTTGTCCGCTTCATGAACTGCTGATGGCGGCTTTTCGATTTGCGTGACTTCAGCGGCTACAGCCGCAACGAGGCGCGCCGGGGCCTACACCTTCGCTGGGGCAGATTGAGGCCCTTATTCGCCTCGCCGGCCTCGCTCTACCCTCCCACAGGATATCCGACCGGCGGTTGGAGCGGTGACCGCCACGCCTGGGATGCGGTCGATTACGTTCGCGACCTGGGTCAATGGCCTGTCTGCGAACCCCACGCCGGCGGCCACCAACGCGCTGTCTCGTCTCGAGTCAGATGCCATCCTTGGCGCCTATCGGCCTGAATACAGCACGCGCTAGCAAACCAGCGCGCTCGCCGACGGGAGGCCGAATATGATCGTCCTGACTGGCCTCGAACTGTGCGCGCGCTCGACAACAAGCAGCCCGCCACCGTCGCGGACCTCCATGCGGTGCTCGTCAGCCATCTTGACGACCTGCGCAATCGCATCCGCACCGATACCACATATACCGCAGGTTCTGGAACCTCGACGGCCACGGGCGGTTCGTGTCACCGCGGCCCGAGGAGGCCTGCCGCGACGACCTAGTCACGCTCTTGCGGCTGCGCCTAGCGGCGCTAGGGATAAGCCTCGAATCTGAAAGGGCACATGGCGGGTGACCGCCGCGCCGATATTTCGGTGACGATGCCAGGTCGCAAGATTCTCTGCGAGATCAAGCGAGACTATCACTCCGATGTGGACGACGCCCGACGGTGGGCTGGAGAGGTTCTACGCCCACAATCCAGAGGCGCTCGGCGTCGGCATCTATGTCGTCTTTTGGTTCGCGGATGGTCGGCCCACGACGATTCCCCTCCCTCCGGACGCTCAGCCGCGCCTCACGTCGCCGACGAAATGGAAGCGGTGTTGCGTGCACGTCTTCCGACCGACCATGCGGCGCGAACCGTCGTTTTGGTGACCGACGTGACAAAGCCGGATTAGATCAGGTCCGATCAGGTCCGGCTCTCAAGGCAGCAAGCGCGGCCGCGGACTCAACATTAAATTAATCGTCGAGACAAAGGAGGTCTGACTGACATCACAGCGAAGGTTGGCAGAGTTTCCCCAAGGTTTCCCCAGGGTAAGAATTGCCCCTGCCCGCCCGAGAATAAGTCCTTGATTTTATTGGTCGGAGCGAGAGGATTTGAACCTCCGACCCCTAGTCTCCCAGACTAGTGCGCTAACCGGGCTGCGCCACGCTCCGAACGTCGTTCCATTAGCTAGGATCGCCGCTTTGCGCAAGGCGAGGTCGCAGCATTTTGGCGTCCGCGCCCACAGCCCCCGGAACTGCCGGCAAAGCTCGCAAAAAGTCCCCTAGCCGTCCTTCAGCGCCTGATCCAGCATCTCCCGGCACGCGACGAGGTCAGCGAGCACCCGTCCGAGCCGCTCCCGGTCGATGGCGCTGGGCCCGGCAGGTGCGGCGGGAGTGCCGCCCTTGCGGAAGGTGGTGAGGATGTCCTCGTCGTCGACCTCCGTGAAGCGGAAGTCGATGCCTTCCTCCTCGTCGCCCTGGTAGTCGTCTTCGTCGGCATCCGTGACGCCCTTGATGGGCGCCTCGTCGTCATCGTCGGGCTCCATCAGGCTGGCGCCGATGGCGTCCTCGATGGCCCCGAACGAGACCGCGGCCGCGCCGTCGGCGAGGCCCTGCACCGACTTGACGCCGTGCTCCTTGAGGATCCGCTGCACCCCGCGGATGGTGTAGCCCTCCCCGTAGAGCAGGCGGCGGATGCCCTTGAGCAGATCGACGTCGTCGGGGCGGTAGTAGCGGCGGCCGCCGCTGCGCTTCATCGGCTTGATCTGGGAGAATCGGGTCTCCCAGAACCGCAGCACGTGCTGCGGAATGTCGAGTTCCTGCGCTACTTCGCTGATGGTTCGGAACGCATCCGGCGCCTTGTCCAAATGCCAAATCCTTCGCGCAGGCGGTTAAGCCTCGGGTTGAGCCTTGCTGGCGTCGCCATTGCCGCGATGCTGGGTGTTGATCCGCTGCTTCAGGATAGCCGACGGCTTGAACACCATGACGCGGCGCGGCGAGATCGGCACCTCGGTGCCGGTCTTCGGATTGCGGCCGATACGCTGACCCTTCTTGCGGACCATGAAGGAGCCGAAAGAGGACAATTTCACCGTCTCGCCCTTCTCCAGGCAGTCGGTGATCTCCTTCAGGACGAGTTCCACGAACGCAGACGATTCCGTGCGCGACAGGCCCACCTTCTGGTAGACGGCCTCGCAGAGATCAACACGCGTTACGGTTTTGCTTTGGTCGGTCATCGCCCTGCCCCACATCACGGCGAACAATTGTTGTCTGAAATTATGAGGTTACGATACGCCGGTCAACAGCGCTCATCAATGCAGGCGCATCGATAATCGCGGCTAATTCCGGCAAAATTTTATCGAATGTGGCGCTACCAGCGCACCAGCGCGGAGCCCCAGGTGAAGCCGCCGCCCATCGCCTCCAGCAGAACCATGTCGCCGCGCTTGATGCGGCCGTCCTTGCGCGCCACCGACAGCGCCAGCGGGATCGAGGCCGCCGAGGTGTTGCCGTGGCGGTCCACCGTCAGCACCACCTTCTCCGGCGCGATGTGGAGCTTGTGGGCGGAGGCGTCGATGATTCGCTTGTTGGCCTGGTGCGGCACAAACCAGTCGATGCTGTCGGCATTGAGCCCGGTGGTCTGGAAGGCGTCGACGATCACGTCGGTGATCATGCCGACCGCGTGCTTGAAGACCTCGCGGCCCTCCATGCGCAGATGGCCGACGGTCTGGGTCGAGGACGGACCGCCGTCGACGAACAGCTTTGCCTTGTGGCGGCCGTCGGAGCGCAGGTGAGTGGTCACGACGCCGCGGTCGGTCGCGGCATTGCCCGGCTGCTCCTGTGCCTCCAGCACCACCGCGCCGGCACCGTCGCCGAACAGCACGCAGGTGCCGCGATCATTCCAGTCGAGGATGCGCGAGAAGGTCTCGGCGCCGATCACCAGCGCGCGCTTGAAGGCGCCGGTGCGCAGGAAATTGTCGGCGGTGGCGAGCGCGAACACGAAGCCCGAGCACACCGCCTGGAGATCGAACGCCGCGCCATGGTTGATGCCGAGCGCGTGTTGCACCGCGACCGCGGTTGCGGGGAAGGTGTTGTCAGGCGTCGAGGTCGCAAGCACGATCAGCTCGATCGACTGCGCGTCCACGCCGGCGTCGCTGAGCGCAGCCTGCGCCGCCTTGATCGCCAGATGCGAGGTGAACTCGCCCTCGGCCGCGATATGCCGCTCGCGAATGCCGGTGCGCTGCACGATCCATTCGTCGGACGTGTCGATGCGCGCCGCCAGCTGGGCGTTGGTCACCACCTGCTCCGGCAAATAAGAGCCGCAGCCCAGCACGACCGAACGAATTTGAGTCACGAAACAGCCTCCTGCGCGGTCTGCACGGAACTAAGTGCACCACCCTCGCGGTTGAGCATCTGATTGATCTTGTTCAGGAGATCGTAGTGAGCCATCTCATAGCCAACATCGATCGCATAGGCAAAGCCTTCGGAGCTGATTCCACCATGGCTCTTGACCACGATCCCGTTCAATCCAAGGAACACGCCGCCGTTGGACTTGTTCGGGTCCATCTTGTCCCGCAGGGCCTTGAAGGCGCTGCGCGCCAAGAGGTAGCCGAGCTTGGACAGCCAGCTCCGCTGCATCTCGTTGCGGAGTAATTCCGCCATCTGCCGTGCGGTTCCCTCGGCGGCCTTGAGCGCGATATTGCCGCTGAAGCCTTCGGTGACGATGACGTCGGCCAGCCCTTTGCCGATACCATCCCCCTCGACGAAGCCGAGATAATCGAGCTCCGGCAGGTTCACCGCACGCAGCCTGTCCCCGGCCTCGCGGATCTCCTCGTGCCCCTTGATCTCCTCGGTCCCGATATTGAGCAGGCCGACCGTGGGCCGGGGCTTGTCGAACAGGACGCTCGCCATCGCGGCGCCCATGACGGCGAGCGACACCAGATGGTGTGCGTCGCCACCGATGGCGGCACCGAGGTCGAGCACGACCGATTCGCCGCGCTTGGTCGGCCATACCCCGGCAATCGCCGGGCGGTCGATGCCCGGCAGCGTGCGCAGGTGGAAGCGCGACATCGCCATCAGCGCGCCGGTATTCCCGGCGGAGATCACGACATCCGCCTCGCCCTTCTTCACCGCGTCGATGGCGAGCCACATCGAGGATGTCTTGCGGCCGCGCCGCAGTGCCTGGCTCGGCTTATCATGCATGGCGACGGCGACGTCGGTATGGATGATCTTCGAAGCGGCCTTGAGGGCGGGATGCTTCTCGAGCTCGGGCTCGATCTTGGCGCGGTCCCCGACCAGCAGGAATTCGATCTCGCGATGCCTGTGAAGCGAGATGGCGGCGCCTGGAATGACCACGGCGGCGCCGACGTCGCCCCCCATGGCGTCAAGCGCGATGCGAACCTTGCTTGGCATAAAAGTCCTGGAAACCTGGTCTGGTGCGGTCTTGAACGAGCGGTGCCGCAAAATGGGTCCGCCATGGACATGGCGACCGGTCAGGCGCCACGCGGCGCCCGGACCGGGGCGCGACAATAGCGTTTTGTTATCCCGAAACAACCTCTTGCCCCCAGCCTTTTGCATTCGGGGCGACCCGCGGGCGGCGGCGAAAATTCACAATAAGCGCATTGAAATCAAACAGATATAAGCTCCTTTCAAAGCATCCGGACAGGCATCTCACGCTCCCCGCAAAGCGATCCCCACCGGGAATGCCCAGCTATTTGCCTTTCTTCTTGTCCTGGAGCGCCTTCAGCGCCGCGAACGGATGGTCCTCGGGGTCCAGCGCGGTGACCTCGGCCTCGAACTTGACGCCCGGCTTGCGCGGATAGGGATCGACCGCCAGGAACAGGGCATCGGTGGCAATCCGGCCGAGATCGATGATGCCGTTCACGATTGCCTCCGGCGGATCGATCACCTCCGGCGGCTCCGCGTCGTCCTGCCCCTCCTCGATCAGGTCGGCCATCTTCCGAACCTCGGCTTCCGGGGCAAACACCAGGTCGACGTCTTCCTCGATCTCGCTCTCGATCGGATCGAGGGTGACGACGCAGGTCTGGCCGATCCGGGCGCGGACGTGCCCCGTAACCTGGATCCGGCCGCCGCTCTTGGGGACGACCTCGAAAGCAGCCTGGGCGGAGAGCACCTCCCGCAAGCCGCCGACCTCGGCGATGGCCTGCAGTTCGGCGACTGAAGCCTCGAGCTTGCGGTGCAGGCCGGTGTCGGGGATCTGCGCGACGATGACGGGGGACCGCCAGGGATCGGGTCTGGATTCGGCGTTCGGTCGGCTCATCGGGTGATGTCCTCAGTGAGCGCTGGGGGATACTTGAAGGATGCGCACAGCAGCGTGGCCGCGTCGGTCCGGCCGAGATCGGCCTCGGTGGCCCGGGCGTAGGCCGCGAGCCGCCGCGCCTGGTCCATGCCGGTCCCATTCAGGATATTCTTGCAGATGGCGGCTGCCAGCGCCTCGCCGCCGCCTTCGATGGCCTGGTCATAGGCCTGGACGCGGCCGTAAAACGCCTCGCCGAAGGCCCGCATCCGCTTCGGCACGGTCTGGTCGCCTATCCCCATCTCGCGCAGATTGTCGTCCATATCCTCGCAGAAACGGTCGAACAGCGCCTGCGACAGCTCCGTGGCGCCTTGGCCCTGGTTGGCGCCTTGGTTGACGCTCTGGACCGTGCGCAGGCGTCGCAGCAGCAGCCAGAGATGCAGCAGCAACAGATCGAAACGCCCGTTAACCGTATCGGGCACGCCCAAGTCGCGGTAAAATATGGGTTCTCGCGCCTGCGTCACGATCATGCCATAGATGGCTTCAATGGTGCCGCGCGGGGCTTGCCGGGGTTTCCTGAAGTGATTGAACGGCCAAACCATTGTGGGTTCCGCAAGCGGGCGTGCGCGTGTTGCAATTGCAGTCTCCGCCCGGTACTTCAGCGCCTCGCGCGACGCAAGGGGACGGAATCAGTTCCACGATGACGATAACGAACCAGACCAGCCTGCGCGCCAACAAGCCGCGCGGCCTTCATGCACGCTGGCGCGGTTTGCGCATGCTCGCGGCCGTCGCCCTGGTCGGCGCCGCCCTTGCCGGCTGCACCGGCGAGCAGTTCCAGAAGGGTTACATCCTGCCGCCCGGCGCGCTGGAGCAGATTCCGATCGGCGCGAGCCAGGACCAGGTGCTGATCGTGATGGGCACCCCCTCCACGGTCGCAACCCTCGACGGCGAGGTGTTTTACTACATCTCGCAGCGCTCGGAGCGGATGGTCGCCTTCATGAACCAGAAGGTGGTCGACCAGCGCGTCATCGCGGTCTATTTCGACAAGAATCGGCGCGTGCGCCGGCTGGCGAATTACGGCCTTCAGGACGGCAAGATCTTCGACTTCATCAGCCGGACCACGGCGACGTCGGGTCAGGAGATGAACTACCTCACGCCGCTGTTCAAGCTGCTCAGCTTTAACTGAGTCTTCAGCCTGCGGCGTCGTGCCGCCCTCCGCGCGGCACTTGCCGTCGCGTGCGGCTTGCCGTTGCGCGCCCGGTTCCATACGCTCCCTGCAAAACAAGAAGCAGGGAGTGGATTCGTGCCCAAGACTTTGTTGTCCCGCCGTCGCGTGCTCGCCGGTGCTGCCGGCCTCTCGGCCGCAGCGATCCTGCCGCGATCGAGCCTGGCGGACTGGAAGCCCACTGAAAACGTCCGCATCATCGTGCCGGCCGCGGCCGGCGGCTCGACCGACGTCATGGGCCGGCTGCTGGCCGCGCATCTGCAGACCGCCTGGGGCCAGTCGGCGGTCGTGGAGAACCGCTCCGGCGGCGGCGGTACGATCGGCACGGCCGAGGCCGTCCGCGCCAAGCCTGACGGCCACACCATCCTGATCGGCAACCCCGGGCCGAACGCGATCGCCTACAGCATCTTCAAGAACCTCACCTACAAGCCGGACCAGCTCCAGCCGGTCTCCAACATGATCCGGATCCCGAACATCGTCTCAGCGCATCCGAAGACCGGCATCAAGTCGGTCGCCGAGCTGATCGCATATCTGAAGACCAACCCGGACAAGCTCAGCTACGCCTCGTCCGGCGTCGGCCAGAGCCCTCACCTCACCGGCGCCTGGTTTCTCCAGCTCACCGGACTGAAGATGACGCACATCCCGTTCCGCGGCGCGGGCCCCGCGCTCCAGGCCGCGCTGGCCGGCGACATCCAGATCCTGTTCGACAATCTCTATCCGAGCCTGCCGCAGGTGCAGAACGGCACCCTCACCGGCCTCTGCGTCACCACGACCGACCGTAGCGACCTCGCGCCGAACCTGCCGACCATGCGCGAGAGCGCGCCGGAGCTGGCCAATTTCGACGTGTCGTCGTGGTTCTCGGTGTTCCTGCCGAAGGGTGTGCAGCCCGCCGTGCTGGAAGCGCTCAATCTTCAAGTCAAGGCGATGCTGGAGCGCGACGACATCAAGAAGAACATCGCCGCCATGGGCGCCCGCGCCGACTACGGCACGCCGCAGCAGTTCGCCGACTTCGTGGACGCCGAGACGAAGAAGTTCGCCGGCATCATCCAGAAGGAAGGCCTGCAGATGGACGTGCAGTAGGCACCACATCCGTCATTGCGAGCGCAGCGAAGCAATCCAGACTTTCGCCGCGGGAAGATTCTGGATTGCTTCGCTACGCTCGCAATGACGTGGTGAGAGCCTCCAGCCCATCAAACAAAAACCCCGCGGCTCGCGCCGCGGGGTTTTGTCGTGTGTCGCTTGCGCCGTTCAGTGCGCGAGGATCGCCAGCAGCAGCAAGGCCACGATGTTGGTGATCTTGATCATCGGGTTCACGGCCGGTCCCGCCGTGTCCTTGTAGGGATCGCCGACGGTGTCGCCGGTCACCGCCGACTTGTGGGCATCACTGCCCTTGCCGCCGAAGTGACCGTCCTCGATGTACTTCTTGGCGTTGTCCCAGGCGCCGCCGCCCGAGGTCATGGAGATCGCGACGAACAGGCCCGTCACGATCACGCCGAGCAACATCGCGCCCACCGCGGAGAACGCAGCCGACTTGCCGGCCGGGCCGCCACCCGCGATCGCATAGATCACGAAGTAGACGAAGATCGGCGACAGCACCGGCAGCAGCGAGGGGATGATCATCTCCTTGATCGCCGCTTTGGTCAGCAGGTCGACCGCCTTGCCGTAATCCGGCTTGTCGGTGCCCTGCATGATGCCCGGCTTTTCGCGGAACTGCCGGCGCACCTCCTCGACGATCGCGCTTGCCGCGCGACCGACCGCAGTCATGCCCATCGCGCCGAACAGATACGGCAAGAGGCCGCCGAACAGCAGGCCGACAACCACGTAGGGGTTGTTGAGCGAGAAGTCCGGATTGACGCCGGCGAAGTACGGATGGTGCGCGGAGTCCGCAACGAAGAACTTGAGGTCCTGGTTGTAGGCCGCGAACAGCACGAGGGCACCGAGACCGGCGGAACCGATCGCGTAGCCCTTCGTCACCGCCTTGGTGGTGTTGCCGACCGCATCGAGCGCGTCGGTCGACTTGCGCACCTCCTTCGGCAGGCCCGCCATCTCGGCGATGCCGCCGGCGTTGTCGGTGACCGGGCCGAAGGCGTCGAGGGCGACGACCATGCCGGCCAGCGCCAGCATGGTGGCCGTCGCGATCGCGATGCCGAACAGGCCCGCCAGGCTGTAGGTGACCAGGATGCCGGCGATGATGACGATCGCGGGCAGCGCGGTCGCTTCCATCGAGACGGCGAGACCCTGGATCACGTTGGTGCCGTGACCGGTCACCGACGCCTGGGCGATCGACTTCACCGGCCGATAGTCGGTGCCGGTGTAGTATTCGGTGATCCAGATGATCAGCGCGGTGACGACGAGGCCGACGATGCCGCATTGGAACAGCGACATGCCGGTGTAGTCGACGCCGTCGAGCTTGCCGAAGCCGATCAGATAGTAGATCACGCCAGCGATTCCGATCAGCGACAGGATGCCGGTTGCGATCAGGCCCTTGTAGAGGGCGCCCATGATCGACTGGCTCGGCCCGAGCTTCACGAAGAAGGTGCCGATGATCGAGGTGATGATGCAGATGCCGCCGATGGCGAGCGGCAGCGTCATCATGTTCATGAGGATCGGCGTCTTGGCGAAGAAAATCGCCGCGAGCACCATGGTGGCGACCGCAGTCACCGCATAGGTCTCGAACAGGTCGGCGGCCATGCCGGCGCAGTCGCCGACGTTGTCACCGACGTTGTCGGCGATGGTGGCCGGGTTGCGCGGATCGTCCTCGGGGATGCCGGCCTCGACCTTGCCGACGAGGTCGCCGCCGACGTCCGCACCCTTGGTGAAGATGCCGCCGCCGAGACGGGCGAAGATCGAGATCAGCGAGGCACCGAAGCCGAGCGCCACCAGGGCGTCGACCACGAGACGGCTATCAGGCGCCAGTTTCAGCGAGTGCACCAGGAAGCCGAAATAGAGGGTCACGCCGAGCAGCGCGAGACCCGCCACCAGCATGCCCGTGATGGCGCCTGCCTTGAAGGCGAGCTCGAGGCCGCCGGCAAGCGACGTGGTCGCTGCCTGGGCGGTGCGCACATTGGCGCGAACCGAGACGTTCATGCCGATGAAGCCGGCCGCCCCCGACAGGACGGCGCCGATCAAGAAGCCGATGCCGACGTAGAGACCAAGGAAATAGACAAGCAGGACGAAGATGACGACGCCGACAATACCGATCGTCGTATACTGGCGCCGCAGATACGCCTGCGCGCCTTCAGCGACTGCGCCTGCAATTTCCTGCATGCGCGGTGACCCCGCATCCGCACTCAACACCGAAGACGTCGCCCAGATCGCGTAGACGATGGAAAGCACTCCGCAGAGCACTATCAACCATAATGCTGTCATGTGATTTTTGCCTCAGATCCTTGATGTACGTACCCCCGGCGCCTTTTGTTTTTCCGTCATGCGGTGGGCGCCCTTATGTTGAACAGGGCCGCCCCTTGCACGAAGGTGTGGCCCTGGTCGGTCACAAGCTTGCCAAAATCAAATTGAGGGTGCAACGCCGGATGAGGTCGAAAAAGCCGATCTCGGCAAGTATTTAGGCCAATTCTGGTGCGTTTGACCGACGGCTTGACGCAACTCCGCGAGGCGCCTCTCCGAAACCGGCGAGGCTTGGCCGCGGCCACGCCTATGCGGCCGACCTCACGGGATGGCGAGACGCTGCCGCCAGTTCCAAGGTCTGCCCGTCGGCTGTCGTGCGTCGGTTGAAGATCTTGACGTCGTAGACGCTGCCATTGGGGCCAGCCTCCAGCGTCACCGAAACGGCCTGCTCGGGCTTGAGGACGCCGAGCGGCACATCCTGGTCGGGCAGGATGAGCGTCGCCTGCTCATTGACCAACACCACGACAAGATGGCCTTTCGCCATGTTGGCCTTCGACAACCCGCGCAACTGGCCGTGATAAGGCTCCCGGGTCCAGGCCGATGGCAGGCCGGGATCGACCACGACATGGATGTTGTTAGTCCCGGGATGCAAGGTGAGCACCATCTTCGACTGATCCGGCTTCCATTGCATGGACATCGACGGCATGGTTTTCCAGAGACAATTGAACGCGGCGCACTCGTCCGGCAGATTGTCGTGGATCGTGCAACCCCGGCCGGGCTTGCAATGCGAGCACCATTTGCCAGCGGCCTTGCCGAGCTCGACCACGTTGTAGACCTTGCAACAGAGCGTGCAGCTTCCGCACTCCCTCCCGGGAACAATCTGCGCCTCGTTCAAACCCGCAACGGCCGCCGTCATCGAATCAAATCCATTGGCTGCATTCGCACCAACGGTTCGGATACATCTACTTGCTTTCGTCGGGGTTGCGGCAAGCGGCGACCGGCAAATCCGGACAGATCGGGCTTGAGGCGAGTCGAATTCAGAAGTGGCTGTAGGACAGGCGCTTCAAGGTCAGTTCCTGACCCTGCCCGTCCAGGAAGCGCGGCTGCTCGCGGCCCGCGACGATCGTGCCGATTGCTGTGACGGCCACGCCTGCCGCCCGCCCCGCGGAGATCAGCGCATCGCTCTCGGCTGGTGGTACCGTGCACAGCACCTCGTAATCGTCGCCGCCGGCAAGCAGCGTCTCAACGCAAATAGCGTTGCGCGCGATCAGGCCGGCCGCAGCAGCCGAGAGCGGCACGTTCGCGACGTCAACCGTGGCCGAGACGCGCGACGCTGCACAGAGTTTCGCCAGATCGCCGGCGAGCCCGTCGGAGACATCCATCGCGGCCGTCGCGTGGTCACGCACGGCCTGCGCCAGCACATTGCGCGGCTGCGGCACGCGATAGCGTGAGACCAGCACCTCCTTCGCTTGCGGTTCGGACGCGAGCGCCCCGGCCGCGGCGCCGCCTGTGAGCACGTCGAGGCCGAGCGCGGCGTCGCCGATCGTTCCCGTTACCAGGATGCGGTCGCCCGGCCGCGCGCCGGTACGGCCGACCATCCGTCCCTTCGGCACGCGGCCAAAGGCGG
Source organism: Bradyrhizobium sp. MOS001 (assembly GCF_004634465.1). Taxonomy (NCBI): domain Bacteria; kingdom Pseudomonadati; phylum Pseudomonadota; class Alphaproteobacteria; order Hyphomicrobiales; family Nitrobacteraceae; genus Bradyrhizobium; species Bradyrhizobium sp. MOS001. The sequence goes on from NZ_SPVJ01000026.1 coordinate 15,492, forward strand.
TGATCGAGATCATCTGCGGCCCCGGCGTCGACACCGTGTCGCCGCCAAGCAGCGGGCACGCGAAAGCCCTGCTGTCCTCGCCGAGCGCATCGGCGAACGGCCTGAGCCAGGCATCCTCCTTGCTGCGCAGCGCCAGCGTCAGCATGAAGCCGGCGGGCGCCGCGCCCTTGGCGGCGAGATCCGACAGGTTCACCCGCAGCGCCTTGCGCGCGATGGTGTCGGGCGGATCGGTGGCGAGATAATGCACGCCTTCGACGACGGCGTCGGTGGTGACGACGATGTCGTCGCCGGACGAGGACAGCACCGCGGCATCATCGACCAGCCCGAACGCGCCGGGGTCAGTCGCCAGCGGCTTGAAATAGCGCGCGATGAGGGAGTCTTCGGCGGAGGGGTTTTGAGAGTCTGCCATCGGCCTTAGCCACACCCAATGCTGTCATCGCCCGGCAAAAGCGCGAAGCGTGTCTTCAAAGAAGACACCGGGCGATCCAGTATTCCAGAGACGGTCGTGTCAAATCGATAGGCCGCGGCGTACTGGATCACCCGCCTTCGCGGGTGATGGCAGCGGAGTATGGGGCAGCCGCATCGCATCTCTTCACCGCCCTCGTGGATAACTACCCCCGCCCGAACTCGTCGCCGCGGAACTGGCGGCCGATCTGGTCGAGCACGGCGTTGACCATGCCGGTCTCCTCGCGGTCGACGAATGCATTCGCAACGTCGACATATTCTGACACGACGACGCGGCCCGGCACGTCCTTGCGATGCTGGAGCTCATAGGCCCCTGCCCGCAGCACCGCGCGCAGGATGGCCTCGATCCGCTTCAGCGGCCAGCCCTTCGACAGCGCCTCGTCGATCAGGGGATCGAGCATCTTCTGGTCGCGCACGACGCCGGAGACCACGTCGCGAAAGAAGGCCGCTTCGGCCGGCAGGTAAGTATCGCCCTCGACCTCGTTGCCGAGCCAGTGGCTCTCGAACTCCGCAAAGATGTCGTTGATGCCGGCGCCGGCGATGTCCATCTGATACAGGGCCTGGACGGCCGCGAGCCGCGCCGCACCGCGCCGGTTCGCTTTCTTCTCGGTGCCGGCCGGCGGCTTTTTGCTGTGATCGGCCATGATCAAGCCCGCGCCAGCCGGCGCTTGATGCGCAGCATCGCAAGCGCGGCGCGCGCGGCATCGCCGCCCTTGTTGAGCTCGCTGGCGCGCGCCCGCGCCCAGGCCTGCGCCTCGGTGTTAACGGTAAGGATGCCGTTGCCCAGCGGCAGCTTTCGCAAAACCGCAAGATCCATCAGCGCGCGCGAGGATTCCTGCGAGACGATCTCGAAATGGATGGTGTCGCCACGGATCACGCAGCCGAGCGCGATCACCGCGTCATAGGGCTTGCCGTTCGCCGCCGCGGCATCGATCGCGATGGCGACCGCCGCCGGGATTTCCAGCGCGCCGGGAACCGTGATGACGTCATGCGTCAGACCGGCCGCCTTCAGCTCGGTCACCGCGCCGTCCAGAAGCGCATCCTGGAGATCGTCATAGAACCGCGCCTCGACAATCAGCGCGCGTGCGCCGGAAATGTCGGTCTGGTTCTTCAGGGGTGCGCGTCGCGCGTCTGCCATCGTCTAAATCCGTTCTACAGAGGTCGGCGCTATGTAGTCGCCGGACGCATGTAAGCCAAGTTCAAAAGACACTGTCATTCCGGGGGCGATGCGAAGCATCAAGCCCGGAATCTCGAGATTCCCCGGCGCGCAATTGCGCACCTGTGGTCTGGTCCTTCGGACCATCCCGGAATGACGGCTCAGCCGTCACTTCATTTCCGTCAGCCGCGCGGCATAGCGGGCCATCAGGTCGACCTCGATATTGACCTCGGCGCCCGCTTTCCAGCCGCCGATCGTCGTGACCGTCAGCGTATGCGGGATGATCAGCACCGAAAAGGTCACGTCTCTCACCGTATTGACCGTCAGGGACACGCCGTCGAGCGTGATCGAGCCCTTGGTGGCGATGAAGCGCGCGAGCTCCCGCGTGGTCGAGAGCTCGAACCGCGCCATATCAGGCAGGTCCTCGCGACTGACGAGGGTGGCGACACCGTCGGCGTGGCCGGCGACGATATGGCCGCCGAGCTCGTCGCCTATCTTGAGCGCGCGCTCGAGATTGAGCCTCGTGCCGACCTTCCAGTGCCTTGCAGTCGTCAGCGCCAGCGTCTCGGCGGCGGCATCGACGTCGAACCAGGTTCTGCCGCCTTCGACGCCGGAAGCAACCACCGTCAGGCAGACGCCGTTGCAGGCGATCGAGGCGCCGTCGGCGATGGTGGTCTGATCGTAGCGGCAAGCGATGCGCAGCCTGTGCAACTGGCCCTGCGCTGTCGGCGTAAAGCCGACGATCTCGCCGATATCGGTGACAATGCCAGTGAACATTACGCGCGCTCGTAGATGGTGAGAGTATCCTTGCCGAATGTCTCGCTAGCATGAACCTTATAGGCCTGCGACTGCGTGATTTTCGACAGGGGCAATGCATCGAGCGCATCGACGCCGCCCGGGCCGACCCCTTCCGCTCCGCGGAACAGCCAGATCTCGTCGGCGAGGTCGGCCGCGACGAAGGACGCCGCGACACGGCTGCCGCCCTCGACCATCAGCCGCGTGATGCCTTTCTCCGCCAGCACATGCAGCACGGCCGAAAGATCAAGCCCGGAAGCGTTTCCTGGTGGTACGCGGATGATCTGAGCGCCGGCCGCTCCGAGCCGCGTGGCGGCGGCGGCTTCCGCAAGCTCGGAGCCGATCACCCAGAGCGGCGTCTCCCGCGCGGAACGACCAAGCTGGCTCGCGGCCGAAATGCGCAGATTCTGGTCGAGCACGACGCGTATGGGAGAACGCGCTTCCATGCCCGGCAGGCGACAGTTGAGCTGCGGATCATCCGCCAGCACCGTGCCGATGCCGACCAGGATGGCGTCGCTCTGTGCGCGGAGCAGATGCACGCGATTGCGCACGGCCTCGCCCGTGATCGCAAGCGGCTTGCCGCCAGCCGCACCGATCTTGCCGTCAGGCGAGACCGCGAGCTTCAGGATCACATGCGGGCGCTTGTCACGGATTCGGCGAAAATGCCCGGCGTGGTCGAACGCGGCCTCTGCCGCGCACAGACCCACCTCCACCGCGATGCCGGCCGCGCGCAAGCGCGCATGACCCTGGCCCGCGACTTCCGGATTGGGATCCTCGATCGCCGCGACCACCCGCGTGATGCCGGCGGCGATCACCGCGTCTGCGCAAGGCGGCGACTTGCCGAAATGCGAGCACGGCTCCAGCGTGACATAGAGGGTGGCGCCTCGCGCGGCCTCGCCGGCCCGCCGCAGCGCTTCGGGCTCGCCATGCGGTCGCCCGCCTGGCTGCGTCCAGCCGCGGCCGATGATGACCCCGTCTTTCACGATGACAGCGCCCACGGCAGGATTGGGCCAGGTGCGCCCCTGCCCGCGCTTGCCGAGCGCCAGCGCCAGCTGCATGAAGCGGCGATCAGCGTCCTTGGACTCGCGGGCCTTCTGCGCGAACTGATCCTCCAGGATCCGGAAGATCATTTGCGGATCGCGGCGAGCCGCGCTTCCTCCTCACCGGAGAGCTCGCCGAGCACGTCGGCGAAATCCTTGGCCTCGCGGAAATTGCGATAGACCGAGGCAAAGCGCACATAGGCGACGTCGTCGAGCGTGCGCAGATGCTCCATCACGGTCTCACCGATCACCTCGGAGGAGATCTCGGCCTCGCCGCCGGTCTCGAGTTCGCGGACGATGGTGGAGACCATCTTCTCGACCCGCTCCGGCTCGACCTGCCGCTTGCGCAAGGAGATCGACACCGAGCGCATCAGCTTGTCGCGGTCGAACGGCACGCGGCGGCCGTTGCGCTTGATCACCGTGAGCTCGCGCAACTGCACGCGCTCGAAGGTGGTGAAGCGGAAATTGCAGGCGACACACACGCGCCGCCTGCGGATCACGGAAGAATCCTCGGTCGGACGCGAGTCCTTTACCTGCGTATCGAGACTGTTGCAGTTCGGGCAGCGCATCCGTTTACCCTAGACCTTACTGATAGATCGGGAACCGATCGGTGAGCGCCTTGACCCGTTCCTTGATCGCGGCTTCGACCAGCGGCGCCTTGCCGTCGTCGGACTGCGCGATCGCGTTGAGGACCTCGGCGATCATGCCGCCGACCTGCTGGAACTCGGCGACGCCGAAACCACGGGTCGTCGCCGCCGGGGTGCCGAGACGCAGGCCCGAGGTGACGAAGGGCTTTTCGGGGTCGAACGGAATGCCGTTCTTGTTGCAGGTGATGGCGGCGCGGACCAGCGCCTTCTCCGAGACGTTGCCCTTCAGGCCCTTCGGCCTGAGGTCGACCAGCATCAGATGGTTATCGGTGCCGCCGGAGACAATATCGAACCCGTGGCTCTTCATCGCCTCGGCCAGCGCCTTGGCGTTCTCGACGACGTTCTTCGCATAGATCTTGAAGTCCGGACGCAGCGCCTCGCCGAAGGCGACCGCCTTCGCCGCGATCACATGCATCAGGGGGCCACCCTGCAGGCCCGGGAAGATCGCCGAGTTGAGCTTCTTGGCGAGCGCCTCGTCGTTCGAGAGGATCAGGCCGCCGCGCGGACCGCGCAGCGACTTGTGCGTGGTGGTGGTGGTGACGTGGGCATACGGCACGGGCGAGGCATGCACGCCGCCGGCGACGAGACCGGCGAAGTGCGCCATGTCGACCAGGAGGTACGCGCCGACGCTGTCCGCGATCTCGCGAAAACGCTTGAAGTCCCAGGCGCGCGAATAGGCCGAGCCGCCGGCGACGATCAGCTTGGGCTTGACCTCTTCGGCCTGCTTGGCGACCGCGTCCATGTCGATGATCTGGTCCTCGCGGCGCACGGTGTAGTGCGCCGCTTTGAACCACTTGCCGCTCATGTTGACGGGCGAGCCGTGTGTGAGATGGCCACCGGCCGCGAGGTCGAGGCCCATGAAGGTATCGCCGGGCTGCAGCAGCGCCAGAAACACCGCCTGGTTCATCTGGCTGCCGGAGTTCGGCTGCACATTGGCGAAGTTGGCGCCGAACAGCTTCTTGGCGCGATCAATCGCGAGGTTCTCGGCGACGTCGACCCACTCACAACCGCCATAGTAGCGCGCGCCCGGATAACCCTCTGCGTACTTGTTGGTCATCACCGAACCCTGCGCTTCCAGCACGGCACGGCTGACGATGTTCTCGGAGGCGATCAGCTCGACCTCATGGCGCTGCCGGCCGAGCTCGCCCTTGATGGCGGCGGCGATTTCCGGGTCGGCCTGGTCGAGCGAGGCGGTGAAAAACGAGTCGGGCGCGGAGGCGGTTCTGGCTGAGGTCATCTTGCGAATATCTCCACCGCCGCAGCCTTTTGGCGGGCTACGGGCGGTCTGGTGTGGCGATCGGAAGCGGCGAGCGCGATCTACCACATCACCCGCCCCCGGCCAAGTATTTGCGGGTCGAGAGCGAGAATTATGCCAGATATGGTGGGGATTGAAGGATCCGGGCGAGAGGACGGCTGCTTGAACCGTCCGCCCCGGTCAGTCCTGAAGGGTCCGATTTGGACCTTAAAATCCGTGCCGATGCGGGCCGGACCTGCCCCTACAGCCCGGTATACCCCGCCTTCACGGGATCGACGCTGCCGTCGAGCTGGCGCAGATAGGTCAGTCCGCACACCGTCAACCTGTGGGTGTCCTTCTCGCCGGCTTCCATCAACGTATTGAGGTAGTTCGTGACCTTGGCCCGTGCCTCCGCGCTCGCCGCGGACGTGCGGTTCGCGAGCAGGTCATAAGTCTGCATGATCCGGTCGATGGCAGCTTCCATATCACCCTCTGGTTCTGTCGAATTTTGGGAGTTTTGATCAGGCAACCGCGCGGGCCCCGGACTGGGCCTCGAACCGGCCAATGGCCTTGTTGGCGAGCCTGATCTTGTTCAATTCGCCGTGCTGGAGCAGCTTGATGATGATCTCGAGCAGGCTTTCGTTGGTGACCAGCGTGTCGGGAATCGCGCCGGAGCGGCGGAGGTAGTTGGCTGCGATGGCATAGGCGTCGCTCACGAGTTCGACGTTCATTGCCTGAAGCCCGCGCTCGACCAGCATCGCATCCTCCGATCCGCAGTAACAACTGCGGTGCGGGGAACTGGTTCCGCCTGGCCGGCAATTATTTCGCAGTCGCGAAACGACAAAACGCACCGGTCCGGGGCAGAGCCGGGCCGGCGCGCTTGGGGAGGTCAGGCACGTTCGGGAGGCTTGCCGGTCTTGTTATGGGCCGGCTTGGCCAAGTCCCGTCGCAAAGAACTCAGAGACGATACAGGATCTGGTCGGTCCAGAACCGCTCGAGGCGGTGCAGCGACTTGTTGAGGGTCGAGAACTCCTCGCCCGAGATGCCGCCGACCTGCTCCACCGTCTTGACGTGCTTCTGGTAGAGGGAGTCGACGATGCGGCGGACTTCCTGGCCCTGCGGGGTCAGGCGGATGCGCACCGAGCGGCGATCGACGCGCGAGCGCTGATGATCGAGGAAGCCGAGCTCGACGAGCTTCTTCAGATTGTAGGAGACGTTGGAGCCGAGATAGTAACCGCGCGTGCGCAGCTCGCCCGCGGTCAGCTCCTTGTCGCCGATGTTGTAGAGCAGGAGCGCCTGGACCGAGTTGATGTCCGCACGGCCGCGGCGATCGAATTCATCCTTGATGACGTCGAGGAGCCGGCGATGCAGCCGCTCCACCAGAGTCAAAGCTTCCAGATAGAGCGACTGCACCGAACCCTGCTGGCCGGAGACGCGCTCTGCGGTATCTGCCGCAGTTGCGACGGCTTTCATCATGACACTTCCCCTGTTGTCGTTTTTATCGACACTCATTCGACGAAACTTTTGCTCCGTCTGATAGGTGCAACTTAAGGGGGGCGTTTGAAGATCGGCTTAAATAAGAGAATAAAGAGATCATGAATTTAAGACAGTGAATTGCGGATTAAGCCTGTGTCACAAGGGCTTTTCGCAACCGTCTGTTGACCCTCGCAAGGTCCTGTTCACCCTCCGTCCGCCACCTCTGTCGCATTCCAGTACAGGGCCGCCCCGTTTCGAAACGGGCGCGTAAGAGCTGTGGCGGAACGCACGGAGTCAATGAAAAGTTACCTCGAATTTTAGGCAACCAACGGTCAACCAAGCCACGACTTTGGAAATGCCGCTCTCGTGTCCCGGACAAGCGCAGCGAAGCGGAGCGCAGAGCCGGGACCCAGAAGCCGCAAACGAGATCGTGGAGAGCTGGGCCCCGGCTCAGCAGCGCATCACTGCGTGCTGCGCTGCGTCCGGGGCACGAGAGAGTGTGAGTGTGCGTTGAAATCGCAAGCGCGCTACGGCGGCCGCTCGCGCGCGGCCATCCAGGCGAGCGCGAGATAGGCGGCGAGCATGAAGGCTTCGACACCGACGACGATCAGGCTGCCGCCGTAGATGCCCGGGAACATCAGTTCGATCACCGCCATCGACACCACGGTCGTCAGCCACACCACCGCGCCCCAGGGCGTCGCAAGCCAGAGGCCGACCGCGGCAACGAGCTCGATCACGGCGAAATAGACCGTGGCGGCCTGCCAGGCCATCGACTGGTTCTCGAACGCCTCGTCCTCACCGCCGACGAAGCCGGTGACCTGGGCCCAGTGATAGAGGCCCTTCAGAATCGACAGCAGCGCCATCACGCGCAGGAACAGCACGAGCCGGCGCGTCCAGACATTGTCGTCGGACTCGGGGCGCTCCGACGAGATCGCCGCCACCGACATCGCGTTGTCTCTGGCGTTGTCTCTGGCGGCGTCCCTGGCACTGGCGCCGTCGCGGGCCGCATCGCGGGTGGAGATTTCGGACATGGTCCCCTTCTGGCTGCTTCGCCCCGCAAAATCAATCGGCTGCCCGATTGACCTCAATTTTGCCTTGCGGCAGGTCAAGCCGCGGTGACGGGAACCATGCGAGCTGGTATAAGAATAATTCCAGCCGGAGGAAGAATGATGGCGATCAAATACGGACGTCCGATCGAATTGCGCGAGGTTTCGCGCCGGGATGGCGCCAGTGCCTCCCCTGCCCTCGATCTGGCCGTCCGCCCGCGCCGCAACCGCAAGGCCGAATGGGCCCGGCGCATGGTGCGCGAGAACGTGCTGACCACCGACGATCTGATCTGGCCGCTGTTCCTGATCGACGGCAACAACAAGCGCGAGCAGATCGCCTCGATGCCGGGCGTCGACCGCCTCAGCGTCGACCAGGCCGTGCGCGAGGCCGAGCGCGCCATGAAGCTCACCATCCCCTGCCTCGCGCTGTTTCCCTACACCGACCCGTCCCTGCGCGACGAGGAAGGCTCCGAGGCGACCAATCCGAACAACCTGGTCTGCCAGGCGGTGCGCGCGATCAAGAAGGAGTTTCCTGACATCGGCATCCTCTGCGACGTCGCGCTCGATCCCTTCACCAGCCACGGCCATGACGGCCTGATCTCCGACGGCAAGATTTTGAACGACGAGACGGTCGCGGTGCTGGTGCGTCAGGCGCTGGTCCAGGCCGAAGCCGGCTGCGACATCATCGCGCCCTCCGACATGATGGACGGCCGCGTCGCCGCGATCCGCGAGGGGCTGGACCGCTCTGGCCTGCTCGACGTGCAGATCATGGCCTATGCGGCCAAATACGCCTCCGCCTTCTACGGCCCGTTCCGCGACGCCATCGGTTCGGCCAAGACGCTGACCGGCGACAAGCGCACCTACCAGATGGACAGCGCCAACACCGACGAGGCGCTGCGCGAGGTCGATCTCGACATCTCCGAGGGCGCCGACATGGTGATGGTGAAGCCCGGCATGCCCTATCTCGACGTGGTCCGGCGCGTGAAGGACACCTTTGCGATGCCGACCTTCGCCTACCAGGTCTCCGGCGAATACGCGATGATCGCAGCCGCCGCCAACAATGGCTGGCTCGACGGCGAGCGCGCAATGATGGAGAGCCTGTTGGCGTTCAAGCGTGCCGGCGCCGACGGCGTGCTCAGCTATTTTGCGCCGAAGGTGGCGGAGAAGCTGCGGAGCCAAACGTAAGGTATCGCGGGGTGGGCCAAGCGGCTTGTCCGCCGTAGCTCGAAGAGCGAAGGCGGAAGCGTGCCCACCATGCCAGCTAGCGATCGCGGAACGATGGTGGGCACGGCGCTAACGCGCCTTTGCCCACCCTACGACGCCTTCCCTGAACGACAGCGGTAACAGCCCCGCCCCCGAATTGCCGGAATATTTCGGCTTGTTGACGCCCGCACGCCCTTGGCACGGGGATGACTTGCTCCCATGTCCTGCCACGGGAGTTTCCCTTGGGAGAACGGACTATGTCGTATTCGGACTCGCGCAATGCCTGGCGCAATGACGGCGCCATGCAACCGCACGCCTTCGATCCCTATCTGCACCCGGAATTGTTCCGTGGCGTGGCAACGCGGCGGGCGTTCGCGTTCCTGATCGACATGGTCGTGATCTCCGTTCCCGTGATCCTCGGCTACATCTTCATCGCGCTGTTCGGCATCGTCACGCTCGGCATCGGCTGGGCGCTGTTCTGGCTGGCCTGGCCGGCCTCCGTTGTTTGGGCGATCGTCTATTACGGTGCCTGCATCGGCGGTCCGTCGTCCGCGACGATCGGCATGCGCCTGATGGATCTGGAGTTGCGCACCTGGTACGGCGCGCCCGGCTATTTCGTGCTCGGCGCCACCCATGCCGTGCTGTTCTGGGTGACGGTCTCGTTCCTGACACCTTTCGTGGTGCTGGTTGGGCTGTTCAACGGCCGCCGGCGCCTGCTGCATGATGTCGTGCTGGGAACGGTCGTGATCAACAATTCCGTCCGCGCGCCTGTGCCGCAGGCGGCAAGGACCTACTGAGAGCCTGATGATCAAGAACCTATCAACCAGGACCGACTAAACTGACTGATCTGACCTGCCGAGTAGACCGATTGACCGGGGGCCTTCGTAGCGCGATGTTAATGCCCACTTTGGAGGCCCACGACGTCCCTTGACCCAGCACTCGCGCGACACCCCCCAATTTTACCTCACGGCGCCCTCTCCCTGCCCGTATCTGCCGGGCCGGCATGAGCGCAAGGTGTTTACGCACCTCGTGGGGGAGCGCGCAGGTGACCTCAACGACCTCCTGACCCATGGCGGGTTCCGCCGCAGCCAGTCGATCGCCTACCGGCCGGCCTGTGACCAGTGCCGCGCCTGCGTCTCCGTCCGGGTGGTCGCCAACGAATTCCGCCCCTCCCGGAACTTCCGCAAGGTGATCGCGCGCAACGCCGACATCATCGGCGAGCAGCGCAGTGCGGTGCCGACCTCCGAGCAATATTCGGTGTTCCGCGCCTATCTCGACTCCCGCCACCGCCATGGCGGCATGGCCGACATGACCGTGCTCGACTACGCCATGATGGTCGAGGACAGCCATGTCGAGACCCGCATCATCGAGTACCGCAAGCGCGGCCCCGACAGCGGCATCACCGGCCGCGGTGAGGAGCTGATCGCGGTGGCGCTGACCGATGTGCTCAGCGACGGCCTGTCGATGGTCTATTCGTTCTTCGAGCCGAGCCAGGTCAGCCGGTCGATGGGCACCTTCATGATCCTCGACCATATCGCACGGGCGCGACGTCAGGGCCTGCCCTACGTCTACCTCGGCTACTGGATCGAAGGCTCCAAGAAGATGGACTACAAGGCCCGCTTCCTGCCGCAGCAGCGCCTCGCGCCGTCAGGCTGGCTGCGCATCGATGCGCAAGGTGACGCGACGTCAGAGCCGCAGGATTAAGGGAGCGGTGGTTCGACGTCCCGCGGCGAGAATAGGCCCGTGCTTGCGGTCTGCAATTTCCGTCCTGTTCGCACTGTCGTTGATCATCCCGTCGAGCATCGACGCCCATGCCTGTGACGCCGGCCACAAGGACTATTTTGGCCGCTGTATCGCGGTGACACCTCTGCCCCCGAAGCTTCGCGCGTTCCTCAAGGACTACGGCCAGCCGATCGGCAAGGCTGGCGAGGTCGCTGATCTCTTCGCGCCAGACCTTCCCTTGTTCGACAAGCCCGAGCCTGGCCGCAAAATCATTCACACGTGGCGGCGCCCGAACGCCAACGTCGAATCCGAAGCCCGGATCGAGGACGTTCTTCCCGACTTCTATGTCGTGACAGTGAGCGTGTACGAAGGCCCGACATCATGCGGGATCGAGGAGTTCAAGCAGAAGGGACCGAAGACGCTGCGGGGTTACGGTCCCGAAGACCAGCCCGCAAGGACTGCCCTCGCTCTGGAAGTTCAAGCATATGAGTGGACTCTGCTAGCGGCCATAACCGCAAGCGCACTCACCCGAACAGCGTATCCACCAGCAACTTCACGTTCAAAATCACGATGATGCCCGCGACGATCCACGCGATCGCGGCGACGTATGGCGGTATCGCGAACTTGCCCATCTTGCGCCGATCCGAGACGAAGCGGACCAGCGGGATCACGGCGAAGGGCAACTGCATCGACAGCACGACCTGGCTGAACACCAGGAGATCCGCCGTGCCGCGCTCGCCATAGATCGCGGTGACGACGATCACCGGCACGATAGCGATGCCGCGCGTCAGCAATCGCCGCGCCCAGCTCGGCAGGCGCAGGTCGAGAAAGCCCTCCATCACGATCTGGCCGGCGAGCGTCGCCGTCACCGTCGAGTTCAGGCCCGAGGCGAGCAGCGCAATCGCAAACAGCGTCGAGGCGATACCGAGGCCGAGCAGCGGCGACAACAGCTCGAAGGCCTGGCCGATTTCGGCGACGTCGGAATGGCCGCTCTTGTGGAAGGTCGCGGCTGCCACGACAAGGATCGCTGCATTGATGAACAGTGCCAGCATCAGGGCGATGGTCGAGTCCGTCGTCGCCCATTTGATCGCCTCGCGCCGGCCGGTGTCGTTGCGCTCATAGGCGCGCGTCTGCACGATCGAGGAGTGCAGATAGAGATTATGCGGCATCACGGTTGCGCCGATGATGCCGATCCCGATGTAGAGCATTTCCGGGTTGGTGAAGATTTCGGTCTTCGGCATAAAGCCGTGCAGGACTTCCGCCATCGGCGGCGCGGCGGCCACGATCTGGACCAGGAAGCAGACCGCGATCACGACAAGCATCGCGATGACGAACGCTTCGAGGAAGCGAAAGCCGCGGTTCATCAGGAGCAGCAGCAGGAACGCATCGAGCGCAGCAAGCAGCGCGCCGCCGATCAGGGGAATGCCGAACAGCAGTTTGAGCGCGATCGCTGTGCCGATGACCTCGGCGAGATCGCAGGCGATGATCGCCGCCTCGCAGGCGAGCCAGAGCAGGAAGTTCACCGCCGGCGAATAGGTCGCGCGGCAGGCCTGCGCGAGGTCGCGGTCGGTGACGATGCCGAGCCGCGCCGCCAGCGACTGGAGCAGGATCGCCATCAAATTCGAGAGCAGGATGACCGAAAGCAGCGTGTAGCCGAACTTCGACCCTCCGGCGAGGTCGGTCGCCCAGTTGCCGGGGTCCATGTAGCCGACCGAGACCAGATAGCCGGGGCCGACAAAGGCGAGGAATCGCCGCCACCACACCCCCGCCGTGGGGATGGCAATCGTGGCGTTCACCTCGGCGAGGCTCTTGGTAGCAGGCGCATCAGTGCGCCAGCCGGCGGCATCTTGGGTCAAATCGGGGGAGCGGGCATCCATATCAGCACAATACCGAAGTCGAAGCTTATTGCAACTCATTTGCAACTGCATCTAGCCGCATGAGTTCCCGGCGCGGCGGTTATTGGCCGCCCTGTCGGGAAGCGGGTGGGTTTGGCCGTCCTCGGGGGCGGATACTGGCGGCAACACGACTTTGCAGGAAATGCGCCATGTCAAACCCGCTTCGCCTCCCAGACACCTTCAACCGCCTCGCCTGGTCCAACCTGGCGGCGCAATCGGCCGAGCAGATCGCGCTGGCCGCGGCCCCCATCGTCGCCGTGCTCACGCTGGGTGTTGCGGAAGGCCAGACCGGCCTGCTCCAGACCGCCCTCACCCTGCCCTTTGTCCTGTTCGCCATTCCGGCCGGCCTACTCGCCGACCGCATCTCCCGCCGCTCGCTGATGGCGGGTGCCGAAGCGCTGCGCGCGGTCGCGCTGGCGGCCATCGTGCTGCTGCTCACACTTGGCGCGCTCAATTTGCCGCTGCTCGCTCTGCTCGGCTTTGCCGCCGTATGCGGCACGGTCGTCTACAGCGTGGCGGCGCCGGCCCTGGTGCCCTCGCTGGTGAGCGCGGAGCTGTTGCCGTCGGCAAATGCCCGCATCGAGCTCGCCCGCACCATCGCCTTTGCAAGCGGGCCTGCGCTCGGCGGCGCACTGGTCGGCTGGTGGGGCGCGAGCCCGGCCTTCGGCTTCGCCGCAGCGCTTTCGGCCATCGCCGTCGTGCTGCTCTCCGGCATCTACGAGCCCACCCGGACGCCCTCGCCGCGGCGCCATCCGTTCCAGGACATCCGGGAGGGCGCGGCCTTCGTGTTCCACCATCCGCTGCTGCGGCCGGTGTTCATCACCCAGTTCATCTTCAACACCGGCTGGTTCCTCCAGATCGCCGTGTTCGTGCCCTATGCGGTACGCCATCTCGGCCTGACCGCCGCAGGCGTCGGCACCGTGCTGACGATGTACGGCGTCGGCATGGTGATCGGCGCGCTGTTCGCCACGCGCGTGATGAAGCGCATCGCCTTCGGCACGGTGGTCGGCCTTGGCCCGGTCACAGGTTTCGTCGCTGCGGTGGTGATGGCGCTGACGGTGCTGGTCCCCTCCCCCTGGCTCGCAGCCTTGAGCTTCTTCCTGCTCGGGGTCGGGCCGATCCTGTGGGTGATTTCGACCACGACCCTGCGGCAGTCCGTGACGCCGCCGCGCCTGCTCGGACGCGTCTCCGCCATCAACATCATGAGCTACGGCGCCCGCCCGCTCGGCTCGGCGCTGGGCGCGATCGTCGGCGGCCTCTGGAGCGCGGAAGCCTGCCTGTATCTCGCAGCCGCCGTGTTCGGCGTGCAGGCGCTGGTAATCTGGCTCTCTCCCGCCGTGGCGCTGGATCGGCAGCCCGCCATGGTGGGGGACGAAGTGCCGGCGCGGTGCTAGTCCGGTACGCAATCAGTGGCGATGGCCCGCGCCAGTCGGGCAACCGCCGGCGCAATGGTCTGCTGCGGGTAGCCGCTGAAGCCCAGCATCAGCGCCGACTGCGCCGGGGCCTCGATATAGTGGCGGCTCATCGCGCGAACGGTGACGCCGTGGTCGCGAGCGGCCCGTTCGATCTTCACGTCGGACAGTCCCCGTCGCGTGTAGGCAACCAGGTGCATGCCCTGGTCCGGCGGCTCGACCGACAAATGGTCGCCCAGGCGCCGCCTCAGTGCCGCAACGAGGGTATCGCGCTGGCGGCGATACACTTCCCGCATTCTGCGGATGTGGGCTGCGAAATGCCCCTCCTCCATGAAGGCCGCAGCAACGGACTGGCAGAGGCTCGACGGTTGACGGTCGATCAGATAGCGCGCGGCAACGAAATTCCGCACCAGCGGGTGTGGCAGCACGGCGTAGCCAAGCCGCAGTCCGGGGAAGAGCGCCTTGTTGAGAGTTCCGACGTAAATGACACGGCCGGCCTCATCCAGGCCCTGAAGCGAAGCGAGGGGACGGCCGCCGTAGCGGAATTCGCTGGCGTAATCGTCCTCGATGATCCAGGCGCCGGACTCGCGGGCCCAGGCGAGAAGTTCGAGGCGGCGCGCCATCGACAGGGGAACGCCTGTCGGAAACTGGTGCGAGGCCGTTATGAAAACTGCGCGCGCCTTCGGGGCGCGGCGGATCCCTTCCGTGACGTTGACGCCGTGCTGGTCAACCGGGATGGCGCAAACCTTCGCGCCTGACGCAGCGAGCGTAAGACGGGTCAGGGTATAGCCGGGGTCTTCGATCCAGACCTCCTTGTCCGGCCCGGGCATGACACGTGCGGCGATGTCCACGGCTTGCTGCGTGCCGGCGGTGATCACGATCTGATCGACCTCGCAGCGCACGCCGCGTGCGGCCCGAAGATAGTCGCAAACCGACTTGCGCAGCTCCAGCAAGCCACGCGGATCGCCGTAGCCGAGATGATGTCGCTCAAACGATCGCAGCGTGCGCGCCGTGAGTTTGCGCCACAATTCGGCGCTACGTGCATCCAACAGCGTGCGACCCAGGTTGAAGGGACGCTCGTCATTCTGCGTCGTCACATCGACGAAATCGCCGAGGCCGTGAAAGGAGGCCGCGCCTGCCGCGGCCGGTGCCGCCCGCGTCTTGCGGCCATGAGGCGCGGCAAACGGTTCAGGCAGATCGGACGCAACGTAAGTCCCCGCCCCCTTCCTGCCGAAGGCATAACCTTCGGCCAGCAGCTGCTCGAAAGCCGAAACAACTGCGGTACGCGAGACGCCGAGCTGCGCCGCAAGGTCGCGCGTCGAGGGCAACTTGGCCGCCGGACGAAGCGCTCCGGACAGAATTGCCGATCGTAGCTCGAGGTAGATTTGGCGGAATACCGGCGCCTCCGCCGTGCGGTCGACGCTGAAGGAATAGAGTTCTGCCCAGCTCTGCCTGCTCTTCACGGGTCCTCGTCCGACAGGGTGAGCCGCACGTCGGGAAGTGGTATGCTGCAATAGGGCCAAGTGGACCTTTGCTCAAGACCACTATTTTTCTATCCTGTTTCGGATAACAAGGAAACCTGAAATGTCCGCTCATTCGGATGGCGGCGCGGAGCGTCTTGCACCATGAGTTCACCGCAAATCCGTCGCGAGGACCGCGCCATGTCGCAGGAGCGGATCCTGGAGA
Source organism: Bradyrhizobium sp. MOS001 (assembly GCF_004634465.1). Lineage (NCBI taxonomy): Bacteria > Pseudomonadati > Pseudomonadota > Alphaproteobacteria > Hyphomicrobiales > Nitrobacteraceae > Bradyrhizobium > Bradyrhizobium sp. MOS001. The sequence goes on from NZ_SPVJ01000026.1 coordinate 31,269, forward strand.
TGCTGGCACGCGGATATGCTGGCCATCTTGCGACAGTCAGCGAGGACGGCTTTCCCTACTGTATCCCGCTCCTCTATCTCTGGCTCGACGGTGAGGTGTATCTGCACACGACAGCCGCCCGGGGACATCTGCGCGCAAACATCGAGCGAGATCCCCGCGTCTGCATCGAGATCGATGAGCACGAAGGTGTCTTCGACTATGGCCGGTTCGAATGCGATTCCGGTCTCGCCTATCGAAGCATATGCCTGTTCGGCCGCATCAGGGTCGTGGGCGACACGGGCATCAAGCAGCGGTTCTGCGAAACGTTGATGGCCAAATACGGCAAGCCGGATACGACGCGACCGAAGGGGTTCTTCCCGCGGCTCGACATCATCACCGTCTACGCCGTCGCCATTGAGCGCATGACCGGCAAGGAGACTTCGATGCCGCCGCTTTCCGAACAATGGCCCGCCAAGGATCGAACGAAAACGCCCAATGTCTCGGCCCCTGCGATCCGCCGCTAATTCGCCAGATATCGCTCGTAGCTCCCGGTCACCGGCTCGCTCGTATCGACCTCAGGATCGAGCGTGTAGAGGTCCTGCGCGCGGCCGATGCCGCGCAGCGCGTAGCGCCCGGTGGAGACGAGGTAGCGACGGCCGGTGGCGTCCAGGCCCTTGTAGAACTCGGCCGAGGCCAGCAGCTCGCGGTCGACCGAGCGGCTCATCGAGGCGATGCGACTAACCTCGTTGACGGTGGGGCCGACGACGGTGAAGTCGAGCCGGTCCGCGCTGCCGATATTGCCGTAAAAGACCTCGCCGACATGCAGGCCGATATAGGCCGACGTCGTGGGACGGCCATCGGCCTCCCGCCGCTTGTTCAGCGCAGCGACGTTCTTGCGGAACAGATGCTCGGCGCGTAGCGCAGCGCGCCGCGCGTCCGACATGTCTTCCCCCCAGAACATCGCGAGCACGCCATCGCCGATCAGCTTCAGGACGTCGCCGCCGGCATCGTGGATCGCGTCGATCACGGCCTGGGCATAGTCGTTGAGGAACGGGATGATCTCGTCGGGGCCGATGCTCTCGCTGATCCCGGTCGAGCCGCGCAAATCCGAATACCACAGCACGGCATTGATGCGCTCGGTGACGCCGCGTGTGATGCGCCCGCCCAGCACCTGCGCGGAGGCATCGCGGCCGAGATAGACGCGGCCGAGGGTTCGCGCGATGTCGACCTGCTGCGCCGACTTGATCGCGAGCCCCAGCACCGGCACGAGATCGCGCAGAGCTTCGAGCTCGGGTTCGGAGAAGCCGCTGTCGCGGCGCGTGGTCCAGCAGGAATAGAGGCAATCCATCAGGCCGAGCGCGCCGTTCTCGCCGAAGCGATGCACGAAGGCGAGATAGTGCTTGTGGCCTTTTTCCGCGAGCTCGCCGATCTGTGAGAAATCCATCGACGGCGCGTCGGCAAGGTCGATCACCCTCTCGTCCTCGCCGTGCTCGAGCATGTGGAAGAACACCGAGCGGCGCCAGCTCTTGGCGGCATCGCCTTCGGCGGTCGAACCATATTCGAACACATCGCTCTCGTTGCTCTGCCGGTCGCTCCACCGGAAGCCGCGGCCCTCATAGATCGGATGCAGCGTGTCGATCACGACGAGCCCGCGCGAGAGTTCCAGCCCTTCGGCGCGGCAGCGCTCGCAGAAGCCGCGGAGCAGCTCGTTTTCGGGCAGGCCCGTCAGCCCTTGGCCCGTCAGCCAGTTCATCAGCGCGAGGCGCGAGGTCAATTGCATGCGCCATTATGGCGTGCATTCGTGACGAGCGAAAGGCCACGCGCGAACCGTGCGCAACCAAGGCTCCCGTCCGCAGCAGATCGAATATGCCGCGGACGCTGTTGACGCGCTCTCGCCACGGGCCGCAAATGCAGCCGATGGCACCGCCGCAAACCGAGACCAGAATCGCACCGAGATGAGCCAGCGCCAGCTTCCGATCATCCTGGCGCTCGGCACCACGCAGACCCTGGCCTGGGCTTCCAGCTACTATCTGCCGGCGCTTCTCGCCGATCCCATGGCGCGCGACCTCGGCGTCTCCTCCAACTGGATCTTTGGCGCGTTCTCGGCCTCACTGGTGATCTCGGCGATGCTCGGCCCGCGCATCGGGCGGCAGATCGATCTGTTCGGGGGCCGGCAGGTGCTGTCGGTCTCGAACCTGACGATGGCCGCGGGTCTCGTCCTGCTCGGCCTCTCGCACTCATTGGCGGTGATGGCGTTCGCCTGGCTCGTGCTCGGCATCGGCATGGCGATGGGGCTCTATGACGCCGCCTTCGCCGCGCTGAGCCGCATCTACGGCACCGAGGCGCGCAGGCCAATCACCGGCATCACGCTGATGGCAGGCTTCGCCTCCACCGTCGGCTGGCCCCTCACCGCCTGGGGCCTGTCCCATATCGGCTGGCGCGAGACCTGTTTTGCCTGGGCGGCCGCCAATCTCCTGATCGGCCTGCCCCTGAACTTCTTCATGCTGCCGGCGATCAAGGGCGCCGGGCAGGCCGCGGCGACGGCCGAGAAGCCGCATTTGCCGCTCGACCGAACCATGGTGCTGCTCGCCTTCGTGTTCGCGGCGGTCTGGACCGTCACCGGCGCAATGGCCGTCCATTTCCCGCGCCTGCTGGAGGCCACAGGTGCGACGCATGTCGAGGCCATCGCGGCCGGCGCGCTGATCGGCCCGGCACAGGTGGCCGCGCGCATTCTCGAAGCGGGCTTTCTGAGCCGCTTCCATCCGCTGTGGTCGACGCGCCTTGCCTGCGTCACCCACCCGCTCGGCGCCGCAATCCTCGCCATCTTCGGCGCCCCCGCCGCAAGCGCGTTTGCACTGCTCCACGGCTCGGGCAACGGCATTCTCACGATCGCGCGCGGCACGCTGCCGCTGTCGATCTTCGGCCCGAAAGATTTCGGCTACCGCCTCGGCATCATCGGCGCGCCGGCACGGATGGCGCAGGCCGTGGCGCCGCTGGCCTTCGGCCTGCTCATCGACGTCATGGGCGCCAAGGTGCTGATGGTCTCCTCCGCGCTCAGCCTCTCGGCGCTGGCCGCGCTGTTCCTGATCCGCGCCGAACGGCGCCCGGATTGACCGCGCAGCCCCTTTCGCGCACAAGCGGGCCATGAGCGAAGACAACAGCCCGCCCCGCACCTTCAAAGGCCTGCTGCGCTGGGCAACCACGCCGCCACAGGCCTGGGGCGTCTATCTCCTCGCCATCATCCTGGTGTGGCTGCTCTCGTTCTACGCCGGCACGCTCAAGCCGAAGAAAACGCCGGACGCCAGCCCGCCCCCGGTCACGGCACCGCGCAGCTAGGCCGGCTTCGCCTGGCTGGTCGCGATCCAGATGCCGGCGAACACAGCAACCAGCCCGATCAGAAGGTTTGCGGTGATCGGCTCGCCGACGAGCAGCGCCGCCAGCAAGGTCGCGGCAATCGGATTGACAGTCATGGTATTGGCGACGCGGGTCGGCGTCGCCCGCGCCAGCGCCATCACCCAGAGGATGAAGGCGAGCGCGCCGCCGCCGATGCCGAGATAGATGCCGGCAATCCACTGCCCCGTCGTGAAGTGATCGAGCGCCGCAAAGCTGCCCTTCACGAACCCCGCCAGCACCAGCAGGGCGGCGCCCGCGCCCATACCGACGGTGAGAAAGCCAAGCGCGCTGGAGCGCTGCATCAGCGGGCGCGACAGCACGTTGTAGAACGCCATGCAGAACACGGCACCGGTCATGATCAGTTCGCCGCGCCAGGCGCCGGGCGGGCTCTGGGCGAGCCCCGCGGCCAGCGCGGCTGCCACACCGAGCACGGCGATGCCGACGCCGATAATCTTGCGCGCCGTCAGCCGCTCGACGCCGAGGATCGCACCGACGACCATGGTGTGGAGCGGCAGCGTCGCCAGCGCGAGACTGGCGCGCGCGGCGGTCGTGTAGGACACCGCGATATTGTAGAGGATGAAGAACAGGCCGAAGAAGCAGATGCCGAGCAGGGCCACCGCCGGCCAGTCGGGCCGCTGCGGCCAGCGCACGCCAAGCAGCAGCGCGCAAGGCAACAGGCAGAGAAAGCCGATCCCCCAGCGCAGGATCGCCAGCAGAACCGGATCGGCGCCGCCGACGAGATAGCGGGTGATCGCCGCGGCGGTGCCGCCGAGGCTGCTGGACGCCAGCGCGATCGCAACCCCGGCCCACTCTCCCACGATCATCTCCTGTCGCGGAGCTTTCCTGGGCCGTAGCACGCTGCTGCTGCCAGCGTCATGGCAGCAGCCTCGGCGCAAACGTTAGTCGTAAAACTCAGGCGCCATCTTCTGGCTGTCGCGCTGGGCCTTGTCGTGGTTGATCCAGAGCTGCGCCTTCTCCTTGACGAGCGTGTCGGCGATCTTCTGCATCGACGCCGCGCTCTGGTCCTTGTTGGCGTTCATGCTGGGGACGCGGCGGTTGTCCCAATTGTCCTTGAAGTGGACGGCGTCGCCCGACAGCACCACCGCGCCGGTTTTCGGCAGTTTCACCAGCAGCGACTGGTGTCCCGGCGTGTGGCCGGGCGTCGACAGGATGGTCACGCTGCCGTCGCCGAACACGTCCTTATCCCCCGCGAGCAACTCGACCGGATGCGAGGGCTTGAAGCGCGGCTCGTTGTTGGCGCCGGGCCAGTCATATTCGGCCTTCTGCACGTAGAGCGTGGCCTGCGGGAACAGCTCGACATTGCCGGTGTGATCAGGATGCGTATGCGACACCGCCATCGCCTTGACGTCATCCGGCTTGAGGCCGAGCTGTTCGAGCTGGGCGGCCAACGTCTTCGGCCGGCGCCAGGTGACGGCCTTGGGATCGGCGGGGACAAGGCCATTCGGCATGGCGGCGACGGCATCGGCGATGCCTGTGTCCCACAGGAACCAGCCCTTGCTGCTGTGCTTGATGAGATAGCAGCTGTCGACGAAATCCATCGCCTTGCCCTCGTTCAGGCCGGGCGTCCAGCGCGAGATGTCCCCGGCGGTGCCCTCCCCGCAATTGAGGACGTAGAGCTTTTCGACGCCCGATTTCTCTGACTGCGCAACGGCCGCGTGGCCGGACAGAGCCAGCGCGGCGACGGCGAGAGCAAACTTCATCCTGGGCATCATCCTTGGTCCCTCTTGCAGAGCCGTGTATGGCTGCGACCGAGGATCAACCCCGGCCGCGCCGCCGAATTCCGTTTCGGCAGATCACATCAATGCGGGCAGGTCTCGACCTCGACCGTGACGTGGCTCAGGCCCTTCAGCCCAGCGAGCCGCTTCTTATAGACGGCCGGCTGCTTCGGCTTGTCCGACACCAACGAGACCAGCACGGCGCAATGGCCGGGGCCGACCTGCCAGAGATGCAAGTCGGTGACGCGGTCCTCGCCGACTTCCATCCGCGCGCGGATGGTGCGTTCGAGCTTCTCGTCGGCGCGCACGTCGAGCAGCACCGCGCCGGATGACTTGACCAGGCCGAACGCCCAGCTCGCGATCACGGCGCTGCCGATCAGGCCGACGGCCGGATCGGCCCAGACCCATCCCGAATACATCGCGACCACCAGCGCTGCGATCGCCAGCACCGAGGTCGCCGCATCGGCCATGACGTGGACATAGGCCGCACGAAGATTGTTGTCGTGATGATGGTGGTGATGACCGTGATCGTCGTGATCATCATGCGCATGCCCATGGCCGTGGTCATGGCCGTGATGATGGTGATCATGGCTGTCGCGCAGCAGCCACGCGCTGGCGAGGTTGACGCAGAGGCCGAGGGCGGCGACCGCGATGGCCTCGCCATAGACGATCGGCACCGGCGTGAACAGCCGCAGCACGCTCTCATAGGCGATCTCGACCGCGATCAGGCCCAGGATGATCGCGCTGGAGAAGGCCGCGAGGTCGCCGAACTTGCCCGTGCCGAAGGTGAAATGCGCATTCCCCAGGTGCCGGCGCGCGAAACGGTAGGCGAAAGCAGCAATGCCAAGCGCGGCCGCATGCGTGCCCATGTGCCAGCCGTCGGCCAAAAGCGCCATCGAGCCGAACAGCGAGCCGGCAACGATCTCGCCGACCATCATGACCAGGGTCAGGACGACCACGAGCCAGGTGCGCCGCTCGTTCTCATCGTGCTTCTCGCCCAGAAAGACGTGGTCATGGGTCCATTGCTCGGTCGAATGGGAATGCATCGAAAAGTCTCCGAAAGGTCCGGTCCGTTGACCCGCAATATAGACCTGCGGAATGTCCGGGCAAAATCAAGTCAACGAGCCGATTGACAGCCCGGGGCGGTTTCGTTGTAATGACGCTCATGGGGACTGAGCGATCTCCCCACGAGGCGACAAGCCCAAGTATCGCGTCCCGTTTGTTTCTACGAGGGCGCATCATGTCTTCCTACACAACGATATCATCTGACAAATTGGCACGGCTGATCGGCACGGCGAACGCCCCTGCCCTGATTGACGTGCGCACGGACGAGGATTTTGCCGCAGACCCGCGACTGATCCCCGGCTCGATCAAGTTCAGCCACAGCAACGTTCCGGACTGGGGCGGCGAATTCTCCGGCCGTTCCGCCATCGTCGCCTGCCTGCGCGGCGAAAAGCTCGCACAGGGCACGGCCGCCTGGCTGCGCCAGCTCGGCGTGCAGGCCGAGACGCTGGAAGGCGGTTTCGAGGGCTGGAAGAACGCAAAGCTGCCGCTGGTCGATGCTGCAAAACTGCCGCCGCGCGACGCCAAGGGCCGCACCGTCTGGGTGACGCGGGCCCGGCCGAAGGTCGACCGCATCGCCTGCCCCTGGTTGATCCGCCGCTTCGTCGATCCCAACGCGGTGTTCCTGTTCGTCGCGCCCTCTGAAGTGGTCGCCGTGGGCGAGCGTTTCAACGCGGCGCCGTTCGACATCGAGAACGTGTTCTGGAGTCACCGCGGCGAGCTCTGCACCTTCGACGTGATGATCGAGGAGTTCGGGATCGCAACACCGCCCCTGCTGCGGCTCGCCACGCTGGTCCGTGGCGCCGACACCGCGCGGCCCGACCTCGCGCCGGAAGCCCCCGGCCTGCTCGCGGCCTCGCTCGGGCTGTCGCGAATGTACGACGACGATCTTGAACAGCTCGAAGCCGGCATGACGCTCTACGACGCCTTCTACCGCTGGTGCCGCGACGCGACGGCCGAGACCCACAACTGGCCGACCAACAAGGTGAAGGCGTGATGGACACCCGCGCCAATCAAACGGGAGCTGATGCCGGTCACGGCATCAGCTTCAGTGAAGCCTTCCGAGTCTGGCTTCGCGTCGCCTGCCTGAGCTTTGGCGGGCCCGCGGGCCAGATCGCGGTCATGCATCGCATCCTGGTCGAGGAGAAGAACTGGATCTCCGAAGGCCGATTCCTGCATGCGCTGAACTACTGCATGCTCTTGCCGGGACCGGAGGCGCAGCAGCTGGCCACCTATGTCGGCTGGCTGATGCATCGCACCGCCGGCGGCCTGATGGCGGGCGGGCTCTTCATCCTGCCCGGCATCATCGCCATCATGGGCCTCAGCTACATCTACGCGGCTTTCGGCAATGTCAGCTTCGTCGAGGCGCTGTTCTTCGGGCTGAAGGCGGCCGTGCTGACCATCGTCCTCGAAGCCGTGGTGCGCGTCGGCAAGCGCGCGCTGAAGAACCGCATCATGATTGCACTCGCCGCAATCGCCTTCGTCGCGATCTTCTTCTTCGCGGTCCCCTTCCCGATCATCATCATCGCCGCCGGCGTGATCGGATATGTCGGCGCGCGGGCCGGCCGTCCGGAGTTTGCCCCGGCGGCTCACGGTCCCGGCGGCAGCACCGCGGTGATCGACAGCATGCTCGGCGAAGCCGTTCCCGAGCATGTGCGCCCCAACACCGCGCGCGCGATCCGCGTCGGTGCGCTCTGGCTCGCGCTCTGGCTGGTGCCGGTGATTGCGTTGCTTTTGATCCTCGGGCAGGCCAGCATGTTCAGCCAGATCGCGCTGTTCTTCTCGAAGATGGCGCTGGTCACGTTCGGCGGCGCTTATGCCGTGCTGGCCTATGTGGCCCAGCAGGCGGTCGAGCATTATCACTGGCTGAAGCCGCACGAGATGCTCGACGGTCTCGGCATGGCCGAGACCACGCCGGGTCCGCTGATCATGGTGCTTCAGTTCGTCGGCTTCATGGCCGCCTATCGCGATCCAAGCGGCCTGTCGCCGATGCTTGCAGCGACGCTCGGCGGATTGCTGGCGACCTGGGTCACGTTCACCCCCTGCTTCCTCTGGATCTTCGTCGGCGCCCCCTACATCGAGCGCCTGCGCGGCAATACGGGCCTCGCCGGCGCACTCGGCGCGATCACCGCCGCCGTCGTCGGCGTGATCCTCAACCTCTCGATCTGGTTCGCGCTGCACACGCTGTTCCGCGAGACCGTTCCGGTGCACGCTTTCCCGTTCGCATTCGACAGGCCGGTGCTGACGAGCGTTGACGTCCCGGCGCTGCTGCTGTCGATCGCGGCCGCGACCGCGATCTTCCGCTTCAAGCTCGGCATGCTCACCGTGCTCGCCGGCAGCTGCGCCGCGGGCGTGGTGCTAAGGCTGGTGGGCCTGATCTAGGCCGCGGCAGCCGCACGACCGGGGTCGAACTCTCCGTCGCGCGGCTCGAGCAGGCGCGACGGTTGCTCCGCGCCCGGCTGCGCCGAGGGACGCTGCGCGGCATCGCAGGTGCCGCGCCACTGCTCGATCAGATCGAGATTCGAATTGGTGCGGAGCGAGTCCTCCAGCGCCGGCATCGCGCTGGCGCCATCGGCCCCCTGCAAAATCCGATCGAACTCCTCGGACCTTCCCTGGAGTCGCGCCTGCCACGAAGCCCACAGCAGCGAGCTCGCCGTGCGGATACCGTGCGTGCGTAGCTTTTCGCGTGCGCTGCCTCCTTCCTTCGGCTTGGGCTGCGGCCCAAGCTGCGTGTAGAGGATGGCCTGGTCGGTCCAGTCGATGATCCGCTCCGGCGGAAGGCGCGTGTTGAGCAGGAGCTCGACGATGTCGGCAGTCGCCATATTCGGGACGTTCTCGATGTCCTCCTCCTCGAGCCTGACCTCGTGCCAGACGGTGAGACCATCGAGATCGCTGATCGGCAATTGCGAGACCATGCTCGGCAAGATGAGGCCCGCCGCCTTCTTGAACATCTGCTCCACGACCTGCCAGAGCACGCGCGGGAATACGCCGAAGACGAAGCCGGCGAGCAGAAGCAGATGGTCGTTCGCGCTAGACACAGCCGTGAAGGTCCAGATCCCGATGACGGCCAGAATGATGCGCAGCGACACCGCGACATAGGCGCTGCCACCGAGATCCTCCAGGACGTAGCGGCGAAACAGCATCTGGAGCGAGAAGAAATAGGCGCCGAGGAACGCGAGCTGGACCGGCGTGCCCGACGGCGTCAGTGCCTGCACGCCCGGACTCACGGTGAAGACAACGTCGGCCTGATACGGCGGCAGCGTGACAAACCAGCCGAGCGAAATCAGCACCGTGGCGAGCAAGACCGGGACCGTCGCAGTCGAGAGTGTCGTCACGCCGCCGGTATCCGCCCTTGAATATTTGCCGAGACGGCCGCTCAGCACATCCGCATAGACGTTCGGCGCAAGCTCGCCATAGATGGCTTCGAACTTCTGAAGATACCCCTGAACGCGACGTCCCCGGATCGCCGCATCCTCGTTCCGCACCTGGCGCAACAGCCCCAGACGATCGAGATTGACCAGGTATTCGTTCAGCAGGCTCGCCTTGCGCGTTCCGACGAAGAGATACCACATTGCGCCGGGCAGCAGGCACACCACGGCCGAGAACACGCCGCGCAGCACCGTGTACTGGTAGAATTTGCCGAGCGAGGCAACAATGGCCACGATCGACACCAGCACTAGCATGAAGAATATGAAGAGCCCCGCACGTGTGGACGCCTTGCTCTCTCTCAGCCATCGCTGCCCGATCGGCATCAGCAAGATCGTCGGGATGACGACAGCGGCGAACACCACGATCGGGATGATCACCTGGCGTGAGTCCCAGATGAAATTGCGGAGCGGCTCCACGCTGAGGACCACGATGAAAACGCCGCCAAGAAATGGAATCACCTCGAAGAACGATTCCAGCCGTTTGGCGAATCCGGATGCGGGCGCCGGAGCTTCAGAATCTGCAAGGTCCGCCTGAGCCGACTCGTCGGCGGGCACGGGTTTTGGAGTGTCGCTCATTGCCAGACCTCCCTTCATTGCGGGAACGGCGTCTGAAAATGCGAACCGCCAGCGCTTATCGGGCATGGCGTAATTTGAGCCGAACTCCGGCCATGGTGCTGGGTCAGCCAGCGCTGTCGAATGCTAGCACGACCCCGCTGTGACCGCTGTGAAGTGGTTCACCTTCGATGGCACCAGGTAAAATCAGCATCGACGTCAACGAGCCGTCATGCTCGCCGCGTGCATCGGATCCGAGCGTGACATTTGCGCCACGGCTCTACCCCAAATTGTGCACATCATGCGAATTGCACTTTCCCGAGCAGCGGCATTTCTGGCAGACAGTGCCAAGTTGTCGCAGGCGGGAATGGGGACTGACATCGGGCGTTTCGCGGTCGCTTGGGTGGGCGGGCTTTTGGCATTGGGATTTTCCAGCGCGGCCTTGGCGGCTGATCTGGCGGTGGAGGCACCTCCCCTCGCGCCCATCCCCTTCACCTGGACCGGTTGCTACGTCGGCGCACACGTCGGCGGTGTCGTCAGCGACGACCGGACCACCAACTCGCTTGGAAACTCTGTCTCCTTCAGTTCAACAGGCTTCGTTGGGGGCGGACAGGTCGGCTGCGACTATCAATTTGCGACCAGATGGGTCGTGGGTGCCGAAGGCCGTGCGGCCTGGAGCAGCCTCCGCAACTCGCACGCCGGCACCGTCAGAAACCTCGTGACCGGCGTCGTCGTCCCCAGCCAGTTCACGATGAGCAACGACTTCCTGGCCTCGGCCACCGCGCGGCTCGGCTACGCGTTCGCTGATCGCTGGCTGGTGTTCGTCCGGGGCGGCGGCGCCTGGACGCGTGAAAAGCTTGACGATGCCTTCACGCCCGCTGGTGGCGTCCCCGTCAATCCCAGCGGAGCCAGCACCCGAACCGGCTGGACCGCCGGCACCGGCGTCGACTGGGCGTTCGCTCCGCATTGGTCCGCGGTTTTCGAGTACGACTATTACGACTTCGGCGACCACAGCGCGTTGCTGAGCAATGGGGCCGGCACGACCGTCAACATCTTCAGCCTGAAGGATCGCATTCACGCCGTGACGGCAGGCGTGAACTATCACTTCTAGCGCTACCGCATCATCATCCGCGCAATCGCCTCGCCGATCACCACCGTCGTGAAGTGGGTGTTGGCGCGGCAGTCGGACGGCATGATCGAGGCGTCGGCCACGCGCAGGCCGCTTATGCCTTTCACCGTACCATCAGGGTTGACCACGCCGTCAGCGTCGTTAACGCCGCTCATGCGGCAACTGCCGGCGGCATGCTGGATGTCTCCGGTCTCACGGCGCAGCAGCGCATCGAGTTCGTGATCCGGCAACGCCGCAGCTTGCGGAAGCGTCAGATCGGTGTCGGTCAGCCTGATCCAGTCGGCAATACCTGAAAGCGCCGGCTGGGAGGTGATCACGGCCAGTCGTTTCACCGCGTCCATCATGCGCAGCATGTCGCGGGGATCGGCGAGCATGTTCTCCTCGACGATGGGATCGATCGCCGGATCGGTCGAAGCCAGCTTGAGCGTGCCGCGCGAATAGGCGTTGAACAGGCCGGCGCCGATCGCTCCGGGCACGCCGATGCCGCGGTGGTTGAACGCGATCAGGATCATGTCGCGCTTGCCGCCATCGGCGAGGCCGGAGGAATAGGTCACGCAGCAATTGGTGTGGCGGGTGTCCGGATCGGTCGGCCGCAGGTTTTCGTGGAGCTGGATCGTCGCGCGAAACAGCGGGTGGTCGAAGAAGTGGCGGCCGACCGGCAGATCGCGCTCGACCGCAATCCCCATCGCATTCAGCTCATCCGCCGGTCCGATGCCCGAACGCAGCAGGATCGCCGGACTGTGGATGGCGCCGGCGCAGAGCACGATCTGGCGCGCGCTGATCTCGTGGCTGCCCTGCCCTTCGATGTGAACCCGAAGGCCGGTCGCCCGGCCGTCGCTGATCAGCACGCGATCGACCAGCGCGTGCCCGCGAATCTCGAGATTGGCCCGGCCGCGCGCCGGCTCGAGATATCCCTCGTTGGTCGTGATGCGGCGGCTGTCGCGGCTGTTGATGGGATAGCAGGCGACGCCCTCGCCATCAGGACCGTTGAGGTCGGCGCACCAGGGATAGCCGCTCGCCAGCGCCGCATCGCGCAGGCCGCGATCGATCGGGCCCCACTTCTCGGGCGGAGCGCGATAGACCGGCAGCGGTCCGCCGCGTCCATGGCCGGGGGCGTCACCAAATTCCAAATCATCCTCGATCACCGAGAACAGCGGCATCACGTCCTTGGCCGACCAGCCGGTGCAGCCACCGGCGGCCCATTCGTCGAACGCGTCGGCGACGCCGCGGATGGCAATCTGGCCGTTCATCATCGATGAGCCGCCAAGCCCCTTGCCGCGCCAGTAGAAGCGCGGCTCCTGCCCAGCCACCCGGCGCGTCAAAAGATCGGGCCATTGCCATTTCTCCTGGTACTCGCGCCTGTGGATGATCGGGATCGGATTGGGCGTCATCACCTCCCAGGGCGCCTCGTCGGCGCGCCAGTCCAGCCCCGCCTCGAGCAGCAGGACACGCCGTGCGGGATCCTCGGAAAGCCGTGCCGCAACAGCGGCGCCGGCGGAGCCGCCGCCGACAACAATGACATCGTACATCGCGTTACTTCTCAACGTTCCAGAACACCGGGATGGCGGACGGTATCAGACCACGCAGCGTGGCGCGATAGGCCGCCGGCTGCGCGAACTGGCCCCACGGGATCGCGGGCGCCTGATCGTACATGACGCTCTGAATCTCGCCGGCGATCTTCTTGCGATCCTCCTCGGCAGGCGCCTTGGCGAAGGCCTCCATCAAGGGTGTGATGCGCGCATCGCATTGCCAGCCGGTGAAGTCGGCGCAGTTGAAGGCGACCATGACGTTGGTCAGCGGCGAGCCCAGATCAAAACCGCCGGCGTGGACGCCATAGACGCTCCAGCCCTCCTTCTTGGCGCGGCGCGCCAGCACGCTCGCCCAGTCCATCACCTGGAGATCGACGTTGAACCCGGCCTGCTTCAGCCGCTCAGCTAGCACCTGCGCCGAGACGCGCGGGGCTTCGAGGTCGTTGGCTTCCATGACGACAACGGGCTCGCCGGCATATTTGGTCGCCTTCAACGCGGCTTTCGCCGCTTCAATCGACGTCTTCACGGCCGCTTCCGTGCCCGCCTTGCTCTCATAGGTGGTGCCGCAGGTGAAGAACGTCGCGCAGGGAGCGGCGTATTTGGCATCGAGCCCGAGTGCATCCAGCACCTCGCGCTGGTCGACCAGCTTCCACAGCACGCGGCGAATTTCCGGATCATCAAACGGCTTCGATGCGGCGTTGAGACGATAGGCGCCGGCGAACATGTTGCCGCCGGTGAAATTGACCAGCTTGACGCGGGAATTCTTTTCCAGCTGCGGCAACAGATCGAACGGCGCATATTGCATGAAGTCGACCTCGCCCGCCTGCAGCGCGGACGCGGCGGTCGCACCATCCGGGATGACACGGATCTCGAGCGTGTCGATGCCGACGCGCTTGCCGCCGGCGAGGAAATCGGCGGGCTCGGGGCGCGGCACATAGTCGGCGAATTTCTTCAGGATCATGCGATCGCCGGTGCGGTGATCGCCCTTGCTGTAGACGAACGGGCCGGAGCCGATGATCTCCGTGATGCGCTGGTCGCCGGGTGTTTTCGCGATGCGCTCGGGCATCATGAAGGCGACGGGGCTGACGGGATTGCCGAGCGCATCGATCACGAGGCCGGACGGCTCCTTCAGCGTCAGCACGAAGGTTTTCGCATCCGTCGGCTCGAGCGAGGCCGTGATCGCGAAGATGCGACGGCCGAGCGCGCTGCGGGTGCCCCAGCGGCGCAGCGACGCCACGCAGTCGGCCGCCGTGACCGGCTGGCCGTCATGCCATTTCAGGCCATCGCGCAGCGTGAACGTATAGGTCAATCCGTCGGATGAGACTTTCCAGTCCTGCACCATCTGCGGCTTGATGTCGCCCTTGGAGTCTTTCGCAAAGAGCGTGTCGAACACCATGTAGCCAAACGTGCGCGAAATGTAGGCCGTGGAAAAATGCGGATCGAGCGTGACGATCTCCGCCTCGAGCACTGCAACGAGATTGCCCGCCGCATGCGCGGGCGCCGCGACCAGCGCGAACCCGAACAGCGCGGGGATGAAAGCCTTCAGTTTGAACATTGTGCCTTTTGCTTCTTCTTGAGAGTTCATTTGCAGGCAAAGAAAAAGCAATGTTCGTGCCCGATCAACGCAGGCACTCATGCGCTCACGCCTATCTGCCACGCGTTTGCGCCACACTCGCTGTCATCGCCCGCGACGGCGGGCGATCCAGTATTCCAGAGAGGGGCGTGATGAAACCGAGAAGCCGCGGCGTATTGGATGCCCCGGTCAAGCCGGGGCACGACATCTGTGTTGTGGCGTCCCGGCTCTGCGCAGCAGCGTTTCACGCTGCAGCGCGTCCGGGACACGAGCCTGCTTACCCGATCACCTTGCCGAACTTGTTCGACTTCGGGAAACCCTTCGGCGGCATGCGGCCGGCATCCGCACGGGTACCTTGCCACTCAGCGAGCTCCTTCATGGTCGCGGAGAATTCGCGGCCGGCGGAGTCCTTCCAGGTCAGGCCCGCCTTGGCCTCGAACACGGCGACATCGGACAAGCCGCCGTCCTTGTACTTCTGCAGGCGCACGCCGCGACCGCGGGCCATCTCCGGCACCTGGTCGAGCGGGAAGATCAGCATCTTGCGGTTCTCGCCGATGACCGCGACTGTGTCCCCGATCACCTCGGTGACCGTGCGCGCCTCGTTCGGCATGTCGACGTTGAGGACCTGCTTGCCCTTCTTGGTCGTGCCGACGCAATCGTCTTCGTTGACGACGAAGCCCTGGCCCTCGTGGCTCGCGACCAGGAATTTACGCCCGCCCTTGTTGACGAACAGCGCAACGGGAGCGGCCTCCTGCTCGAGGTCGATGAACAGACGGATCGGCTCCCCGTGACCGCGACCGCCCGGAAGCTTTGCGACATCGAGCGAGTAGAATTTGCCGTTGGTGGCGAACAGCAGCAGCTTCGAGGTCGTCTCCGCAAAGAAGGCAAAACCGAGCTTGTCGTCCTGCTTGAAGGCCAGCCCCGAGAGATCCTCGACATGGCCCTTCATGGTGCGGATCCAGCCCTTGTCGGAGACCACGACCGTCACCGGCTCGCGCTCGACGAGGGCTTCTTCCATTGCGGCGAGGTCGTGCTCGGGCGCATCCGCAAAGGTGGTGCGACGCTTGCCGAGGGGCGTCTTCGGTCCAAACATGTCGCGGACCTTGCCGACCTGCTCGCCGACCTTCTTCCACTGCTCCGGCTCCGAGGCGAGCACCGCGTTGATGCCCTTGAGCTCGGCGCGGAGGTTCTTGTCCTCGGTGCGGATCTCCATTTCCTCGAGCTTGCGCAAGCTGCGCAGGCGCATGTTGAGGATGGCTTCGGCCTGCACCTCGGTGAGCTTGAACGCCTTGATCAGCGCCGGCTTCGGCTCGTCCACGGTGCGGATGATCCTGATCACCTCATCGAGGTTCAAGTACGCGATCAACAAACCGCCCAGAACTTCGAGCCGGTGCTCGATCTGCGTCTTGCGGAAGTTGGTCCGGCGGATCAGGACGTCGCGCAGATGGTCGAGCCATTCGCGCAAGCACTCCGCGAGCCCCACGACCTTGGGGATGCGGCCCTTGATCAGCACGTTGAGGTTCAGCGGAATCTTGTTTTCGAGCTCGGTCAGCCGGAACAACGATTCCATCATCAGGGCGGGATCGACGTTCTTCGACTTCGGCTCGATCACGATGCGGACGTCTTCGGCCGACTCGTCCCTGATGTCGCCGACCAGCGGCAGCTTCTTCTGGTCCAGCAGCTCGGCGACCTTCTCGATCAGGCGCGACTTCTGCACCAGGAAGGGGATCTCGGTGACGACGACGACCCAGGTGCCGCGCGTACCCTCTTCCTGCTCCCATCGAGCGCGAACACGGAACGAGCCGCGACCGGTCGCATAGGCTTCAGCGATCGCCTGCTTGGAATCGACGCAGATGCCGCCGGTCGGGAAATCCGGGCCCTTCACCCACTTCAGCAACGCCTTGGATTTCGCGTCGGGCTTCTCGATCAGGTGCAGCGCGGCGTCGCAGAGCTCGGCCGCGTTGTGCGGCGGGATCGAGGTCGCCATGCCGACCGCGATGCCTTGCGCGCCGTTGGCAAGCAGGTTCGGAAAGCCGCCGGGCAGCACGACCGGCTCTTTCGACTGGCCGTCGTAGTTGGGCCGGAACTCGACGCCGTCCTCGTCGATGCCCTCGAGCAGAAGCCGCGCGACGTCGGTCATGCGCGCTTCGGTGTAGCGATAAGCAGCCGGGTTATCGCCGTCGATATTGCCAAAATTGCCTTGGCCGTCGACCAGCGGGTAGCGCGAGGAGAAATCCTGCGCGAGGCGTACCATGGCGTCGTAGATCGCCTGGTCGCCATGCGGATGGAACGAGCCCATCACGTCGCCGACGATCTTGGCGGATTTCTTGAACGCCGTGCCGGGGTCGAGCCGGAGCAAGCGCATGCCGTAGAGGATGCGCCGGTGCACCGGCTTCAGACCGTCGCGCGCATCCGGCAGCGCACGGTGCATGATGGTGGAGAGCGCATAGGCGAGATAGCGCTCTTCCAGCGCCTCACGCAGCGGCACCTCGTGAATTTCGGCCGGTTCCTCCGGCGGAATCAATCGTTTTCCCATGCCGCCCGGTTAAACCGTGGAAGCGAATCGGGCAAGGATCGATTGGTTCCCTCTGGGCGGCTATTGCCCTGCCCAGCCGGCGGTCACTGGCTGCTGGGTCTTGGCTTGCGCGGTGACCGGCGCATTGGTCAGGCAACGCCGGGCGACCTCGATTTCGGCCTCCGTTGCCCCCTTGGACCGCGCCCAACTCTCTGCGGCCGCAGCGGAATATTTCGCCACGTAATACCGGATCACGGTGCAGGATGCCCGGCGAAAGACACCCGGTTGCGGCTCGCCAGCCGCGGCGTCAGGCGCGAACGCAAGCAACGCCGCCGACACGGCGAATCCCTTGATCAACATTTTTTGGCTGTCCCCGTTGTGGAACCCTGCGAGGGCCAATTCAGCCAGGGGGATTTCGTTCCGGGGAAATATCATGCCCGCGGGCAAGGCAGAGGCGCCCTCAGGTCATGGCGCCGGAATAGCCGCCTTCGCCTGCTGCCGCGTCAGCGCATTGATGAAGCCGGCGCGCGCGTCGGAATGGCCCTGGCCGCGGGGCTCCAGCACATGGCGCAGCAGGAACAGGCCGGTGAGCCGGAAGCCGTCCTGGAGATCCTGGTCGGTGAGGTCGCTCGCGGCCTCGCCACGACGCAGGAACGGCGGCAGGCGCAACAGCCGGTCGCGCCACGGTTCGCCGGCCCCGCGCGACACCGCGCCGCCGGATTTCGGCGAAACATAGATCAGGTCCGTGGTCTCGCCGGTCACCGCGCAGTTTTCCAGCGCGAGCCCGAATCCGAGCTCGGCGAGCATCGCCAGCTCGAAATGGATGAGGTGCACAGCGGCACTGCCGATATCGTCGAAATCATCGAGCGAGTGTTCGAGCATCGCAAAGATGTCTTCGTGCGGATCGCGCTCCGGCAGCAGCCGCGCAATCGAGGCGAGATGGGTGACGCCATAGACGCCGTGGGAGGATCCCAGCAGCGTCGCCGCGCGCAGCTTGAGGCCCTCAATCGCATAGGTGCCGAGATGCTCGTCGAGCCGCGCCCGCCACACCACACCGACGCTGTTGCCGGGCTGCAAGAGCGGCCGCATCCGCGAACCGGCGCCACCGCGCACGAGGCCGAGATGCCGGCCGTGCGCACGCGTCAGCAGCTCGACGATGGCGCTGCTCTCGCCATGCCGCCGCACGCCCAGCACGATGCCTTCGTCGGTCCATTCCATGGAACGGAGCTTATCGCATTTCAGGTGAGTGTAGGACGGGCAAAGCGAAGCGTGCCCACCAATTTGATCCGCAGCGCGATTATGGTGGGCACGGCGCGCAAGGGCGCGCCTTTGCCCACCCTACGGCATCGCGCAAGACGTTAGGCGTTGAACCAGCCCTGGGCGTCGCCGCTGAACGAGAAATACAGCCCCATCGCGGTCAGCACGCAGGAGACGATCTCGATGACGCTGTCGAGCTCCAGGCCCTTCTCGCCGATGATCTGGCCGAGCGAGATCACGGACAGTACGAGGGCCGCCGCCAGCACCCAGCGCGGCCAGTTCTTGCGCCAACGCGCAGCCAACCAGACGAAATAGACCAGCAGCAGGATCATGCCGCCGGCGAGCAGGGTCGCCATCATGATCATCGGCTCGGTCATCTCGGCACTGGGCGTGCGGTCCTGCACCGCGACCGACAGGGCATCCAGCATCAATGACGCATAGAGCAGCGCTTCGAAGCGCCGGACGTTGCTGGGTACGCTCATCGGTGACCGATCTTTTCTTGGTTATTCTTTGGGAAATTCCAGGCCCATCTCGCGATAGCGATCGGGATCGTCGCCCCAGTTTTCGCGCACCTTGACGAACAGGAACAGGTGCACCGGCACGCCCAGGATCTCGCCGATCTCCTTGCGCGAGTCCGCGCCGATCGACTTGATGGTGGCGCCGCCTGCGCCCAGCACGATCTTGCGCTGGCTCTCGCGCTCGACGAAGATCGTCTGCTCGATGCGCACCGACTTGTCCTTGCGCTCTTCCCACTTGTCGGTCTCGACCGTGGATTGGTAGGGCAATTCCTGGTGCAGCTTGCGATAGATCTTCTCGCGCGTGATCTCGGCCGCAAGCTGCCGCATCGGCGCGTCCGACATCTGGTCTTCGGGGTAGAGGAACGGGCCCGGCGGCACGATTTCGGCCAGCGTATGCCTGAGGTCGTCGACGCCGTCGCCCGAGATCGCCGCGATCATGAAGGTCTTTGCAAAGGCCATGCGCTCGTTGGCGGCCTGCGCGAGCGCCAGCAGCTTCTCGCGCTGGACCAGATCGACCTTGTTGATGACCAGGATCTTCTCGTGCTTGACGCTGGCGACCTTGGTGAGGATCGCCTCGGCCTCTTCATCAATCCCGGCCTTGGCGTCGAGCAGCACGCAGACGAGGTCGGCGTCGTGGGCCCCGCTCCAGGCCGTCGAGACCATGGCACGGTCGAGCCTGCGCTTGGGCAGGAAGATGCCGGGCGTGTCGACCAGGATGATCTGCGCGTTGTCCTCGATGACGATGCCGCGGATCAGCGCGCGCGTGGTCTGCACCTTGCGCGAGACGATCGTGACCTTGGCCCCGACCAGCGCATTGACCAGTGTGGATTTTCCGACATTCGGCGCGCCGATCAGCGCAACGAAGCCGCAGCGCGTTGCGGAGGGCGCTTCGCCGCTTGCTTCAGCCGTCATTGCCGCCGCCAACACCTTCACGTTCGATCATCACTGAGGCCGCCACCTTCTCCGCTGCACGCTTGCTGCCACCGATGCCTTCGGCCGACGCCAATCCCGGCAGATCCACCGCGACGCGGAACTGCGGATCGTGATGCGGGCCGGTGCGCTCGACCTCGCGGTAGACAGGCGTCGGCAGCCCCTTCCCCTGCGCCCATTCCTGCAGCACGGTCTTGGGATCGCGCAAGGGACGCCGCGGCTTGTGCATCCGTTCGGTCCAGTTGCGCCTGACGAATTCCGCCGCCGCCGCGTAGCCACCGTCGAGGAAGACGGCGCCGATCACGGCCTCGCAGATGTCGCCGAGCACGCTCTTGCGCAGGCGGGCATCGGCGCTCGGCCCGACCGAACCGAGCTTGACGTCGTCGAGCAGACCGAGCGACTTGGCAACGTCGGCGCAGCTCTCCTTGCGCACCAGTTCGGCAAGTCGCTTGGACAGCTCGCCCTCATCAGCATTCGGGAAGGCGTGATAGAGCATGTCGGAGACGACGAGCCCCAGCACATGGTCGCCCAGGAATTCCAGCCGCTGATAGCTGTCGCCGCGCTTGCGCCCCGACTTCAGCGCCGAGACATGCGTGATCGCCTGCATCAGCAGATTCGGATCGGCAAAGCTGTGGCCGATGCGCGCCTCGAGCGCCGCGTTCGCATCCGAGGCCTTGGCCTTGCTGCTCCGCACCCGCTTCTTCTTTGCAGGCGTCTTGCTTTCAGGTCTCTTGGCTTCAGGCGTCTTGGTCGCAAGCGTCTTGGTCGCAGCTTCGCCGTCGGCGCCCGCCGCGGGCTCGGTCGATTGGATCGGGATGTCCTTGGCTTCGTCTTTCATCGGACGATTTTGAAGAAACGGTTCCAGCGCACCGCCCAAGGCCAGCGCCAGAACATCCAGGCATGTTCGCCTTCGGCGATGGAGAAGAAGATCATCTGGGCGCGGCCGATCAAATTCTCCTGCGGCACGTAGCCGACCTGGCCGAGGAAACGGCTGTCGGTGGAGTTGTCACGGTTGTCGCCCATCATGAAGAAATGGCCCGGCGGCACGTTGTAGACGTTGGTGTTGTCCATGTAGCCGTTGTCGGCGCAGTCCAGCGTCTCATAGGACACGCCGTTCGGCAGCGTTTCCTTCCAGCGCTTCACCCGCGAGATGCCCCCGCCCTCGGAGCCGCAAGGATCCTCGCCGACAAATTCGCTCATGCGCTGCCGCTCGACCGGAGTGTCGTTGATGTAGAGCAGCCCATCCTTCATCTGGATGCGGTCGCCGGGAAGGCCGATGACGCGCTTGATGTAATCGGTGGAGTCGTCCTTCGGCAGGCGGAACACGACGATGTCGCCGCGGTTCGGGTCCGAGCCCCAGATCCGCCCCGAGAACAGCGGCGGCGAGAACGGGATCGAGTAGTGGCTATAACCGTAGGAATATTTCGAGACGAACAGATAGTCGCCGACCAGCAGCGTCGCCTTCATCGAACCGGACGGGATGTTGAACGGCTGGAACAGGAACGTGCGGATCACGAGCGCGATCAGGAGAGCATGGATCACGACGCGGATCGTTTCGCCGACGCCGCTTTCAGTTTTCGTTCCCGAAGTCACGCTCATTGCTCTCTCAATTCCGGCCGGCGGTCACAGAGCGCCCTCCTTCCGCGAACAGCCCATCGCTTCGCGGCCCAAGGAGATTGTCCTGATTCTGATAATGAGGGCCAATTCCGGCGTAAAGCCGAATTCGCCCAGGCTGATTTGCGTCCGCGGACTTTTAGACGGTTGTCAGGGGCCACGCAATCAAGGATCGCATCAAAACTGAATAAGACATTGATTCTTAATGAGAATTATAAAAACAGCCCGCTGCCGGTCTGGGCTTGGCCAGCGGCACGGCGGAAATGATGACGAAGGCCTGCGCCAGCGGCCAGTCGTCGGTGATCGACAGGTCGATTTTCGCCTCGAACCCCTCGGGCGTCAGGGCCTGGAGCCGGGCCAGCGCCCCGCCCGTCAACTGCATGGTCGGTCGCCCTCCCGGCAAGTTGACCACCCCCATGTCGCGCCACCAGACACCGTTCCGGATGCCGGTGCCGAGCGCCTTCGAGCAGGCCTCCTTGGCCGCGAAGCGCTTGGCGTAGGTTGCAACCACCATCTTCTCGCTCTTGGCGCGCCGCTCCGCCTTGGCCCGCTCGGCCGCGGTGAAGATGCGGTCGAGGAAACGCTCGCCATGGCGCTCGATCACCTTGCCGACGCGGGTGATGTCGATCAGGTCGGAGCCGATGCCGATGATCATGCCCGGCTCCGGCCGCGGTCCATCGCCGCGCGCATGCTGCGCACCGTCTCGGCGAGCCCGACGAACAGCGCCTCGCCGATCATGTAGTAGCCGATGTTGAGCTCCATGATCTCCGGCAGCGCCGCGATCGTCTCCGCCGTCGCGTAGTCGAGCCCGTGGCCGGCATGGATTTCGAGCCCGGCTTGCTTCGCCAGCTTCACCCCCGCCACGATCCGCTTCCACTCCGCCTCGGCCTTGTCGGTATGACCGTCGACGACGGCGTCGCACCAGGCGCCGGTGTGGATCTCGATCACGGGCGCCTTCAGCCGCGCCGCCATCTCGATCTGCGCGGGATCGGCGGCGATGAACAGCGAGACCCGGATGCCCGCATCGTTCAGCCGTGCGATGTAGGGCGCGAGCGCATTGTGCTGGCCGACCACGTCGAGGCCGCCTTCGGTCGTCACCTCCTGGCGGCGCTCCGGCACGAGGCACACCGCGTGCGGCTTGGTCGCGAGCGAGATCCGCATCATGTCGTCGGTCGCCGCCATCTCGAAATTGAGCGGCTTGGAGATCTCGGCCTTCAGCCGCGCCATGTCCTCGTCGCGGATGTGGCGGCGATCCTCGCGCAAGTGAGCGGTGATGCCGTCGGCGCCGGCCTCGATCGCCAGCAGCGCGGCACGCACCGGATCGGGATGGCGGCCGCCGCGCGCGTTACGCACGGTTGCGACGTGGTCGATATTGACGCCGAGGCGGAGCGGAGAAGCGGACATTTCAGGACTCACGAAATCAGGGAGACGGACGCATGCGAGAGGCGTCTATCCATTAACACGTTCGACACGGGCCACGACTGCCTTGGCGCGCAACTGGGCGAGGATCGCGCTCAGATGCTTGAGATCGTAGACCTCGAGGTCGATCGTCGTCTCGGTGAAGTCGGGCGAGCGGCGCTGCATGCTGATGTTGTCGATGTTACCGTCGTGCTCGGCGATCACGGTCGCGATCTGTGCCAGCGCGCCGGGCTCGTTGACGTTCTCGACCTTGATGCGGGCCGGGAAGCGCTGCGGCGCGGAATCCTCGATGTCCCAGCGCACGTCGAGCCAGCGCTCCGGCTCCTCCTCGAAATCCTTCAGGGCCGGCGCCTGGATCGGGTAGATCGTGATCCCCTCGCCCGGCGTGACGATGCCGACGATGCGGTCCCCGGGCACGGCGCCGCCGTTCGGCGCGAACTTCACCGGCAGGTCGGAATTGATGCCGCGGATCGGGATCGCGACCGGGCTGCGCGGCGGCTCCGACGACTTCTCCCTGAGCTTGGCGGCGAGCCCCTTCTTGACGCCGTAGCGCGCGATGCGCTCCTCCTTGTAGTCGGGATACATCGCACGCGCGACGTGGGAGGCCTTGATCTCGCCGCGGCCGACCGCCGCCATGACGTCCTCGATCGAGGTGCGCGCCAGCCGCGGCAGCGCGCCCTTGAGCTTGTCGTCGGCGTATTCGATCTTGGCGCGCTCGAACAGGCGCTCGACGATGCGCCGGCCGAGACCGACATATTGGTCGCGCACCGCCGTCCTGGTGGCGCGGCGGATCGCGGCGCGCGCCTTGCCGGTGACCGCGAGCGTTTCCCAGGCCGAGGGCGGCGCCGCTTGCGCCTCCGAGGTCAGCACCTCGACCTCGTCGCCATTCTGGAGCTCCGAGGACAGCGGCGCGAACTGGCCGTTGATCTTGCAGCCGACGGCGCTGTTGCCGACGTCGGTGTGCACGGCATAGGCGAAGTCGATCACATTGGCATGGCGCGGCAGCGCGATCAGCTTGCCCTTCGGGGTGAAGCAGAACACCTGGTCGTGGAACAGCTCGAGCTTGGTGTGCTCGAGGAATTCCTCGGGGTTGGCGCTCTCCGAGAGGATGCCGATGGTGTGGCGCAACCAGGCGAACGCATTGGACTCGCGCTTGAGAAACTCGGTCGGCGAGCCCACGTCTTCCTTGTAGAACACGTGTGCGGCGATGCCGCGCTCGGCGATCTGGTCCATTGCCTCGGTACGGATCTGGAGCTCGACGCGCTGGTTGCCGGGGCCGATCACCGTGGTGTGGATCGAGCGGTAGTCGTTCTGCTTCGGCGTCGAGATGTAGTCCTTGAACCGCCCGGGCACGACCGGCCAGTTGGTGTGGACGATGCCGAGCGCGCGATAGCAGGCTTCGATGTCGTTGACGACGAGGCGGAAGCCGAAGATGTCGGACAATTGCTCGAAGCCGACCGACTTGCGTTCCATCTTGGTCCAGATCGAGAACGGCTTCTTGCGGCGGCCATAGACCCGCGCGCCCAGCCCCCGGTGGCGCAGATTGTTGGAGAGCTGGTCCTCGATCTCGCCGATCAGGTTGCGGTTGCGCTCGGCGAGCGCGTCGAGCCGCTGCATCACCACCGAATAGGCTTCTGGATCGAGGGTGCGGAAGGACAAATCCTCCAGCTCCTCGCGCATTTCCTGCATGCCCATGCGGCCGGCCAGCGGCGCATAGATGTCGAGCGTCTCCTCGGCGATGCGCCGTCGCGACTCCGGCGGCACGAAGTCCAGCGTACGCATGTTGTGCAGGCGGTCGGCGAGCTTGACCAGCAGAACGCGGACATCATCGGCAATGGCCAGCAACAATTTGCGCAGGTTCTCGGCCTGCTTGGCCTCGCGCGACACCAGCTCCAGCCGCTTCAGCTTGGTCAGCCCCTCGACCAGCGCGCCGATCTCGGGCCCGAAGATCTGGTCGATCTCGGCACGCGTCGCCTCGGTGTCCTCGATCGTGTCGTGCAGCAGGGCGGCCACGATGGTGGCATCGTCGAGCTTCAGATCGGTGAGAATCGCCGCCACTTCGAGCGGGTGCGAGAAATACGGATCGCCCGAGGCACGTGTCTGCGAGCCGTGCGCCTTCATGGCGTAGACATAGGCGCGGTTCAGCAGGTCTTCGTTGGTATTGGGATTGTAGGACCTGACGCGCTCGACGAGGTCATATTGACGCATCATGCGCGCGCGAGGCTTGGCCGGGCGCCCCACCGGCGCAGTCGGGGCCACGGCAACCGATTCGGTTGCGGCCAGCATCTGCGTTTGTCTCCGGCGCCGATACACCATGCCATCCTGCCTTCAAACGGACCATGAGCTGCCCGTCGCATACATCTTAGCCCCGATCGCGCGTGCGTCCGATCAATTCGGTGACAGGCAAGCAACGCGATGCGGCAACGCTATGGTAACCACGAAAACGCCAACAAAAGCAAAGGCCCGAACACGGGTTCGGGCCTTTGATAAGATCACAAGAAATCGACGACTGCGACGGGACGATTACTCGTCCTCCTCGGGCTGTTCTTCCGGCGGCGCGAGGCCCTCGAGGCCCTTCAGGAGCTCCTCTTCGGTCATGCGCTCAACGGCAACTTCGGTATCGTCGGCATCGACGCTGGCACCGGCGGAACCGATCAGCGGGACCGTATCGGGCTCGGGCTCGTCGACCTCGACGAATTTCTGGAGCGAGTGGACCAGCTCCTCGCGGAGGTCCTCCGGCGAGATGGTCTCGTCGGCAATTTCGCGCAAAGACACAACAGGGTTCTTGTCGTTATCGCGGTCAACCGTTAGTTGTGAACCGGACGAAATCATGCGGGCGCGGTGGGCGGCCAGCAGGACCAGGTCAAACCGGTTGTCGACCTTGTCGATACAATCTTCTACGGTGACGCGAGCCATGGACTGTCGCTCCGTTGTGGGTGGGACGAAATATGTGGATGATTGGGGCTAGTTATAGGGGACAGGGCGATTTCGCAAGGCCAATTTGTGATTTGGCCTCGCCAAACGGCTCTGCTACCCCCACATTGGGGCTGGGATGGGTGGTTTGCCGGGCTGCTATTGAGGGTGGCACCGGGCGTATGCAGGTCCGCCATAACTATACCTTGATTGCCACGACTTCTCCGGATTTGCGGTTTCGACGGGCTTCGGCGGCACCATAGACCTGCGCGGCTTGCTGTCGCCGCGCCAACAATAAACGATCAATCACGAACGCTACGCGAGCAAACTGAATGTCACCTTCTGCCACTAACAAGATCGCGCTCTTCATCGATGGGGCCAATCTCTACGCGACGGCGAAAACTCTCGGCTTCGACATCGACTACAAGCGCCTGCTGAAGGAGTTTCAGAGCCGCGGGACGCTGTTGCGGGCGTTCTACTACACCGCGATCATCGAGGATCAGGAGTACTCCTCGATCCGCCCGCTGATCGACTGGCTCGACTACAACGGCTACACGGTCGTCACCAAGGCGACCAAGGAGTTCATCGACGCCTCCGGCCGCCGCAAGGTCAAGGGCAACATGGACATCGAGCTCGCCGTGGACGCCATGGAGCTCGCCGAGCACATCGACCAGATGGTGCTGTTCTCGGGTGACGGCGACTTCCGCTCCCTGGTCGAAGCCGTCCAGCGCCGCGGCGTCCGGGTTACCGTGATCTCCACCATCGCGAGCCAGCCGCCGATGATCGCCGACGAGCTGCGCCGCCAGGCCGACGTCTTCACCGACCTCGTCGAGCTGCAATCCAAGCTCGGCCGCGACCCGTCCGAACGCCCCGCCCCGCGTGACCGCGGCGAGCGTGGCGAGGGACGCCATCACGCCCCCCAGTTCCTCCAGCGCGCGACCACGATGGCGCCGAGGGGCGATGACGACTTCGAGGAGTGAGGCGGCCCGGTCAAGCCGCCAGCCTCTCACCCTCGTTCCCGACCGTGACTGTCCGCTTTGTCCGCGCCTGGTCGCCTTTCGCGAGGCGAACCGCGCGCGCGAGCCGTTGTGGCACAACGCGCCGGTCCCTCCCTTCGGCGACATCAAGGCGCGCCTGCTGATCGTTGGCCTTGCACCAGGCATGCAGGGCGCCAACCGCACCGGCCGCCCCTTCACCGGCGACTACGCCGGCGACCTGCTCTACGCCACGCTGCTCGAATACGGCTTCGCCAAGGGCACCTATCAGGCGCGGCCCGACGACGGCCTGAAGCTGGTCGACTGCCGGATCGCCAATGCCGTGCATTGCGTTCCGCCGCAGAACAAGCCGCTGCCGGTCGAGATCAACACCTGCCGCCAGTTCCTCGGGGCTACCCTCGCGTCGATGCCGAAGCTGCGCGCCATCGTCGCGCTCGGACGCATTGCGCACGACACGGTGCTCAAACCGCTGAACCTGAAGGCCTCGCAAGCTCCCTTCGGCCACGGCGCCGTGCATCAGGCCGGCGCATTCAGGCTCTACGACAGCTATCATTGCTCGCGCTACAACACGAACACCGGCGTGCTGACGACGGACATGTTCCGCAGCGTGTTCGCGAAGGTGAAGGCCGACCTGGACTAGGGCTCGGCTGGATTGGCCTTCAGCCAGTCCAGGACATCGCCGGCGTTCCGGTCGGGCGGAAACACCGGATAGAACACATGCGTGACTTTGGCGTCGTCGATGATCAGCGCAAGCCGCTTGATCAAGGTCAGGCCAGCGACCTCCATGGTCGGCAGATTGACGGCGCGCGTCAGCGCCAGCTTCTCGTCCGACAGCACGGGGAACGGCAGGTGCAGCCGCGATGCCATCTCGGTCTGGTACGCGTTGCTCTGGGTCGAGAGGCCGTACACCTGGGCGGCGCCGGCAGCTTTCAGCTCGGCAAACAGATCACGAAACGCGCAAGTCTGCGGCGTGCAACCGCGCGCGCCCGGGATCATGTCCCAATCGTCGACCAGTCCGATCTTGCCGGGCTCGCCGGTGCGCGGATAGGCGAACACCACGGTCCGGCCGGAGAGTGCTGACAGATTCACCGACGTATCGTCGGTCGCGAGCAGGCTGATCGCCGGCAGCGTCATGCCCTTGAGATGCGCGGCGCCGCCGTCGGCGGTGGGTGCGGGAATCTGGCTCCAATCGACCTCGAGCAGGTTCTTCTGAGTCATCCGCCAACCTCTTGCCGCTATCCCCTCGCCCGCAACAGTCGGCCCTTCTCCCGGCTCCAGTCGCGCTTCTTCTCGGACTCGCGCTTGTCGTGCAGCTTCTTACCCTTTGCAACCGCCAGCTGCAGCTTGGCCCGCCCGCGCTCGTTGAAATAGAGCTTGAGCGGGATCAGCGTCATGCCTTCGCGGTCGACCGCGCCCATCAGCTTGTTGATCTGCTTGCGATGCAGAAGCAGCTTTCGCGGCCGCTTGGGCTCGTGATTGAAGCGGTTGCCCTGGAGATATTCGGGAATGGTGGCGTTGATCAGCCAAATCTCGCCGTCCTTGGAATCGGCGTAGGACTCCGCGATCGTGCTCTTGCCGTTGCGGATCGACTTGACCTCGGTGCCGGTGAGCGCAATGCCCGCCTCGATCGTATCTTCGATCGCATAGTTGAAGCGGGCCTTGCGATTTTCCGCCATGACCTTGATTGGACGTTCGTTCTTATCGGCCATGGAAGACAAACCTGATCGAGATGCGCGAGGACGCTAACAGTTTGGATGAAGCGCGCGCGTCAAGACTTCTTGAGGAGATCGCGGATCTCGGTCAGCAGCTCGACCTCGGCCGACGGTTTTGCCGGAGCCGCAGGCGCCGCCTCCTCCTTGCGCTTCAGCGTGTTCATGGCGCGGATCACTAGGAACAACACGAAGGCGACGATGATGAAGTTGATCGTCAGCGTCAGGAAGCTGCCGTAAGCAAGTACTGCACCTTGCTTTTTCGCATCCGCTAAGTTGGTGGCGGTCACCGCCTTCGACAAGGGGGCGAAGTAGTTCGAGAAGTCGAGGCCGCCGGTCGCGGCGCCGATGATCGGCATGATGACGTCACCGACCAGCGACGTGACGATGGCGCCGAAGGCCGCACCGATGATGACGCCGACGGCGAGGTCGACGACGTTGCCTTTCATGGCGAACTCGCGGAACTCTGTGAGCATCTTCCTGCCCTTCTCGTCGACGCTCATGAACGGCTCCCCGGTTGGCTAAATCAGTTGATCAGCCCAGCATGAACCATCGCGCTGCGCACGGCAACGCGCGTCGGCTCGGTGACCGGAACCATCGGCAGGCGCAGCGTCTCGTCCAGCTTGCCGAGCAGCGACATCGCGTACTTGATCGGCGCCGGATTGCTCTCGATGAAGAGGTTGTTGTGCAGCGGCATCAGCTTGTCGTGGATTGCGAGCGCCGCCTTAGTGTCGCCCTTCGCCCAGGCGGCCTGGAATTCCGAGCACAGCCGCGGCGCGACGTTCGAGGTCACCGAGATGCAGCCATGGCCGCCATGCGCCATGTAGCCGAGGATGGTCGCGTCCTCGCCGGAGAGCTGGTTGAAATCCTCGCCCATCGCCGCGCGCTGCTGCGAGACGCGGACCATGCTGGCGGTGGCGTCCTTGACGCCGGCGATGTTCTTCAGCTCCCACAGCCGCTTCATGGTGTCGACCGACATGTCGATTACCGAGCGCGGCGGAATGTTGTAGATGATGATCGGGATGCCGATCGCATCGTTGATCGCCTTGAAGTGCTGGTACATCCCCTCCTGGGTCGGCTTGTTGTAGTAGGGCGTCACGACCAGCACGGCATCCGCGCCAGCCTTCTCGGCGTGCTGCGCGAGCTCGATCGCCTCTTTCGTCGAATTGGAGCCGGCACCCGCGACCACGGGTACGCGCCCCTTGGCTTCAGCGATGCACCATTCGACGACCTTCTTGTGCTCGTCATGGCTGAGCGTCGGGCTCTCGCCGGTGGTGCCGACCGGGACCAGGCCGTTGGTGCCTTCCGAGATCTGCCAGTTGACCAGCGAGCGGAACGCCGCCTCATCCAGCGAGCCGTTCTTGAACGGCGTGACCAAGGCGGTGAACGATCCCCGGAATTTCGTCTTGGCTGCCATGGACTTCCTCCGTACGCGGCTATCTCTTGAGCAAGCTGCATTCATATCGGGTCTATCCCGCCGGTAAAAGACCCGCTTCCGTGTGACGCACCGTTTAGGCCGCGATTTTGCCGCGGTGGTGGTGCAAACCGGGCAAAGGTAAGCAGCTGTTGGTATTTTGTCCGCATATTCAAGCGAATACAGCTAGGTCTTGAGCCAACTGACTGATTCGGGGCGACCAAACGCCGTGACCTCCTTTCCTCGTTCCGCATGGCGATCCACCGGTCTGGCCGTGTGCCTCATGGCCGGGCTGTCGGTCGGCTGCGCCGCCCTGGCCAAGTCCAATGAGACGACCGCGGACGGGGCCAAGGACACCGCGAAGCCGGCGGCCAAGGACGCCGCGAAGGGATCAGCCAAAGAAACAACGAAGGGAACCGGCAAGGAAACACCGAAGGGCGCGAGCAAGGGAGCAACTGCCGCCCCGGCCAAGGATGCCGCGAAGAAACCTGGCAAGGATGCTGGCAAGGACGCCGCCAAGGATGCAGGCAAAAGCGCCGGCAAGGAACCCGCCAAGGACAAGCCCAAGCCCGCAGCCGCCGCGCCAAAACCACAGCCGGCCGCCAACGGCTCGCCCCCCAAAACCGCACCCGCGCCGGCCGTGACAGCCACCGTCAGGCCTGCCGCCCCGGCGCCCGTCGCCAAACCCGTCGCAGCTCCTTTGCTTGCGCCGGCGACCCGCCAGCACGCCACGCCGCGCAAGCCGGTCACGCCGGCCGCGGTCGCTGCGACCTCCTCGACGTCGCAGGCCGACAAGGACACGCTTGAGAACGTCATCGAGCTCGTGCGCAAGCGCAAGGCGGCCGACGCCACCAATTACGCCGCCTCGATCTCGGATCCCGTCGCACGAAAGCTCGCCGAATGGATCATCCTGCGCAGCGAGGACAATGGCGCGACCGTGGAACGCTATCGCGCCTTCCTCTCCGCCAATCCGAGCTGGCCGTCGCAGACCTTCCTGCGCCGGCGCCTGGAGGCCGCGATGTGGGACGACAGGCGCGACGATTCGGTCGCGTGGTCGTGGTTCGAGAATGAATCGCCTGTGTCCGCCAAGGGCCGCTTCACGCTCGCCAAGGCGATGCTGGCGCGGGGCGACCGCGCCAACGCCGAGCGGCTGGTGCGCGAGGCCTGGCGCAGTGATCCGATGTCGGAGGAGACCGAGAACAACGCGCTCGACCAGTTCGGCGCCCTGCTGACGCCGGGCGACCAGAAGGCGCGGATGGACACCTTGCTCTACGGCAGCGAGAACGAAGCCGCGCTCCGCGCCGCAAAACGCCTCGGCGCCGGCTATCTCGCGCTCGCCAAGGCCCGCATCGCCTCCGTCAAGAAGGCGCCGAACGCGCGCGCGCTGCTCGACGCCGTGCCGCGCGAGCTGCACAACGATCCCGGCTTCATCTTCAGCAAGATCCAGCTCCTGCGCCGCGAGGAGAAGTTCGCCGAAGCCGCCCAGCTGATGTTGTCGGCGCCGAAGGATCCGAACCGTCTCTACAATCTCGACGAATGGTGGATCGAGCGGCGCCTGCTGGCGCGCAAGATGATCGACACCGAGGAATTCCGCAGCGCCTATCTGATCGCGCGCGACGCGGCCCTGCCCTCGCGCGACATCTACAAGACCGAGCAGGAGTTCACCGCCGGCTGGATCGCGCTGCGCTTCCTCAACGACCCCGCCGCCGCCACCCAGCATTTCGCCCGCATCGGCGTCGGCAGCGTCAATCCGACCACGCTGGCGCGCGCCGGCTATTGGCAGGGCCGCGCGGCGGAAGCGGCGGGCCGCCAGCAGGAGGCGCGCAACGCCTACGCCCGGGCGGCCGAGCAATCCACCAGCTATTACGGCCAGCTCGCGCGCGCAAAACTCGGCCTGCCGCAGATCGAGCTCAACAGCCAGCCGCGCGGCCGCGGCGCCGAACGGCTGGAGATCGTGCGCGCCGCGCACCTGCTCTACGAGCTCGACGAGCGGGAGATGGCGATACCTGTTCTCGCCGACATGGGCGAGAACGGCGATCCCGAGGCGCTTGCCGGCCTTGGCGAGCTCACCCAGCGCTACAGCGACGCGCGCGGCATGCTGCTGCTCGGCAAGGCTGCGCTCAACCGCGGCCTCCCCTTCGACTTCTACGCCTATCCCGTCAACGGCATTCCGCAGTTCACGCCGATCGGCCCCGAGGTCGAGCGCAGTATCGTGTATGCGATCGCGCGGCAGGAAAGCGCGTTCAACCCCTCCGTGGTCTCGCCGGCGCAGGCTTACGGCCTAATGCAAGTGACGCCGGACGCCGCGCGTTACGTCTGCAAGCGGCACGGCGCGACCTACGATCTGGGGCGGCTGAAAAACGATTCGGTCTACAACGCCACGCTCGGCTCGGCCGAGCTCGGCGGACTGCTCGAGGACTACCGCGGCTCCTACATCATGACCTTTGCCGCCTACAATGCCGGCCGCGGCAGCGTGAAGAAATGGGTCGACCGCTACGGCGACCCGCGCGATCCCAAGGTCGACGCGGTCGACTGGGTCGAGCTGATTCCGTTCTCCGAGACGCGCAACTACGTGCAGCGGATCATGGAGAATCTTCAGGTCTACCGCGCCCGCTTCGGCGGCGGCACACGGTTGCAGATCGAAGCTGACCTGCGCCGCGGCACCGGCAGCGTGGAATAGAGCCATCCTCCTGTGCGCTCCCGATTGACCGCCGAGAGCGTCGGCGGCGAGTGCCGCAGCGCGTCCGGACGTGAGCTGCTGAAGAAGAGCTGAAGCTCGCGCGTGATCTTCAGGCAAGCCTTGCTCGACACTGAGCCCCGAGCGCTCCCTGGTCGCAGTCCGATCGGCAAGCTCGCCGTTCCACCTCCTCGAGGATGAAGGCGTCGATTGCCGCCTGCTGCAGCGTCAGGACGATGGGGCGCTTGCAAGGCCATGCCGTCAACGGCAGTCGGCCCGTTGCATACATTGCGCGGAGATGCCCGCAGCGCAGGGGCCCCTCCTCCGTAACAGCCTCGTCCAGATCGTCACGGACGATGGAGCACGGGAGCAACGCCAGCCCTCCGCCAGCCCTCCGCGGCGTTAGAACAGCCATGCCGCCAAAAGAAAAGCCCCGGCGGTTTCCCGCCGGGGCTCTCTGTCAGGTCGTTAGACCAAACTTACCAGTTGCGCTGAGCGCGGAGGAGCAAGCTGACCGTGTTCTGATCCTTCAGCTCGTACACAGCACCCGGCTTTGCGACAACTGCCGCAGGGCCAGCAGCGAGCGTGCTGATCGTGCCCGCGAACTTCTGGTCGAGCATGGTGTAAGCCACGTCCGCCGAGAAGGTCAGGTTCTTCACCGGCGTCCAGCGGGTGATCAGACCGATCGTGCCGATGTTGAAGTTCGGGTTGCAAGAGGTGATACCCGCAGTGGCGGCACCCAACGTAGCGAGTTGGTTGCAAATGAGAGTCGCACCACCGTTGCTGTACGTCAGCTGAGCGTACGAACCGTAGATCGCGGTGTTCCAGTACGGATCCCAGTTGTGGGTGTAGGCGCCGCGCATACCCCAGCTCGTAACCGTGTTGATACCGGTTCCGTTGGCGAACACACCGTCAGCCGCACCGGCAATGCCAATGCTCTGATAGGCACCAGCCAGGTTGGTACCGCCGAACATTGCATAGTTCTGCGAAGCCAAGCTCTGGAAGTTGTAGCGGGTCGCACCGTCGGTGTAGACCGCCTGGACGTTGATCACGTCGCCCGCACCCGTCGGAATGTTCTTGATGGACAAGGCCGCCTGGACAGCCCAGCCCCACTTGTCGCCCGGATGACCGGCTGCTTCGGTTCCGACAAGCCCCGGAGTCGCGTAGTACGCTACGTGGTTGTTATGCGCCGCGGCAGACAACTGGAACAGACCCCAAGCCTGGTCAATACGGACCATACCCTGGATGTCAGGAGCCCGCGTGCCGCCGAAGGCATTGATGCCGTAGCCGCCGGTACCAACGTTCGCGACCGAAAAGCCGGCGCTGGTGTTGTACAGGTTGCTCTGATAGTAGGCCGTCGGATCCACCGCCGAAATCGCGGCAGTGATGCCCTGACCGAAGTCGGCAGTATAGGTGAACTGGTTCACACCAGTGACCGTGCCGCCGCCGCCGGTCAGACCGTCGAAGTTGTTACCCGGATAGTTGGTCCAGGGGGCGTCGAACTGGGCAACAGCTTTACCCATCGTGAAGCCCGCGAACTGGATGAAGGCGTAGTACACGCCGAGCGTACCGCCGGCGATTGCGCCTGCGTTGGCATTGTTGGGTGCGCCAACGCCCGTAGCGCCGAGCTGCGAGTAAACGGTGGAGCCGTTGCCGGTGCCGTTGCCCGTGTAGTTATCCGTCGTCCACGAGAACACCACGTCGGCGAAGGTACGAACCACGCCGTATTCGGTCGCGGTGCGCGTGTCGACGTTGAAGTCTTCACGGGCACGAGTGACGTAGTAGTTCGTCAGACGGTTCGCAGAACCGTTAACACTGCTGAAGTTACCGTTAAAATCGGTAGCGTTGATCGCGACTTCAGCACGCAGGTAACCACCCAGCTTGATGCAGGTGTCAGTGCCCGGGATGTAGTAGAATCCGGCACCGTACAGGGAGCAGATCTTCACGTATTCGACCGCTTTGGCCTTCACGGGGAGATCGGCTGCCTGTGCTCCGCCAACGGCAATCAGACCTGCCGCTGAACCGAGCAAAAGGCTCTTAACCAACTTCATGTTAAACCTCCAAGTTTGCTCTATAGGGAAGGTTCCGGATCCGCTGGGTGAGACACCCTAAGGTTGGTTCCCTTGTCCCTTAACTTACCGCTTAGTCGCTTCGCGCCTTCGGACACACCCGCTGAACGCGAGGGACTTAAGCGAACCACCTAAAACGGGACGACCTCGGGATGCCCCCCTCCGTCGCTCAGTCACAATTACCGAACGTCCTTGCACACACAACAAGAGAACGCTCCGCCGCGAGCCCATGACGTTTGTTTTCCGAAGGGTGTTGCACAAATAACACGCAGATGTGATCGAAGCGCTCTCGCAACATATTGTTTTTGCTTATTTTTCTAGGACGGTTCCGTTTGCCGTCAAAATTCCCCACCTGAGGCGTTGTGGACGGAACTCCGGCCTGAACAGGCTTTGACGCGCACGAATCGTGGAATCAGAAGGAGACTCAAGGAGAAGGCACACAGGTCTTCCCGCGACTCTCCACCGGGCGCAGACATGGTCGCGGCGACGCTCGAGACGCGCTGCGAAGGCTCTTTATCGATGGTGGGGATGATTGAGACCGGAGCGGACAGCTCGGCTGGCGGAGACGGAGGGATTCGAACCCTCGATAGGCCTTTACAAGCCTATAACGGTTTAGCAAACCGCCGCCTTCAGCCACTCGGCCACGTCTCCAATATGCCGGGTATGCCCGACACGGCGGCGAGCCGCAAGCGGCAGAATCAAGGTCTGTGCGTTCTTTCACCTGAAAGCGACCGCCGGACGACAGCGAAAGCCTGGCGCAAGGATCAGCGCGGCACGCGCAGCCGATTCGCGCTCTATATATATGTGTGCATCCAGAGGCGGGATGCCGGATCCGCCACTGCGAGGGCGCATTCAGCGCCGCCTCGCCGGCTCAGATATTGAACCAGACGCCGGCAGCTGCGCCGGGACGGAAGGCCCAGGACCTCTATATCCCCGGCAAGGGGCCCGTCTTGTGCGGCCGTCCGGGTTCCAGAGCGGAGTCGTCGGGCGGCGGCTCGGTCATGCCGCGCGGGTCCATGTGGCGACACGACGAAGGAACTTGATTGAGCGCAATCGGGCTGCCCCGTGAAGACAGGGGTGTGGATGCGATTCTCGGCTCAGTGAGCCGAGACCCACGCCCTCGCCTCGCGCTGCGCGGCCGAGATCTCGGCGTCCGACATCTGCCCGGCGACTTCCTGGCGCAGCGCCACGGCGTCCTTGCGGCCCTTCAGCGCGGCGAGGTTGAACCATTTATGTGCGGCGACGAGGTCGACGAGGCCGGAGCGGCCGCTCGCCCAATAGATCCCGCGCTCGAACAGCACGTCCGACAGCGCGCTCGCGTCGATCGGCGTCGCCGTCTCCAGATCGAAAGTACCCTGAAACATAACGCATCCCCTTTTTTTCTGCCGCCTCGTTCCCCCGAGCGCGGCTCCCGTCCAAAGAACTGTTCAACTCATCCCCATGCCGTTTGCCGGCTTGTTGGAGGCGATGATGGCGGGCAAATTTGAATGGCAGTTTAAGTATCGCGATGAAGCAGACGTAAACGCACCCGCACGGGGCGCGCGCGACGAATGCAAGAAGTCCCCACTTTGCAGGCACTTCTGCGATTCGTCAGATTCGGTTTACCCTGGGATTTTGGGAGAACGATAACCATCGCGCGCGGTGACGCGTGTCCTGCGGTTACAATTCGTGGGAGGGGCGCGTTGTGGGAGGGGCGCGCCGGCAAAGCCACACGGGCGCCTCGCGTGGCCACCCCGTGGCCGACAAGGCCGCGCAGCGCGAAGCGCGCGACTTTAGGAATCGGAGCGACGGCTTCGCATTGCGCCTGCGCGGCGCGCCGTCGCGGCAAACGACAGTTCGCCGCAGCCCTCGCCTGCCCCAAGGCAGCGCGGCCACGTCACGGTCAGATCAGCAATGTGGGAAAAGGGAATGCCGGCAATACCCCGGCCTCAAAAGAACGAGGGCGTCGGCGAACACGTCAGGACCAGATTCCACGTTGGCCCGAAGGCCGCTTGTGAAATTGCGGAGCCCTTGAGAAGGAGAACCGCACCGAACGAAGAAAACTTGTTTCTTCTGCCGGACCGTACTTTGGCGAGCGAACCCGCGAAAGAGAACGATCCGACCGTTGGCCTGATGTCTCGCCGACACCCTCTATCGCCGACCAGAACCTGTTAGAAGGCGCTGATGACGTGCCGGCTCTCTAGGAGCCGGCAACTTCAGAAGCGAAGTTACTTCTTCTTCGCGACCTTGCGGGTCTTCTTCGCAGTCTTCTTCACTGCGCTCTTCGCCTTCTTCGCCTTCTTCGCCTTCTTCGCTTTCTTGGCCATGTTGCCCTCCGATGTGTGAGATGGCTGTAATCGCTGCATGCAGTCGGGGATCGAATGCACACTCATCCCGAATACACCAACACGACGAAAAAAACAGCTTCTCGCTTAAAGAAGTGTTGACGGCACAACGCGCCTGCGCTTGGCGAGCGCGATGCGGGCGCACTGCATGACGCGTGCTTGCGATCGCGGGGAGTGCCCGCATCGTCGATGTTTGCGCGAGATGCGATTGCAGAAAAACACTACACGGCAAGTATTTTTCCGCACGCGCGCATTGCGCATGCGCGATGCGATGATGTGCATCGTCGATCCCACGATCGCCGCGCAAGGGCGCTTCGCGGACTCTGAGTCGCGAGTTTTGGCAACGAAAATATTTTCATGCTTAACGGCGCAAGCGCTCGTCAGCGCGTGTGGAAGCCGCCGTTTTGCGCGAATCGCGTGGCGGCGATTCGGCCGCCGCATCGCCGTCGGTCGGGATGGAGTTTGCCGCCGAGGGTGCGCGCGAGCGTCGCAGCGCGAACCGGAAGCGAGGTGACGAAGCGTATCCGTCACCTCGTTCGAACGTGTGACGTCAGATGCCGAGCTTCGACTTCAAGAGGTCGTTGACGCTCTGCGGGTTGGCCTTGCCGCCGGACGCCTTCATCACCTGACCGACGAACCAGCCGAGCGACTGCGGCTTGTCCTTGACCTGCGCGGCCTTGTCGGGATTGGCCGCGATGATGTCGTCGACCACCTTCTCGATCGCCGAGAGGTCGGTGACCTGCTTCATGCCGCGGCTTTCGACCAGCGCGCGCGGATCGCCGCCCTCCTGCCAGACGATCTCGAACAGATCCTTGGCGATCTTGCCGGAGATCGTGCCCTCGCCGATCAGGTCGATGATCGCAGCCAACTGCTCGGCGTTGACGGGGGAGGCCGTAATATCCCGGCCTTCCTTGTTGAGACGGCCGAACAGCTCGTTGATCACCCAGTTCGCCGCCATCTTGCCGTCGCGGGCGCGGTTGCCGAGCGTGTCCAGCACCGTCTCGTAGAACACCGCGCTCTCGCGCTCGGCGACCAGCACGCTCGCATCGTAAGCCGACAGGCCGAAGTCGGCGACGAAGCGCGCCTTCTTCTGGTCCGGCAGCTCCGGCAGCTCTGTCTTCAGCTCGTCGACGAAGCTTTGCGAGAATTCGAGCGGCAGCAGGTCGGGATCGGGGAAGTAGCGGTAGTCGTGCGCCTCTTCCTTGGACCGCATCGATCGCGTCTCGCCCTTGTTGGGGTCGTAGAGCCGCGTTTCCTGGTCGATCTCCCCGCCGTCCTCGAGGATCTCGATCTGGCGCCGCGCCTCGTACTCGATCGCCTGGCCGATGAAGGTGATCGAGTTCATGTTCTTGATCTCGCAGCGGGTGCCGAGCGGTGCACCCGGCTTGCGCACGGAGACGTTGACGTCGGCGCGCAAAGATCCCTTCTCCATGTCGCCGTCGCAGGTGCCGAGATAGCGCAGGATCGAGCGCAGCTTGGTCACATAGGCCTTGGCCTGCTCGGCGTCGCGGATGTCGGGCTTGGAGACGATCTCCATCAGCGCCACGCCACAACGGTTGAGATCGACATGGGACATGGCCGGCGACTGATCGTGCAGCAACTTGCCGGCGTCCTGCTCAAGATGAAGGCGCTCGATGCCGATGGTCGCGGTCTTGCCGCCATCCAGTTCGACCACGACCTCACCTTCGCCGACGATCGGCGACTTGTACTGGCTGATCTGGTAGCCCTGCGGCGAGTCCGGATAGAAATAGTTCTTGCGGTCGAACACCGAACGCAGATTGATCTGCGCGTTCAGCCCGAGCCCGGTCCGGACAGCCTGTCTGACGCATTCCTCGTTGATGACGGGCAGCATGCCCGGCATCGCGGCATCGACCAGCGACACGTGGCTGTTCGGCTCGCCGCCGAACGTGGTGGACGCGCCCGAGAACAGTTTTGAATTCGAGGTCACCTGGGCATGGATCTCCATGCCGATGACCATCTCCCAGTCACCGGTGGCGCCCTTGAGAAGCTTGTGCGTGGCCGTGCTCATGTCCTGCTCCCGAGCAGCGTGGTAGCGATCCGCTCCCACTCCGCCTCCAATGAATCCTTTGCCGCGGGTTGGCCGGCCTGGCGATACCAGTAGCCGGCATTGCCGAGATCGCCTTCGACCCGGTGCAGATAGGCGTGCACCCAGGCGGCGTCGCGGCTGCTCTCGTCCTGAACGATCTTGTGCGCCTGATCCCAGTCGCCCTTCGCGGCCCACCAGAGGCCGGCGAGCG
This sequence comes from Bradyrhizobium sp. MOS001, assembly GCF_004634465.1. Classification (NCBI taxonomy): domain Bacteria; kingdom Pseudomonadati; phylum Pseudomonadota; class Alphaproteobacteria; order Hyphomicrobiales; family Nitrobacteraceae; genus Bradyrhizobium; species Bradyrhizobium sp. MOS001. The sequence continues at coordinate 70,262 of NZ_SPVJ01000026.1, forward strand.
GCGCGCTCAAATCCGGCGCGGGCGCCGCGCCGTCGAGGCTCGCGATGAACGCGGCGACATTCACCACCACCTCGCGGGCGTGAAGCGGCCGGCGGCCTGCTCGATCACCTCGCCGAGCGAGAACAGCGTCTCCTCGTCGAACGGGCGGCCGATCAGCTGCAAGCCGAGCGGCAGGCCTTGCGCGTCCTTGCCGGCGGGCACGGCGATGCCAGGCAGGCCCGCCATGTTCACGGTCACCGTGAAGATGTCGTTGAGATACATCTCGACGGGATCCGCCCCGCCCTTCTCGCCGATGCCGAAGGCCGCCGACGGCGTCGCCGGCGTCAGGATCGCGTCGACGCCCTTGGCGAAGCAGTCCTCGAAATCCTTCTTGATCAGCGTCCGCACCTTCTGCGCACGCAGATAATAGGCGTCGTAATAGCCGGCCGAGAGCACATAGGTGCCGATCATGACGCGGCGCTTCACCTCCGCGCCAAAACCCTCGGCGCGGCTGTTCTCGTAGAGCTCGATGATGTTCTTGCCCTGCTCGCGCAGTCCGTAGCGCACGCCGTCATAGCGCGCGAGGTTGGAGGACGCCTCCGCCGGCGCCACGATGTAATAGGCCGGCAGCGCGTATTTGGTGTGCGGCAGCGACACTTCGACGAGCTCGGCGCCGGCCGCCTTCAGCCAGGCCGCACCCTCGCTCCAGAGCTTCTCGATCTCGGCCGGCATGCCGTCGAGGCGATATTCCTTGGGGATGCCGATCCTGATGCCCTTCACGGACTTGCCGATCGCGGCCTCATAGTCCGGTACGGCAATGTCGACCGACGTCGTGTCCTTTGGATCGTGTCCGGCCATCGAGCGCAGCAGCATCGCGCTATCGCGCACGCTGCGCGCGATCGGACCGGCCTGGTCGAGCGAGGAGGCGAAGGCGACGATGCCCCAGCGCGAGCAGCGGCCGTAGGTCGGCTTGATGCCGACCGTCGCGGTGAACGCGGCCGGCTGGCGGATCGAGCCGCCGGTGTCGGTCGCGGTCGCGCCCATGCACAGCAACGCCGCCACGGCCGAGGCCGAGCCGCCGGACGAGCCGCCCGGCACCAGCGTCGTGTTGCTTCCCTCACGCCGCCAGGGATTGCCGACGGGGCCGAAGCAGGAGGTCTCGTTGGCCGAGCCCATCGCGAACTCGTCATTGTTGAGCTTGCCGAGCATCACGGCGCCGTCGCGCCACAGCTGCGAGGTCACGGTGGACTCGTAGGTCGGCACGAAATTGCCGAGAATCTTCGAGCACGCCGTGGTGCGCACGCCCTTGGTCGCGAACAGATCCTTGATGCCGAGCGGGATGCCGGCGAGCGGGCCGCCCTCACCCTTGGCGATCTTCTCGTCCACGGCCTTCGCCATGTCGCGCGCGCGATCGGGCGTCTCCATCACGAAGGCATTGAGCACGCGTGCGGCTTCGATCGCGTTCAGATGCGCGTCGGTCAGCTCGAGGGACGTGAAAGTCTTGGCCGCGAGGCCCTTGCGGGCCTCGGCGAGCGTCAGCGATGTCAAATCGGTCATTTATTGATCGGGCTGCAGAAGAACGGAGACAGGGTTTTGTCGTTGGCCGGGTCGTCTTTTTTCTTGGCGGCGGCGTTCGCGGCGGCCTCGATCTCGTCGAGCACGGCATTGACGGCGACGTTGGGATCGGCAGCCTTGCCCTGCCGCTCCATCTTGTCGAGATAGTTCATGTAGGCCTGATAGGCCTTCTCATCGTCGCAAAGCATGCACATCGGACTTGGTCCTAAGGCTCTTTAGTTTGACGCGTTTTCTTTACGCGAACCGGCTTCCACTTCGCTCGAAAACGCTACGTCACTCGACCACCTTGGGCACAAGAAAGAAGTGGCCTTCGGTCGCGGGCGCGTTGGCAACGATATCGTCGGCGATCTCGCCGTCATTGACCTCGTCCTGCCGCTTCTTCATCTGCATCGGGGTGACCGAGGTCATCGGCTCCACGCCCTCGACGTTGACCTCCGAGAGCTGCTCGACAAAGGCGAGCATGGCGTTGAGCTCGCCCTGCAGATGCGGAACCTCGCCCTCGGAAACCGCAATGCGCGCCAGATGCGCGATGCGGCGGACGGTAGCGTCGTCGACGGACATTATATAAGGCCTCTCACGGCAAAATCTAACTGCCGTATAGCAGAGGCCGGTTTTGCGCCGCAACCGGCGGCGCGACCTTAGCCAGCCAGTCCCTTCATGCGGGCCAGGGCCGATTTGGCAAAATCCCGGGTCAATTCGGCCGCGGGGACCTCACGGCCCAGGGCCACGGCCTGGCCGGCCCAGAGATTGGTGAAATCCACCCTGCCCTGCTTTTCGGCAACCGCCTTGAGCGGCCCCAGCGCGGTCGCTGCATGGGGAAACGGCGGCGCCTCGGGCGAGATCGGGCCGGCTTCGCGCATCAGGCGGTTCTGGACGCCGCGCGCCGGACGCCCGGTCATGACATTGGTGATGACGGTGGAATCGTCCCGCGCTTCAGCCAGCGCCTTGCGCCCGCCCGCGCTGACCTTGGATTCCGGGCAGCGCAGATAGGCGCTGCCGATCTGCACGCCGGATGCGCCGAGCGCGAAGGCTGCGGCGATGCCGCGCCCGTCGGCGATACCGCCGGCCGCGATGACAGGCACCTTCACGGCGTCGGCGACCTGCGGCACCAGCGCAAAGGTGCCGGGCTGCTCGGAGATCTTGTCGGTCAGGAACATGCCGCGATGGCCGCCGGCCTCGGCGCCTTGCGCAATCACGGCATCGACGCCGCGCTCTTCCAGCCAGACTGCTTCCTTCACCGTCGTGGCGGACGAGATGATGAGGCAGCCGGCCGCCTTGACGCGCTTGAGCAGCCCCTGCTCCGGCAGGCCGAAATGAAAGCTGACGATCTCCGGCTTCAGCTCCTCGACGACCTCGCAGAACGCGGCGTCGAACGGCGCACGGTTCGCGGCGTTGATGGGCGCTGCGGGATCGAGGCCGTGCTCGGTGTAATAGCCCGTGAGCCGCTGCTTCCAGCGCGCTTCGGCTTCGGCCGTGAGGTCAACCGGCGTGTGGCAGAAGAAGTTCATGTTCACCGGCGCCTTCACCCGCTGGCGAATGATGTTGACCTGCTCGCGCGCCTTCTCCGGCGACAGCATCGCGCTCGGCAGCGAGCCAACCCCGCCGCCCTCTGCCACGGCGATCACCAGTTCGGCATCCATCACACCGGCCATCGGCGCCAGCACGATCGGGAATTCGGTCTTGAAGAGATCGATCAGTCGACGGTCAGGCCACATAATTCTTGCCTCATGTTCGCTCTTCCCTCTCACCTTGTGCGAGAGGGTGGATCGCCGCGCAGCGGCGAGACGGGCGAGGGGTTTGCATCCGCGGAGACAGACCCCTCATCCGGCGCGGATTGCATCCGCGCCACCTTCTCCCACAAGGGGAGAAGGAAAAGAAGAAACCGAGTTGCGCCGGCCGGCGAGCAATTGCTCCGCTTCGATCGCAATCCGCTCCACGATCTCGGCCGCCGGTGCAATATCATGAATCAATCCGACCGCCTCGCCCGCAATCACGGCCGCGACATCGAAATTGCCGGCTGCTTTCGCGGCCGCATAGTCCGCCGCGACTGCGGCAACATTCTGCATCAGCTCGACCTCGCGGCCGATCCAGCGCCTGGCGTGGTCGTTGATGAGGCACCTTCCCGTGAACGGCGCCGGCCAGACATTGTTGCGCGAGAGATCGAAGATGATGCCGCGCACGGTCGTGCCGCTGTTCGCTGCGCAGATACGCCGCTTGGCCTCCTCCGCGCCATCAGCCTCCTGGCTCGCATAGAAGCGCGTGCCGAGCAGCACGCCGCTCGCGCCCAGCATCATCATGGCGGCGAGACCGCGCCCGTCGGCGATGCCGCCGGCCGCGACGACAGGCACGTGGCCCGCGGCAAGATCGACGATTGCAGGCACGAGATCGACGGTGGTGCGAGAGGCGCCGTGACCACCCGCCTCCGTGCCCTGCGCGATCAGGATGTCGGCGCCGGCATCGAGCGCCTGCCGCGCCATGGCTTCATCCTGCACCTGGCAGATCAGGCATGCACCTGCGGACTTGATCTTCGGCGCGAACGGCGCGGGATCACCAAACGACAACATGATCGCAGACGGTTTTGCGGCAAGAGCGACATCGAGAAGCTCGGGCCGCTTGGCGAGGCTCCAGGTGATGAAGCCGATCCCGAATGGCGCCGACAACCCCGCGAGCTTCCCAGTCTCCTGCTCCAGCCACACCTTCTCGCCATAGCCGCCGCCCAGAATGCCGAAACCGCCGGCACGGCTCACGGCCGTCACAAGCCGGCTGCCGGCAACGATGTCCATCGGCGCCAGCAGGACGGGATGCTCGATCTCCAGCAGCCTGGTCAGCGACGTCTCAATGGGCATAGCCCCTCCCTGATCTGGACAGGGAGATTAGGCGCGACTAGCATTCTCGAAAAATGAATTGTTGCGAACGCTGCCATCACAAAAGCGAAACGACGCCATGGAACTCAGCGATATCCAGACCTTTGCCGCCGTCGCCCGCACCGGCGGCATCACCCGCGCCGCCGAAGAGCTGAACACGGTGCAATCCAACGTCACCCAGCGCGTGAAGGCGCTGGAAGCGGAGATCGGCACACCGCTGTTCGAACGCCACAGCCGTGGCATGACGCTGACCGGCGCCGGCAAACGCCTCCTGCCCTACGCACAGCGGATGGCCGCGCTATCACGGGAGGCCGTGCTCGCCGCGCGCGACGACGGCGAGCCGAAGGGACCGCTCGCGATCGGCTCGATGGAGACGACCGCAGCCGTGCGGTTGCCGTCCCTCCTCGCCGATTTCCACCGCAACTTCCCTGCCGTGCGGCTGAGCCTGCGCACCGCGACCACCGCCGACCTCGTCGCGGGCGTGCTCGAAGGCACGCTCGACGGCGCCTTCGTCGCGGGTCCCATCGCACATGCCGACCTCACTGCGACGAGCGCGTTTCGCGAAGAGCTGGTGCTGGTCAGCGCGCGGCGCTGGGGTTCGCTCGCCGAGCTGCGCGCCGGCACGCCGGAGTCCGGTCCGACTGCGCTGGTGTTCCGCACCGGCTGCACCTACCGCCAGCGTCTCGAACAGATCTTTGTCGAGTTCGGCTGGCCGTCGGCGGCACGCTTCGAGCTCGGCACGCTCGACGGCATGATCGGCTGTGTCGCCGCCGGCATGGGCGTCACGCTGCTGCCGCGCGCCGTGGTCGAACGCAGCGCGATGGCCGGCAGCGTGTCGATCCACGCGCTGGGCCCGTCACATGCGCGCGTCGAGACGCTCTTCATCCAGCGCAGCGCCGGACATCAATACAGCGCGCTTCAAGGTTTCATGTCCTGCCTGAAGAAAGACAACGACGTCTTCGCGGCCTGACACCGGCGCAGCGTTCCACGCGGCGAAATTCGTCACAAATCCATCGCGCTTGAATTAGTCTGCGCTGCGTTCAGCCGCCGCAGCGCGGCAGCTCGAAATGCTTTGAAGCACGCATCCGTTCTACGTTAGGATGTGTCACTGGCCAGCGCGAAAACATAACGAAGCCAAAACATCGGGAGGACTATCGATGCGCAATACGCTCGTGTTGTGCTGTGTCGCCGCGTTGTCGGCGATATCAGGAACTGCAAGCGCACAAGACTGGACCAAATCGAAATGGGGACCGAACGACGAGATCGGTGCCGCCAATTACATGACGCCGGAGCTGGTGGTGAAGGCCGCCTCGCTGGTGAAGACCGGCAAGACCTACGCCCTCGGCATTCCCGTCACGCCACAGACACCCGCCTATCCGCCACGCACGTTCAAGCTCACCATCGTTCAGCCCGGACAGGCCGGCAGCCCGGGTCTCGGTCCGAACAAGGCGACCTATAACGACGACATCCTTGATACGTGGGTCGGCATCGGCAGCCAGCTCGACGGCCTCGGCCATCTCGGCGTCGAGCACGTCTATTACAACGGCAACAAGCTCGCCGATTTCGCCGATCCGAATGGCTTGAAGAAGCTCGGTATCGAGAAGGTCCCACCGATGGTCACGCGCGGCGTGCTGCTCGACATGGCCGCCTATTTCAAAACCGACATCGTGAAGGAAGGCACCGCCTTCAACGTCAAGGAGATCGAGGAAGCCGCCAAGCAGCAGAACGTCGAGATCCGCCAGGGCGATGTCGTCATCTTCCACACCGGCTGGCTCAGCCTGATCGGCAAGGACGACAAGCGCTACTCGGCCGGCGAGCCCGGTCTCGGCGTCGAAGGCGCGAAGTACCTGACCGGCAAGGGCGTGGTCGCCATCGGTGCCGACACCTGGGCGCTCGAGGTGCTGCCGTTCGAGTCCAAGAACGTATTCGAAGTGCACCAGATCCTGCTCGCGATGAATGGGACCTACATTCTCGAGAACATGGACACCGCGCTCGCTCGCGACAAGGGCTACGAATTCCTGTTCGTGCTCGGACAGCCGCGCTGGACCGGCGGCGTGCAGGCGATGATCAACCCGATCGCGATCCGCTGATCGGCGACGTACTCAGCGGGCGAGGATCGGCCTGCCGCCCGGCAGGCGCCCTCGCCGGACCTGTCCGTCATCGCGGCCTCAGGTGCCATCGCCGCAATGCAACGAAGGCCCAGATGGCTTCGACGAGGCCAAACGGCCAGGCGCCTTGCAGGAAGCCGTAAGCCGAGCCGAGCGCGCAGGACACCGCGAACAGCAGCACGAACCAATGGCTGCGATCCTCCAGGGCATAGCAGACCAGCATCGCCGTCACGGCAAACAGGCCGAATAGTGTCAGTGCATCCATGTTCCGGGTTCACTCCGCAGCGCGACGCGTGATAAGCGCTAGTCCCATGCCGGCTCTTATCCTGCCCCTGATCGATGCTGCAACCCACTGGCCCGAACGCGGCGGGTTGGTCGGCCTTGACCTCGGCACCAAGACCATTGGTGTTGCCGTGTCCAATCCGGACCGGCGGTTAGCTACAGGCGTCGAGACCATCCAGCGCAAGGCGTTCAAGCAGGACGCGGCGCGGTTGCTCGCGATCGCGGCCGAGCGCAAGGCGGTCGGCTTCGTGCTCGGCCTGCCCATCAACATGGACGGCAGCGAGGGCCCGCGGGCGCAGTCGACCCGCGCCTTCGCCCGCAACCTTGCCGGGCTGACCACACTCCCCATCGGCCTCTGGGACGAGCGTCTGTCGACCGCAGCGGTCGAGCGCGAGCTGATCGGCATGGATGTCAGCCGCGCCAAGCGCGCCGAGGTGATCGACGAGCACGCCGCGATCTTCATCCTGCAAGGCGCGCTCGACCGCCTCGCCAATCTTCGCGCGGCATCGGGCTGATCCATGGCCGTCGTGATCGCGGCGCTGCTGCCGGTCTTCATCCTCATCGTGCTCGGCGTGGTGCTCAGGCGCACCCTGATGCGGCTCGACACGCAATGGCACGGGCTGGAGCGGCTGACCTATTTCGTGCTGTTCCCGATGCTGCTGATCCAGACGCTGGTGAAGGCCGACCTCTCCAGGGTGCCGGTCGCCGGCGTCGGCGGCGCGCTGCTGCTTGCGGTGCTCGCGATGTCGCTGCTCTGCCTCGCGCTGCGCCCGGCGCTCGCGCGGTTCGACATCGACGGTCCCGCCTTCACCTCGATCTTCCAGGGCGCGACGCGCTGGCAGACCTATGTGGCGCTCTCGGTGTCCGCCAACATGTTCGGCGATGTCGGGCTGGCGCTGGCGTCGGTGGCGATGGTCGCGATCATTCCGCTGGTCAACGTATTCAGCGTCGCCGTGCTCGCGCACTATGCATCGCCCGAGAAGCAATCGGCGCGCGCCATCGTCATGACGGTGGTCCGCAATCCCCTGATCTGGGCTTGCGTGATCGGCCTCGTCATCAACGTCATCCATCTGCCGCTGCCAAAGATCTGGCACGAGGTTGCGGACGCGCTCGGCCGGTCCTCGCTCGCCATCGGCCTGCTCGTCACCGGCGCCGGCCTGCAGCTCAAGGGCCTGCTCCGCCCGAGCGTGAGCGCGACCATCGGCGTGGCGTTCAAGCTGGCGCTGATGCCCGTGCTCGCGCTGGCGCTCGCCGCCTGGTTCGGGCTCTCGGGCGACAGCCTGGCGATCGTCGCAATCTGCGCGGCGGTGCCGACCTCGCCCAGCGCCTATGTGCTGGCCCGCCAGATGGGCGGCGATGCGCCGCTGCTGGCGCAGATCATCACGTTGCAGACGATCTTGGCGGCGGTCACGATGCCGATCGCGATCGCGCTGGTGGCTTAGGCCTCGTGCGAGGCCTCAGCTCCCCAGCCACATCGTCAGCACCACCGCCGTCAGATTGTTCAGCGCATGCAGCACGATCGTCAGCCAGAGCGAGTTGGCGCGATAGCGCATGTAGCCGAACCACAGGCCGATGGAGAAGACCTCCGCGAGGAAGTACAGGTCGTACTGCAGGTGCACGACCGTCCACACCAGTGACGACAGGATGATCGCGCCGGGCACGCGCAGGAAGCTCGCCGACCAGCCGCGAAACAGGAAGCCGCGCGCCAAAACCTCTTCCGACATCGGCGCAGCGACACTGAACGCGAACAGCAGCATCACAGCCGCGCCCTTGTCGCGGCCCGATTTCAACAGATCGGTCATGAAGCCCGGCGTCGCCTCGCGGCCAAGGCTCCGCGACATCGTCTCCCAGGCAACCACGATCAGGACAAGCCCGATGGCGCCGAACAGCATTTGCTTCCAGGACGGCCAATGCAGCGCGAGGTAATCGACGAACGAGGCCTTCTTGATGCGGATGGCGAGCCATACCGCGGCCAGCGTCGCCGGCAGGCCCATGGTCACCGACAGCGCGAGCGCCGCGGGCTCGCGACCGACACGCTGGATCGACATCAGGTCGAGGGGATCGCCACGGTCCCAGGCCAGATAGAGGATGGCACCGATCTGGCCGACAAACATCGCGACGAAGATAAGCAGGCCCCACACCGCCGTGCCCCAGAATTTCCAGACGCGCGGTGCGGCTGGCGTCACGGTCATCGGCGGGAGATCGGGATTGAGGGAGTCCATTCAAGCGCTTTCGTTGGGACGGCACCGTCATTCCGGGGCCGTTCGCCCGACGATCTACTTCGTTCGCGGCGGAATCGGGAAATCATAGGCCGCCCCGCCCGCCCCCGGCAGGGAAAAATGCCACCACTCCTTCGCATAGTTCACAAAGCCTTGCTTCGCCATCGCGGCCACCAGCCGCTTGCGCCAGGCGCGCTGGTCCGGATTGATCGACGTTACAGCGGTATGCCCCTTCGCGTCCGTGCAGTCATAGCCCGTGCCCATGTCGACGCTGCCCTCCGGCAATCGCGCCTCGACCGGCGCCGTGCAATCGGCATAGGTTTTCGACGGGTCGTATCTGGCGGAATTGTCAGCCTCGAGATCGACCAGCGTGAGATCGAGCGCCGCGCCCGTGGAATGCTGCGAGCGGCTCGCGATGTAGCCGAGGCGGAACAGCTCGCTCTTCGGGATCTTCGGATTGTAGCGCCGCTCGGCCGCCGTCTCGTGGCCGTTCTGCGACCACCTCACCATGTCGAGCGAGGCCCGCGCCGGCCGGTAGCAGTCGAACATCTTCAGCGACAGGCCTTGCGCCGCCAGTTCCTGCTGAACCGCCTTCAGCCGCAGCCCCACCTCCCGCTTCACTACGCATTCGCCGGCGCCGTAACCGGCGAGCGGACGGCCGACGAAATTGTTCGAGCTGGCGTAGCGGATGTCCTGGATGATGCCGGGGTCGATGTCGCGCAGATAGACGAAGCCGCCGGGAAGCGATTGGGCGTGGGCCTCGGCCGTTATCATCGTCAGCGCAATCACAATTCGGATTAACTTCACGTGATCCATCCCCATCGTCATGGCCGGGCTCGTCCCGGCCATCCACGTCCTTTTGCCTCAAATGCGATAGAAGATCGTGGATGCCCGGGACAAGCCCGGGCATGACGGAGATATTGGCGACAGGCCACGCCAGAGCGACGAACCTGACAGATCAGGGGATAACTTCCCGCCCCGGCATTGGCCCTTGCTCCCCCCGCCATCCCCGCCTATAGCTCTCGTTTTAATGACATCGAAATCGACCTTCGTCCTCGGCCACCGGCATTTGCTGGGCATCGAGGGCCTTTCCGCGGCCGACATCACCGGCCTCCTCGACCTGTCCGAAGAATATGTCGAGCTCAACCGCCAGGTTGACAAGAAGCGCACCGTCCTGCGTGGACGGACGCAGGTGAACCTCTTCTTCGAGGCCTCCACCCGAACCCAGTCCTCGTTCGAGCTCGCCGGCAAGCGGCTGGGCGCGGACGTCATGAACATGTCGGTCTCCTCCTCGTCCATCAAGAAGGGCGAGACGCTGGTCGACACCGCGATGACGCTCAACGCCATGCATCCAGATATCCTGGTGGTGCGCCATCACGCCTCCGGCGCGGTGGAACTGCTGGCGCGCAAGGTCGACGGTTCCGTGATCAATGCCGGCGACGGCGCGCACGAGCATCCGACGCAGGCGCTGCTCGACGCGCTGACCATTCGCCGCAACAAGGGCCGGATCGAGGGCCTCGTGGTCGCGATCTGCGGCGACGTGCTGCATTCGCGTGTGGCCCGTTCCAACATCATCCTGCTCAACACCATGGGCGCCCGCGTCCGCGTCGTCGGCCCCTCCACGCTGCTGCCACCCGGCATCGAGCGGATGGGGGTCGAGGTTGCGCGCGACATGCGCGAAGGGCTCAACGGCGCCGATATCGTCATGATGCTGCGGCTCCAGCGCGAGCGCATGAACGGCTCCTTCGTGCCGTCGACTTCCGAATATTTCAACTATTTCGGGCTGGACCAGAAAAAGCTCGCTTATGCCAAGCCGGACGCGCTCGTCATGCATCCCGGTCCGATGAACCGCGGCGTCGAGATCGACACCGCGGTCGCCGACGGCGCGCAATCGCTGATCCGCGAACAGGTCGAGATGGGCGTGGCGGTACGGATGGCCGTGCTCGAAGCGCTCGCCCGCAACTTGCCGAACGCGTGATGCTCATGCTGACTGACCGCCGTCCCATCCTGCTTGCCAACGCCCGCGTCGTCGATCCCTCCAGGGATTTCGACGGCCCCGGCGATGTCCTGATTGCCGACGGAATCATCCGCGAGACCCGCCGCGGCATTGGCGCTGCCGGCGTCCCCGAGGGCACCGACGTCGTCAACTGCGCCGGCAAGATCGTGGCCCCCGGCCTGGTCGACATGCGCGCCTTCGTCGGCGAGCCCGGCTTCAGCCACCGCGAGACCTTTGCCTCCGCGAGCCAGGCGGCTGCGACCGGCGGCATCACCACCATCATCTGCCAGGCCGACACGTCTCCGGTGATCGATAATTCGGCGACCGTCGACTTCGTGATGCGCCGCGCCCGCGACACCGCGATCGTCAACATCCAGCCGATGGCGGCGCTCACCAAGGGAATGCACGGGGAGGAGATGACCGAGTTCGGCCTCCTCAAGGCCGCCGGCGCGATCGCCTTCAGCGACAGCGACAAGAGCGTGATCAACGCGCAGGTGATGCGCCGCGCGCTGACCTACGCGCGCGATTTCGACGCGCTGATCGTGCATTACACCGAGGATCCCGATCTCGTCGGCGAAGGCGTGATGAACGAGGGCGAGTTCGCCTCGCGGCTCGGCCTGATGGGCATCCCGAACGCGGCGGAGGCCGTGATGCTCGAGCGCGACATGCGTCTCGTCGCGCTCACCGGCGGGCGCTATCACGCGGCGTCGCTGACCTGTATCGACTCGCTCGACGTCCTCAAGCGCGCCCGCGACGCCGGCCTCGCCGTGACCGCCTCCGTCTCGATCAATCATCTTGCGCTGAACGAGAACGACATCGGCCCCTACCGTTCCTTCCTGAAGCTGTCGCCGCCGCTGCGGACCGAGGACGACCGCCGCGCGCTGGTCGCAGCGGTCGCCTCCGGCCTCGTCGACGTCATCATGTCCGACCACAATCCGCAGGACGTCGAGGTCAAGCGCCTGCCGTTCGCGGAAGCCGCACCCGGGGCCATCGGGCTCGAGACCATGCTGCCGGCGGGCCTCCGCCTCGTGCACAATGAGGAACTCGACCTCAAGACGCTGATCCGGGCCATGTCGACGCGGCCGGCCGAGATCCTGGGTCTGCCGGGTGGAACCCTACGCGCCGGCAGCCCGGCCGACGTCATCGTGATCGACCCCGACGTCCCCTGGGTGGTCGATCCCGCCGACCTCAAATCGCCCTGCAAGAACACCCCGTTCGACGAGGCCCGCTTTACAGGCCGCGTGGTGCGCACCATTGTCGGCGGACGGACGGTCTACGAACATGTCTGACGGGCAGATTCATGCGTGGCGTCGCAGTTCAGCATGGAGATGCGGCCATGGGGCTTGAAGCCTTCCTGCCGGTGGCCTTCGTCATCGGCTACCTGCTCGGCTCGATTCCGTTCGGGCTGGTCCTGACCAAACTCGCCGGCACGCAGGATATTCGCTCGATCGGCTCCGGCAGCATCGGCGCCACCAACGTGCTGCGCACGGGCCGCAAGAGCCTTGCCGCGGGCACCCTGCTGCTCGACGCGCTCAAGGGCACGGTCGCGGTGGTGATCGCCGGCTACATCGCGGGACCCAATGCCGCCATGGTGGCCGGGCTCGGCGCCTTCCTCGGCCATCTCTTCCCGGTCTGGCTGAAGTTCAAAGGCGGCAAGGGCGTCGCCGTCTATATCGGCATCCTGCTCGGCCTGTTCTGGCCCGGCGCAATCGTGTTCTGCCTGCTTTGGCTCGCCACCGCCTTCACCACCCGCTACTCCTCGCTGTCCGCGCTGGTGGCGGCATTCATCACCCCGATCTTCCTGTGGTGGTTCGGGCACCTCGCGCTTGCATCGCTGTTCGCCGCGCTGACGCTGCTCTTGTTCTACGCGCATCGCGAGAACATCAAGCGACTGCAATCCGGCAAGGAAAGCCGGATCGGCGAGAAGGCCTAGAGCGTTTTCGAGCGAAGTGGATACCGGTTCGCGTCAAGAAAACGCGTCAAAACAAAATCCAAGGCCGGAAAAAGTACGGATATCGCCGCACCGCCTCCGCATTATGTGCCAATTCCTGTTCGCAACTTGGAAGCTGCTCGCGGCCGGAGTGGCGAACGAGTTCCACGCCTGTCATCCTGACAGCGGAAATGGCGTTACGCGGTAGCTCAGAATGAGCGAGAAGATTGTCGGCGCGCATGACGGGCCTGGTTCGCACGGTGCTTCCAGCACCGCAGCAAGCCGGCTGCTCTCGATGACCAATGTCTGGTCCGATGCGCCCTCGCCGCTGCCCGCGCCCGAGCCTGCTCCCGTACCCCCGCCAGTGACCCGGCCTGCGCCCGTCGCGCAAGCCGCCGCGCCAGTCGAGATCGTGACCATTGCCGCGCCGGTCGCGCCCGTGCAGCCGCGCTCCAGCCAATGGCCGCCGCAAAGAGTGTCGCTGGCCCTTCAGGGCGGCGGCACTTTTGCGGCCTTCACCTGGGGCGTGCTGGAGCGGTTGCTGGAACACCCGACCATCCAGATCGACACCATCAGCGGCGCCAGTGCCGGCGCCATCAATGCGCTGCTGGTCGCCTCCGGCCTTGCCGAAGGCGGACGCGAAGGCGCCCATTCGCGGTTGAACCGGTTCTGGGCCCGCCTGATGCACGAGGCCTCGTTCCGCTCCTTGATGCTGGTCGGCGGATTCTCGCCGGCGGGAAGCTCGGTCGCGTTCGGTCCGACGCTGCGCTCCGGCCAGTTCGATCCGTTCGATCTCGATCCGCTGCGGCTGGCGCTATCGCGCGACATCGATTTTGCCGCCTTGCGCGACGCGGCCTGCCCAAAACTGCTGATCGCCGCGACGCGGATCCGCGATGGGCAGCAGCAGATCTTCCGCAACGATTGCATTACCGCCGACGTCGCGCTGGCCTCGACCTGCCCGCCTTTGGTTCACTGCGCCGTCGAGATCGACGGCGAGGCCTATTGGGATGGCGGCATTGGCGGCAATCCGCCGCTGGTGCGCCTGGCGCAGGAATCGACAGCCTCCGATCTGCTGCTCGTCCAGGTCACGCCCACGCGCGACAGCTACGTGCCGATCACGCTCGCCGCGATCGACCGCAGGCTCGACCAGATCGCAGCCAACGCCGCCCTCAACGCCGAGATCGCGGCACTGGAATGGGCGCGAGCCACCGCCGCACCTTCGCTGCGGCTCTCCAGGATCGCGGCCGAAGACTCCATTGAGGGCCTGGCGCAGCGCTCATCCACCGATCTCGGCCGCGGCTTCATTCGTACGCTGCACCGGAGTGGCCGCGAGGCCGCCGAGCGCTGGCTCGGACAAGGCGCGACAGGCACCGAGGCCGAACGCGCGCTGCCCGCCGCTGAGCCGGCGCTAGCCTGATTTCGCCAGCGCGTCCTCCAGGAACCATGCCGCCGCAAGCGCGCCCGGATCGTTGCCGAAGCGCGCGATCACCTGGACGCCGATCGGCAGGCCGCCGACCTTCAGCACCGGCACGTTGACGCAAGGATTGCCCATCAGCGTCCAGAGCCGGTTGTAGCGGGGCGAGCCGGTCGAGGCGAGCTCCTTGGCCGGCGCGGTGCCCGGCGCCGAATAGGTCAGCAGCACGTCAAAACCCTCGAACAGCTCGCCGAGCTCGCGGCGGCCACGGCGGGCGATCCGACGCGCGTCGTCATACTGCTTCGGCGTCAAGCCGACGGTGTCATCGAGGCTGGCACGCAGCATCGGCGCGATCTCGTCATGATGCTCCGAAAACTCCCACGCCAACGCGCGATGCGCCTCGAAATCCTGGATGATCGGATGGATGCGCCAGGCTTCCTGCACCGACTCCGGCAGATCGATGGTCTTGACACTGGCGCCGGCCTTCTCGGCCGCCTTGATCGCAGCCTGCAAGCCCTCTTCCGCCGCCGGCTCCACGGCCTCGGCAAACTCCTGCCTCACCACGCCGATGCGCGGCGCCTTGGCCGCGGCGATGCCATCGAATTCAGTGCGGCCGGTGATCGCCAGCAGTCCGCGCGCAAGATCCTCCGCACGGCTGCCGAACAGGCCGACCGTGTCGAGCGCCCACGAATAGCACTTCACGCCGATGGTCGGCAGCATCCGGAACGACGGCTTGATCGCGGCAGCCCCGCAATAGGCGGCGGGCCGGATCACCGATCCGCCGGTCTGGGTGCCGAGCGCCAGCGGAATCATGCCGGCGCCGACGGCCGCAGCCGAGCCCGAGGACGAGCCGCCCGGCGTATGGCCGAGATTGTGCGGATTGAGCGTCGGGGTCGGATCGCGCGAGGCGAACGCCGTGGTGGTGGTCTTGCCGATGATGGTGGCGCCTGCCCGCTTCAGCATCATCACGACCGGCGCGTCCGAGCGCGGCTGCCAGCCGCGATAGATCTCCGAGCCCATCTCGGTCGGCATGTTGGCGGTGTCGATGATGTCCTTGATGCCGACGGCGATGCCGCGCAGCGGGCCGGAGGCTTGCGCCTTCACGGATTTGTCGTGACGGACGAAGGCGTGGACGTCCTTCTCCCTGGCCTCGATCGCCGCGTGCGACTGGGCGATGGCGTCATCGGGCGAAAGCTCGCCCGCTTCGATGCGGCGCTGGAGGTCGGCGAGTGAGATCATGGCAATACCCTTCTTATTGCCATCGCTTTTAGCATCGGGACGAGGTCGCGCAAGCGCACGTGGACGCGGTCGATCCATGCGTGCAGTCGACCGGGACCAGCGGCTCGACCAGAGCATCCGCGTCCGCGGGCGCCGCGCGGATGAGATCAAAAATGGAAACAGTATCTTTCAATTATTTCTATTTTTATCGCGATTCAATCGAGCCAGTGTGAGGTCACGACGCAGGGCCCTGCGGCGCGCACTCTCTACGAACCACAAACGCCTGGTGCGTCACCGCCGTCGGACCTCAACCAAGCACAGGAGCGATGACCATGGATACGACCCGTTATGCTTCCCTCGTTGGCCGCCTGCTGATCGGCCTCCCGTTTGCAATGAGTGGCTTCAGCAAGCTCACCGCTTATGGTGCGACGACCGCTTACATCGCCGCTGCGGGATTGCCGGTGCCCCCGTTGGCATATGCGATCGCAGTTCTCGTCGAGCTCGGTGGCGGTCTCCTGCTGATCGCGGGCTATCAAGCCCGCTCGGTCGCGCTGGCGCTCGCCATATTCTCGCTGGCCGCGGCAGTCTCGTTCCACAACAACTTTGCCGACCAGAATCAGATGATCCATTTCCTCAAGAACGTGATGATGGCAGGCGGCCTGCTCCAGATCTTTGCCTTCGGTGCCGGTGCGCTCAGCCTTGACGCTCGCGTCTCGCGGAGCGGCGTCGCTGTCGCTCAGGCGGCGCACGCGCGTTGATAAGACGACCTTGCGGAAGACCCGTCGACCACGTCGGGTCTTCCGGCAGCGCCCTTGAAGCCCGATCAAGCGCACGCAGCTGTTGCCCACGCCCTCAGGTTGTTCCATGTTGCCTCCATAAGGAGACGCCGTGGACGCCATCAATCCGAGCGTTGAGCTGACCGAGGCTGAGCGGATCGACCGCCTGCGGCTGATCCGCTCTGACAATGTCGGGCCGCGTGGCACTAACGCGGAAACGCCGCAACCTTTGCGTTAGTTCTAAATTGCCCCGACAATCAAGGCGATGAGATTCGAATTGCCGGACTGTTGGACGCTCACGCCGTCTCGGCTTAGGCTGTGCGCCTTCTGACCCAACCTGTTCATTGACGCGGCTGGACCAATGTCGAAAAATGCTTACTCTCTGCCAGAGGATAAGCGATTTAGCGGTGCTATGAAACGACGCGGATTCATCACTTTGGCTGGCGGGGCGTTGGCGTGGGCAACGGCCGCACGCGCTCAGCAAGTGAAGCGCGTCTCGCGGATCGGCCTTTTCCTCCCCCCACCGCGAAATTCGGAGGTCGACGCGTTCCTCGTTGCGCTTCGCGGTCTCGGTTGGGTTGAGGGCGAGAACGTCCACGTTGAATATCGCGACGCCGACGGCGACGATAACCGGCTTCCGGCGCTGGCTGCTGAACTGGTCGCCCTCGGCGTCGACGTTCTCGTGACAGCCACATTTCCCGGGGTTCTTGCCGCGCACCGTGCGACGACCACAATTCCAACCGTGATGATCGTGGGTCCCGATCTGGTGACCTTGGGCCTTGCAGCCAGCATGGCTCATCCCGGTGGCAACATTACGGGACAGACCTTTTTCCTTACAGAACTAGCTGCGAAGCGGTTAGAGGTTCTTGCGAGCATAGCTCCCTCGATGACCCGCGCAGGGGTGCTCATGCAGCGAGGCAACCCCCTGAACAACGGCACCATGAGTGCCATGACGAACGCCGCGCGGGCAATGAAGGTTGAGCTGCGACCGATCGAGCTTGACGTCCCCGGCGACCTCGACAACGCGCTATCAATCTTCGGCTCCACCGCCATGGACGGTCTCGTCATCACGGACGCCAATGCGTTTGTCACCAATTCGGCGTTGGTCGCGGCGATTGTCGACAAGTGCCGCGTGCCATCGATTGCCGCACCCATCGTCGCGTCCCGGGGGGGCGCACTGGTAGGGTACGGGGTAGACTTCACCTCCATGTTTCGCCGCGCCACTGTTTTCGTTGACAAGATATTGAAGGGCGCGAACCCGGCCGACATCCCCATCGAGCAGCCGACGCTGTTTAAGACGGTCATCAACTTGAAGACCGCCAAGGCGCTCGGCCTCGAGATACCGCAGTCGTTGCAGGTGCGCGCGGACGAGGTCATCGAATAGCAAAAGCCTTGAGGAATGAGGCAGCGCGTTGCTCCATTCCTCCTCCGCCCATGATTGGGGCGATAGAAACAACCACACGCCACTGTTGCCCACGCCCTCAGGTTGTTCCATGCTGCTCCCACAAGGAGACGCCGTGGACGCCATCAATCCGAGCGTTGAGCTGACCGAGGCTGAACGGTTCGACCGCCTGCGGTTGATCCGCTCCGACAATGTCGGGCCGCGCACCTTCAAATCGCTGGTCGATCATTTCGGCAGCCCGCGCGCCGCACTGGAGCGCCTGCCGGATCTGGCGCGCCGCGGCGGCGCTCAGCGATCGGGGCGCATCTGTAGCGTGGACGAGGCGAAGGCCGAGCTCGCCGCGAGCCGCAAGTTCGGCATAGCTTGGCTCGCGCCCGGTGAGGACGGCTATCCATCGCGGCTCGCCACGCTCGACGATCCGCCGCCGCTGCTCGCCGTACGCGGCGACACCACGACGCCGATGCGTCCGATGATCGCGATCTCGGCTCGCGCAATGCCTCTGGCGCGGGACTGAAATTCGCCGGTCAGTTGGCCCGTGAGCTTGGCGAAGCTGGCTTCATCGTCATCTCGGGGCTCGCCCGCGGCGTCGATCAGGCCGCACACCGCGCCAGTGTCGAGAGCGGCACCATCGCGGTGCTCGCCGGCGGACATGATTGCATCTATCCGCCCGAGCATGGCGACCTGCTCGCCTCGATCCTCGATCACGCGGGCGCTGCGATTTCCGAGATGCCGCTCGGCCACGAGCCGCGCGCCCGCGACTTCCCCCGCCGCAACCGGCTGATCTCGGGCGCAGCCCTCGGCGTGGTCGTGGTCGAGGCGGCGCACCGCTCGGGCTCGCTGATCACCGCGCGCATGGCGGCCGAACAGGGCCGCGAGGTATTCGCGGTGCCCGGCTCGCCGCTCGACCCGCGCGCCGCCGGCACCAACGATCTGATCAAGCAGGGCGCAACGCTCGTCACCGAAGCCGCCGACATCATCAACGCTGTCGCACCGATCATGGAGCGGCCGCTGATGCATCCGGCGAGCGAGCCCGATAGCGAACCGTTCGAGAGCGACCCGCAATCACACGACCGCGACCAGATCACCGGCCTGCTCGGCCCTGCCCCCATCTCGATCGACGATCTCGTGCGGATGTCCGGCGCCTCGCCCGCGATCGTCCGCACCGTGCTGCTGGAGCTCGAGCTTGCGGGCCGCCTCGAACGCCACGGCGGCGGTCTCGTTTCTCTTCTCTAGGTGTCGTTGCGCTCATCGAACCGCGTGCGTGCCGCCGCGATCTGCGCCTGGTGCTCCTTCGCCCATAGCCCAAGCGCCATCACGGGCTGCTGGAGCCCGCGGCCAAGATCGGTCAGCTCATAGTCCACGCGCGGCGGAATGGTCGGGAAGATCGTGCGCGTGACGAGGCCGTCGCGCTCCAGCCCGCGCAGGGTCAAGGTCAGCATCCGCTGCGAGATGCCGTTGATCATCCGCTTCAGCTCGTTGAAGCGCTTGGGCCCGTCGCTCAGCATCATGATGACGAACACGCTCCATTTGTCGCCGACGCGCGCCAGGATCGAGGCGACCCCGCGGCAGTCCGCGTGGTCGCGATCCGGCATCTGGGGAGCAGGAAAATCGGTGTGTGCAGGTCTCAAAGATGTGCCCATGGCTCAAAAAAGTGCGTTCTTGCGGGGAATTTGACAGTCACTCATGTAGTGCGGGTTACAAATCTATACCATAGGTGAACCCCAATGAAACTCCTCCATATCGACTCCAGCGTGCTCGGCCCCCACTCCGTCTCACGGCAGGTTTCCGCCGCCATCGTCGACCGTCTCAGGCAGGCGACGCCGTCGCTCGACCTCGTCTACCGCGATTTGACGCAGATTCCGCTCGCCCACCTCTCCGGCTCGCACCTTGCGGCCGCGCAAGGCGCGCCGGCGCCGGCGGAACTCGGTCCCGACCTGGCCGCGAGCGCGGCCGTGCTCAACGAGTTCCTCGATGCCGATATCGTCGTGATCGGCGCGCCCATGTACAATTTTACGATCCCGAGCCAGCTCAAGGCCTGGATCGACCGCGTCCTGGTGGCGGGGAAAACGTTCAGATACGACGCGAACGGCCCGCAGGGCCTTGCCGGCAACAAGCGCGTGATCGTGGCGATCTCGCGCGGCGGCTATTACGGCCCGGGCACGCCGGCCGCCTCGCTCGAGCACCTCGAAACCTATTTGCGTGGCGTGTTCGCGTTCATGGGCATCACGAGCCCCGAATTCATCGTCGCCGACGGCATCCAGGTTGGCCCTGAGCATCGTGAGAAAGCGCTGGCCGGAGCGCTTCAGGCTGCCACCAGCCTGCAGGCGGCGTAAGACTTACGCCGACACCAGCCGCTGCCGGAGCCCGGCGGCGGCTGAGAATTCGACAGCGCTAAAACCAGGCGCCCTGAACGCCAAGAATGACGGCGACGAGCGAAATGAAAAGCCCGATGCCTGAGAAAAGTGCCACCCCGATGAACTCGGACGTATCGGAGTGCTTGGCTGGAATGGCGGAATGTTCGGTGTAAATACGTGGTTCTGAAATCGACGAAGAAATACGAGCTGCTTTTGACATCGCGGGCTCCCTGAAAGTGAGTCTTATGACCCTGCCCGCAAAAGGGTCTTGGCAGCGCAAGCGAAGGTTCAACGCCTCACGGAAGGTTCAGAGGAATACAGCCACCGAGGTGCAGGAACCGGCCGGCGCAACCGATGTCGTCGCGCCGACCGATTCAATTTTCGCAAACGTTGATCAGCCGCGATAGATCGGTGCGCCCGCGGGAGAGGCAACCGCGCCACCATCGACGAAGATCTCCTGGCCCTGGATGTGCCCGGCATCGTCGGAGGCGAGGAACAGCACCGTCTTCGAGATGTGATCCGGTTCAGCAATGCGGCCGAGCGGCGTGGATAGTCCAAGGCGCTTCTCGAACGCCTTCTCCGCTTCAGGCGTTGCGATCGCGGCGCCCCAGATCGGCGTGCGGGTCGCGCCGGGCGCAACGACGTTGACGCGGATGCCGCGCGGCGACAGTTCCGAGGCCATGATCCGCGCCAGCGCGCGCACGCCGGCCTTGGCGGCCCCGTAAGCGGAGTAGCCGGGAACGCCGAGCACGGAGATCACCGAACCGTTGAGGATGATCGAGGCGTTGTCGTTGATATAGGGCAGCGCCGACTGCACCGTGAAGAACACGCCGGTGAGGTTGGTGCTGATCACCTTCTCAAAGACATCCAGCGTCGTCGAGCCCAGCGGCGTGCTGCCGGGGATGCCGGCATTCGCGAACACGATATCGAGCTTGCCGAATTTTTCGGTGCCCTTCTTGATCGCCGCTTCAGTCGCGGCGACGTCGGTCGCGTCCGCAACCAGCGCGAGCCCGTTCGGCCCGAGTTCCTTTGCCGCGGCCTCCAGCGTCTCCTTGTTGCGCCCGGTGATGATCACCTTCGCGCCCTCGGCCACGAACAGCTTTGCCGTTGCCAATCCAATTCCGCTGTTGCCGCCGGTGATGAGTGCCGTCTTGCCGCTCAGTCTCATGCTCGCCTCTCCAATAGTTTCATTATGAAACCATGTTGCAATCTAGGCGGATGGTTTTATGATGCAACCACACAAGCGCGTGATTGGCGCCGACATCGTGCGAATGTGAGGGGACCTCAGACGATGGTGAAACGAACGAGTTTTGAGGGTGACGGCTGCCCGGTCGCGCGGTCGCTGGAGGCGATCGGCGACTGGTGGACGCTGCTGATCATCCGCGAAGCGATGCTCGGTGTGCGCCGCTTCGGCGAGTTTCAGGGCAAGCTCGGCATGGCCAAGAACATCTTGTCGGCGCGCCTGCGCTCAATGCTCGAACACGGCATCCTGGCGACCGCCCCCGCCTCCGATGGCAGCGCCTACCAGGAGTATGTGCTGACGCCGAAGGGACTTGGCCTCTTCCCGATCCTGGTCGCGCTCCGGCAATGGAGCGAGGAGTTCGACGACACGCCCGAGGAGATCGACACCGTCATGGTCGATCGCGTCAAAGGCCGCCCGGTGAAGAAGCTCGAGCTGCACGCCGAGGATGGACGGTTGCTCAGCCTGGCCGACATCACACTGAAGCCCCGACCGGCACCGCGGCGGCGGTCAGCCTGATCGCGGCACGCTGCCACCACACCGTCATTGCGAGCGCAGCGAAGCAATCCAGGATTTCACCGCGGAGGGATTCTGGATTGCTTCGCTGCGCTCGCAATGACTGCGTTGGGGGGACTTGTACAAAATATCGACGGCGTCAAAGATGGCTGAACACCCCAAAGTGGCACCGCCATGCCCCTGCTCGCTATCGTCTATTTTTCCATCTCCTGCACCACTGAGAAGCTGGCGCATGCGTTGGCGCGCGGAGCGGATGGCATGGCAGACGTCGCGCTTTGCCGAATCACAGGCGGCGACATCATGTCAGGCCGGTTTCAGAATGAGAGGTTCCTGGAAACGATTGACGGCGCTAGCGCCGTTGCATTTGGCAGTCCCACCTACATGGGCGGACCTGCGGCCCAATTCAAAGCTTTTGCGGACGCCTCGAGCGACAGATGGAGCCAGCAAAGACGGGCCAACAAGATCGCAGCCGGGTTCACCACGGGCGCCTGCGCAAGCGGCGATCAACTCCACACATTGACCTACTTCTCCATTCTCGCCGCGCAGCACGGCATGCTCTGGTGCGGACTGGATATTCCGGGTGGGGAGGATCTGAGTGGCCGGAATCGTCTAGGTAGTCAGCTTGGCCTGGCGACACACTTGGTCGACGCCTCGCTACCGCAGAGCGACCTCAGCACGGCCGAATATCTCGGCCGGCGACTGGCGAGAATGGCGGGCCGTAGCGGCTGATCCCCTTGTCATTGCGAGCGCAGCGAAGCAATCCAGAATCCCTCTGCGGAAAGACTCTGGATTGCTTCGCTGCGCTCGCAATGACGACGTTGATGCGGCGCGCCTCCATGTATCGCCGTCACCCTGAGGTGGCCGCTTCTTCAGCGGCCCTCGAAGGGCGACGGCCCGGCTGCGGCATCTCGGCCGCTCATCCTTCGAGGCTCGCTACGCGAGCACCTCAGGATGACGGATTGGACGGTGAGCGCCGCTACGACAGCTTGCGCTTGCTCCGCAGCCGCAGGTGCTCGTCGGCCTCCAGCTTGGTCATGCCCAGGAGATAATGCAGCACATCGAGCTTGTGGCGCTCGGCGAGCTTGCGCAACGCCCCGACCTGCTCGGCGATGAAGGCGACGGCCTCATCGACGCCGCCCTCCCCTGGTTCCTCACCGCGCGAGCCCCCCGGCGCGCCTGATGCGGCGCGCGCCCGTTTCTTTCCTGGCTTAGTCACCAGACCCCACCCGAATCCATGCCCCGGGCGACTCTACGCCGACATTGACCGCAACTCCAAGGTGGTATTTTGCAACTTTCTCGATATGAAACTTTTCCCATTTGAGGTGCTTTCAACACCCCTCGATTTGACAGCGAGGGCCTCACCACCCATGTTCGGGTCGAAACGGCCGATCCGAATCTCATCGAAACCGGCTCGTAATTTCCCCGTAAGTTACTGGAACTACATGAATATCGTCATTGTGGAGTCGCCGGCGAAAGCCAAGACGATCAACAAGTATCTGGGCTCGTCCTACGAGGTTCTGGCCTCGTTCGGCCATGTCCGCGACCTCCCGGCGAAGAACGGTTCCGTCGATCCGGACGCAAATTTCAAGATGATCTGGGAGGTCGACCCCAAGGCGGCCGGCCGGCTCAACGATATCGCCAAGTCCCTGAAGAACGCCGACCGCTTGATTCTCGCCACCGACCCTGATCGCGAGGGCGAGGCCATCTCCTGGCACGTGCTGGAGGTGCTGAAGGAAAAGCGCGCGCTGAAGGATCAGAAGATCGAGCGCGTGGTGTTCAACGCCATCACCAAGCAGGCCGTCACGGATGCGATGAAGAATCCGCGCCAGATCGACGGCGCGCTGGTCGACGCCTACATGGCGCGTCGGGCGCTGGACTATCTGGTCGGCTTCACCCTCTCCCCCGTGCTGTGGCGCAAGCTGCCGGGCGCCCGCTCGGCCGGCCGCGTGCAGTCGGTGGCGCTGCGGCTGGTCTGCGACCGCGAGCTCGAAATCGAAAAGTTCGTGCCGCGCGAATACTGGTCGCTGATCGCGACCCTGCTGACGCCGCGCGGCGACGCCTTCGAGGCGCGGCTCGTCGGCGCCGACGGCAAGAAGATCCAGCGGCTCGACGTCGGCAGCGGCGCGGAAGCCGAAGACTTCAAGAAGGCGCTGGAAGCAGCCGCCTATGCCGTGACCGCGGTTGATGCGAAGCCGGCCCGGCGCAATCCGCAGGCCCCTTTCACCACCTCGACGCTGCAGCAGGAAGCCAGCCGCAAATACGGTTTTGCGCCGGCGCACACGATGCGCATCGCCCAGCGCCTTTATGAAGGCATCGACATCGGCGGCGAGACCACCGGACTCATTACTTATATGCGTACCGACGGCGTGCAGATCGATCCGTCCGCGATCACCCAGGCGCGCAAGGTGATCGGCGAGGATTACGGCAACGCCTATGTGCCGGAGGCCCCGCGCCAGTATCAGGCCAAGGCCAAGAACGCCCAGGAAGCGCATGAAGCGATCCGCCCGACCGACATGTCGCGCCGCCCCGACAGCATGAGCCGCAAGCTCGATGCCGACCAGGCGCGACTCTATGAGCTGATCTGGAAGCGCACCATCGCGAGCCAGATGGAATCGGCCGAGCTCGAGCGCACCACTGTCGACATCACCGCGAAGGCCGGCGGCCGCACGCTGGAGCTGCGGGCGACGGGTCAGGTCGTCAAGTTCGACGGATTCCTCGCGCTCTACCAGGAAGGCCGCGACGACGAGGAAGACGACGATTCGCGCCGCCTGCCCGCCATGAGTGCGGGCGACGGCTTGAAGCGGCAGTCGCTCGCCGTCACCCAGCACTTCACCGAGCCGCCGCCGCGCTTCTCGGAGGCCTCGCTGGTCAAGCGCATGGAAGAGCTCGGCATCGGCCGTCCCTCGACCTATGCCTCGATCCTCCAGGTCCTGAAGGACCGCGGCTACGTCAAGCTGGAGAAGAAGCGCCTGCACGGCGAGGACAAGGGCCGCGTCGTGGTCGCCTTCCTCGAAAGCTTCTTCAGCCGCTACGTCGAATATGACTTCACCGCAAATCTGGAGGAGCAGCTCGACCGCATCTCCAACAACGAGATCTCCTGGCAGCAGGTGCTGAAGGACTTCTGGACCGGCTTCATCGGCGCCGTCGACGAGATCAAGGATCTGCGCGTCGCTCAGGTGCTCGACGTGCTCGACGACATGCTGGGCCAGCACATCTATCCGCCCCGCGCCGATGGCGGCGATATCAGGCAGTGCCCGAGTTGCGGCAACGGCAGGCTGAATCTCAAGGCCGGCAAGTTCGGCGCCTTCGTCGGCTGCTCGAACTATCCGGAATGCCGCTACACCCGCCAGCTCGCCGCCGACAGCGAGACCACCGCCGACCGTTCGCTCGGCCAGGACCCCGACACCGGTCGCGATGTCTGGGTCAAGGCCGGCCGCTTTGGGCCCTACATCCAGCTCGGCGAGCAGAAGGATTATGAGGAAGGCGAGAAGCCGAAGCGCGCGGGCATCCCGAAGGGCACCTCGCCGGGCGACGTCGAGCTCGAGCTTGCGCTGAAGCTGTTGTCGCTGCCGCGCGAGATCGGCAAGCATCCGGAGACCGGTCAGCCGATCACGGCGGGTCTCGGCCGCTTCGGGCCGTTCGTGAAGCACGAGAAGACCTACGCCAGCCTGGAGAGCGGCGACGAGGTCTTCGATATCGGCCTCAACCGCGCGGTGACGCTGATCGCGGAAAAGATCGCCAAGGGCCCGAGCCGCCGCTTCGGCGCCGACCCCGGCAAGGCGATCGGCGATCATCCGACGCTGGGCACTGTCACGGTGAAGAGCGGCCGTTACGGCGCCTATGTCACGGCAGGCGGCGTCAACGCGACGATCCCGGCCGAGTTCGAAAAGGACACCGTCACGCTGCCGCAGGCGATCGCGCTGATCGACGAGCGCGCGGCCAAGGGCGGCGGCAAGACCAAGGCGAAGAAAGCCGCGAAGCCGGCCAAGGCCAAGAAGGCTGCGGCGAAGGCCACCGACGGCGATGACGCCGCGCCGAAGCCGAAGAAACCGGCCGCGAAGAAGGCGGCCAAACCCAAATCCGAATCCACCAGCAAGGCGCGCGCCGCCGTGTCGTCGACCGCAAAAACGTCGCCGACCAAGGCCGCCGCCCCCAAGGCTCCGGCCAAGAAGAGTGCCGGCAAGACCTAGATCAAGAATTAGAGGTTAAGTGAAACGCAAGAATGACCATGGCTTTCCCGACCGGAGCGCCATCGTCGCCTTCATCAAGGCAAATCCCGGAAAGGTCGGGACCCGCGAAATTGCGCGCGAGTTCGGCCTGAAGAACGCCGATCGCATCGAGCTCAAGCGCATGCTGCGCGAGCTCGCCGACGACGGCACCATCAAGAAAAAACGCCACAAGGTTTCCGAGCCGGACGCGCTCCCGTCGACGCTGGTCGCCGACATCACCGGCCGTGACAGTGACGGCGAGCTGATCGCCTCCCCCACCGAATGGGACGAGGTCGAAAGCGGCGAGCCGCCGAAAATCCTCATCGTAATGCCGCGCCGGCCGAAGCCCGGCACCGCCGCCGGTGTCGGCGATCGCGCGCTGCTGCGCGTCGAGCGCTCGGACGAGAACGAAGGCCCGGCCTATCGCGGCCACATCATCAAGGTTTTCGACAAGACGAAGAGCCGCATCCTCGGCGTGTTCCGCGAGCTTCCCGAAGGCGGCGGACGGCTGGTCCCGGTCGACAAGAAGTCTGCCGACCGCGAGCTGAACATCGCCGCAGCCGACACGCACGGCGCCCGGGACGGCGACCTCGTCAGCGTCGACATCGTCCGCACCCGCAGCTTTGGGCTGGCCTCGGGCCGGGTCAAGGAGAAGCTCGGCTCGGTCAAGTCGGAGAAGGCGATCAGCCTGATCGCGATCTACGCGCACGACATCCCCCTGCAGTTCCGGCCCGCGGCAGAGCGTGAAGCCGAAGCGGCAGAGCCGGCCAATCTGAAGGGACGTGAAGACTGGCGCGACGTGCCGCTCGTCACCATCGATCCCCCGGATGCGAAGGATCACGACGACGCGGTGCATGCGCAGCCCGATCCTGATCCGAACAACAGAGGTGGCTTCATCGTCGATGTCGCCATCGCCGATGTCAGCTTCTACGTGCGGCCGGGCACCGCGCTCGACCGCGACGCGCTCGATCGCGGCAACTCGGTCTATTTCCCGGACCGCGTCGTGCCGATGCTGCCCGAGCGCATCTCCAACAATCTATGTTCGCTGGTGCCCGGCGAGCCGCGCGGCGCGCTCGCAGTGCGCATGGTGCTCGGCTCCGATGGTCGCAAGCGCTCGCACAGCTTCCACCGCATCCTGATGCGCTCGGCGGCGAAGCTAAACTACGCCCAGGCGCAGGCCGCGATCGACGGCCGGCCCGACGACACCACCGGACCCCTGCTCGATCCGATCCTGAGGCCGCTCTATGCCGCCTATGCCTGCGCCAAGCGCGCCCGCGACGAGCGCGATCCGCTCAATCTCGATCTGCCCGAGCGCAAGATCCTCTTGAAGAGCGACGGCACGGTCGATCGCGTCGTCGTGCCTGAACGTCTCGATGCGCACAAGCTGATCGAGGAGTTCATGATCCTCGCCAACGTCGCGGCGGCCGAGATGCTGGAGAAGAAGTCTCTCCCGCTGATCTACCGCGTGCATGACGAGCCGACGCTGGAGAAGGTCCACGCGCTCGCGGAGTTTCTGGAGACGCTGGACGTTCCGTTCGCGAAAGGCGGCGCGCTGCGCCCGGCTTTGTTCAACCGCGTGCTGGCGCAGCTCGAAGGCCACGACCACTTCCCGCTGGTGAGCGAGGTCGTGCTGCGCGCGCAGGCACAGGCCGAATATTCCGCCGAGAATTACGGTCATTTCGGCCTGAACCTGCGCCGCTACGCGCATTTCACCTCGCCGATCCGCCGCTATGCCGACCTCGTCGTGCACCGCGCGCTGGTCCGCGCGCTCGGCCTCGGCGAAGGCGCCCTGCCCGACAGCGAGACGCCGGAAAGCCTTGGCGAGGTCGCAGCCCACATCTCGGTGACCGAACGGCGCGCGATGAAGGCGGAGCGCGAGACCGTCGACCGGCTGATCGCCCATCACCTCGCCGACCGCATCGGCGCGAGTTTCCAGGGCCGCGTCTCCGGCGTCACGCGCGCCGGCCTGTTCGTCAAGCTCGCCGAGACCGGCGCCGACGGCCTGATCCCGATCCGATCCCTCGGCACGGAATATTTCAACTATGACGAGAGCCGGCACGCGCTCGTCGGCACGCGCAGCGGCACCATGCATCAGCTGGGTGACGTCGTTGACGTCCGTCTGATAGAAGCAGCTCCCATCGCAGGCGCGCTACGCTTCGAGCTGCTGTCGTCGACCGGCGAGACCGCGCCGCGCGGCCGCAGGCCATCCGGTCCGCAACGCCGCCCTTCGTTCAAGGCGCATCCCGGACGCAGTCCAGCGAAGAAACATAAGGCGGCGAAACAGAAGAAGCCCGGCAAGGGCAAGAAAGCCAAAGGGAAAGGCAAGGGCCAGAAGGGCAAGGCATGGTGACGACGAGCACGGCCCCAAAGATCTGGACGCGCGAGACCGGTCTCGTCGAGAAGCGCGACGTCTGGACGGCCATGAAGCGCGGTTTCCGCAGCCGCTGCCCGCGCTGCGGCGAGGGCAAGCTGTTCCGCGCCTTTCTCAAAACCGCGGACAATTGCTCGGTCTGCGGCCTCGACTTCACGCCGCATCGCGCCGACGATCTGCCGGCCTATCTCGTGATCGTCATCGTCGGCCACATCGTGGTGCCCACGATCCTCTGGATCGAGACCAATTACACCACGCCGGTCTGGCTCAGCTTCGCGGCCTATCTGCCCTTCACCTTCGTCGCCTCGCTCGCGCTGCTCCAGCCGGTCAAGGGAGCTGTCGTCGGCTTGCAATGGGCTCTGCGCATGCACGGCTTTGACGACAACCCTCCGGATGGTATTCCGCCGGTCTAAGCAAATAATCAAAAAGCGGTTTGGGTGAGGACATGACGGATACGTCGCAGGGAGCCGAGAAGGCCAAGATCCACGAGGGCAAGGAAGCCGACCATCATCCCTATTTCCGCCCCCGCGATGCGGCAACCCTGATCCTGGTCGATCGTAGCGGCAACATTCCAAAAGTCCTGGTCGGCAAGCGCCACGACAAGGTGGTCTTCATGCCCGGAAAGTTCGTCTTCCCCGGCGGCCGCGTCGACAAGGACGATTACCGCGTGCCGTGTGCTGCACCCATCACCGCCGAGCTGGAAGCCAATCTCGCCAAGGGCAGCCCGAAGACTCCGGCCTCGCGCGCAAAGTCGCTGGCGATTGCCGCAATCCGCGAGGCCTGCGAAGAGACCGGCCTCTGCCTCGGACGCAAGACCGAGGGGAAAGCAAAACTCGAGGGTGCCTGGAAGCCGTTCGCGGATGCGGGCCTGCTGCCCGACCCCTCAAGCCTGTTCCTGATCGCACGCGCCATCACCCCGCCCGGCCGCGTCAAGCGGTTCGATACCCGCTTCTTCACCGCGGACGCCTCCGCGATCACCCACCGCGTCGAGGGGGTGATCCATGCGGATGCCGAGCTGGTCGAGCTGGTCTGGGTCGAGCTCGGCTCAAAGCCGCTCGCCGATCTGCATCCGATGACACGCAACGTGCTCAACGAGCTCGACACCCGCCTTGCCACCGGCCCGCTCCGCCACGATGCGCCGGTGCCGTTCTTCCATTTCTACGGCGGCAAGATGCAGAAGGATATTTTGAGCTGATCCGGCCACCGAACTCCCCAGGCTCGTTCACGCGATCAGCAAACTCAGCGCGGCACCTCTGAAGGCGCGGTCTTCGCTGCCACCTTGTCCGTGGCCGATCGCCCATTGCTGCGGCCACACAAGCTGCTCCAACCCTCGCGCCGTCGCAGAGGTGAAGGACGACCAACGCGGGGAGCCGTGATCGCGGTACAAGAGACCGCCGGGGCCCATATCCGGGTAGATCGCGACGTGAATATCGAAACCCTCGCCCGCCGGAAGATCAGGTCCAAACCAATAGGTTGGGCTTCGCCCCGGCTCACGAGCAACGATGGCTGTCAGAGTTTGCCTCGGTCCCCGAAGACCAAGCCAGAACGGCGCGATCGAACCCGGCGCGAAAGCCGTGAAAATCGTCTGGGCCGCTGCGACATCGGTCGCAGCGCTTTGCCCCACGAGCCTCAGCTCGATCCGGCGCCCGCTCTCCACACATCCGCTGAACGGCGCTTCGACATCTCCGGGCCGCAGCTCTCTCCATTTGGCGGGATCAGGATCCGGTAGCGGCCATTCCATCCTCTCCCTGACAACGCCGTCAGTATCGAGCACCTGATAACGCAGGCCTTCCTCGTCAAGCGCGACCTGAATGCAATGCAGATACTCGACGCGTTCCGGCATCCTGTGAGCCGTTCCCGCGCCCGCAGTGCAGATCTGCAGGACACCGCGATGCGCCTGGACATCGAAGGCGAGGATGTGGCTGCACAGATAGGCGAGCACGTTTTCGTTCACCAGGATGTCCCAAAACGGGCGAGCGTATTCGTGGCCGATCTCGCGCTGATACGTCCCGGTAAAGCCGTTGACCGGAAACACCGGGTGATGACCAAGGACGAGCTTGTGCCGGGCATCGCCATGCTCTCTGAGCGTCGCTTCGAGCCACGCGAGCTCGACATGGCCCTCACCTCCCAGGCCGCTCCAGAGCGTGTTGACGAACACCATCAGGAGGTCGCCGCGCCGCACGAAGTAGGAGAGACCCGCCTGTCCCGGCGGTCCATTTTTCGGCAGCTCGAGCACTGCACGAAACACCGCCTCGCTCATCAAATCATAGGTCGTGTGGTTGCCGGTTGTGTGCCACATCGGAATGGCCGCACGGTCGAGCCATGCCATTTCCGTATCCAGCCAATAGCGCCACTGCGCGCGGAGTGCGTCCGGATCCGGCGTCAGCCCGATGATTTCATCGCCCGGGAAAAGAACGAATTCAGGCTGCGGCCTCAGGCGTTGAACGACCGCATTGACCGAGGCGAAGGTCTTTTCGTGCAATCCACCCGGAACGCCCGAACAGGAGTCGCCATACAACAGGAATTGGTGGCCCTTGCCGCGCGGTCGAAGCGCGGGAATGGAATTATTCGCTGAGGTCATGGCCTTCCATTGCGGTGTGAGGCCGCGAGGATGGCAATTTCCGCAACGGCTAGCAACAGGCCGTGGCTGGACCTAATCAGGAATCATCAGGCTCGGCGCCGACATAGTCGCGCGCCGGCAGCTTGAGGACGCGGCTGATCTCGCTTGCGAGCTTGTCCGCCTCCTCGCGCCTGGTGAAGCTCTGAAGCGTGATCGGCTCGGTGCCCCTGTTACCGCAGAGATTGACGTCGTAGGTCGTCAGATCCGTATCATAGTCGTCGGTGATGCTGATGAAGTGATAGTCGGCGAGATCGCGGTGCTTGCGAATATTGAGCGGGCCGAACTGCCTGGTGACGACGATCTGGCGCAGCGTCTCGTTGAGCACGACGAAAGTACGGAACGTCAGCAGGATGATTCCGGGGATACCGACGAGCAGTCCGAGCCCCGTGAACACCAGCACCGGCACGAGATCATCGGCGAGCCGGCCGAAGCCGGAAAAATCCTGGCGCAGGCCGAGGCCGACATTCCACAAGAGATAACCGCTCGCGGCCAGCAGCGGCAGCGACAGCAGGCGGCCGACCCAGGGCATGGGCCGGTCGATGCGAACGGTGCCGCCGTCCACGGTCATTGCGCCTGCCATTGAAGGTCTCCTCACGGGTCCTGGCTTGGTCGGGGCGAGCGCGGGATTGGTTCGATGCGGGCCGCATTCGTCATGCCCTTGCCGCTGCGCGCGGCCTTGAATGACGCGATTGTGCTGAGCGCGTCGCAAAAAACGAAAAAATCTTCCCGCCTCCCCCAATGGCGGAGTCCCCACGCGTCCCTATGTCTTCCCCAACGACACCCAGAGCGGATACGGGGCGATGGCACAACGGCAACTCAAGCTTGGCGCGTTCATGCGCCCGATCAGCATCCACACCGGCGCCTGGCGCTATCCGGGGGCCTGGCCGGACGCCAATTTCAACTTCAGCCATATCAAGACGCTGATCCGGAAGCTCGAGGCCGGCAGGTTCGACGCCTTCTTCATGGCCGATCACCTCGCCGTGCTGAACATGCCGGTCAACGCGCTCAAGCGCAGCCACACCGTGACCTCGTTCGAGCCGTTCACGCTGCTGTCGGCGCTGTCCGCCGTCACCGAGCGCATCGGCCTGATCGCGACGGGCTCGACGACGTTTGACGAGCCCTACCACGTGGCGCGCCGCTTCGCCTCGCTCGACCATCTCAGCGGCGGGCGCGCGGGCTGGAACATCGTCACCACCTCGAATCCGGACGCGGCGCTGAATTTCGGCCTCGACGACCACATGGAGCATGCCGAGCGCTACAAGCGCGCCCGCGAGTTCTACGACGTGGTCACGGGCCTCTGGGATTCCTTCGCCGACGACGCCTTCGTGCGCGACGTCGAAAGCGGCGTGTTCGTCGATCCCGCGAAGATGCACGTGCTCGACCACAACGGCAAATATCTGAAGGTGCGCGGCCCCCTCAACATCGCGCGGCCCGTGCAGGGCTGGCCGGTGATCGTGCAGGCCGGCGCATCGGAGGACGGCAGGCAGCTTGCGGCGGAGACGGCGGAAGCCGTGTTCACCGGCGGCGGCCCCCTCGCCGACGGCCAGAAACTCTATGCCGACATCAAGGGCCGCATGGAGAAGATCGGCCGCGATCCTGAACATCTCAAGATTCTTCCCGGCGCCTTCGTCGTGGTCGGCGACAGCGTCGATGAGGCCAAGGAGAAGCGCGCGCTGCTCGACAGCCGCGTGCACTACGACAGCGCCATCGCCTCGCTCTCGGTCATCATCGGCACGGACGCCTCGGGCTTCGATCCGGACGGGCAACTGCCGGAGATTCCGGAGACCAACGCCAGCAAGAGCGGCCGCCAGCGTATGGTCGACCTCGCCAGGCGCGACAAGCTCACCGTGCGCCAGCTCGCCCAGCGCGTCGGCGGCTATGGCGGGCTGTCCTTCGTCGGCACCGCCAAGACCATCGCCGACCAGATGGAGGAATGGCTGGTCGGGCGCGGCTCCGACGGCTTCAACATCATGTTCCCGTTCCTGCCCGCCGGCCTCGACGATTTCGTCGACAAGGTGGTGCCGGAGCTGCAGCGGCGCGGGATTTTCCGCAAAGAGTATGAAGGGGCCACGTTGAGGGAGAATCTGGGCCTGCCGCGGCCGAAAAACCGGTTCTTCGAGGCGTAATGGGACCGTTTTGGGTGGTTTTCCGCTCTAGAGCCCCGTTCGGGGCTCTAGGTTGTTGTTTTTGACGCGTTTTCTTGACGCGAACCGGTGCCCACTTCGCTCGAAAACGCTTCGAAACCTTGACATCAGGCGGTTTCTGGCTAGGTTGCCGGCCAACGCGGGCCGTTTGGCCGGCTCCAGATTCCCTTCATTCCTGAGGTTCTGAACATGGCCAAAGCGGTCACCATCAAGGTCAAGCTCGTGTCCTCGGCTGACACCGGCTTCTACTACGTCGCCAAGAAGAATTCGCGCACCATGACCGACAAGCTGGTCAAGAAGAAGTACGATCCGGTCGCGCGCAAGCACGTCGAATTCCGCGAAGCCAAGATCAAGTAAGAAGATCAAGTAAGATCGCGGAATAAGCTACGGACTTTTGACGGGGCCTCACGGCCCCGTTTTTATTTTGCGGCTCACGTCTCGGACGGCCGGCTCAGTCGTTGCGGAAAGCGGTGTCGGACCGAACACGCGTCACTTCGGCTGCATCGATCGGGGCAGCGGCACCACCCCAGCTATTTCTGACAAAGCTGAGCACCGCCGCGACCTGGCGATCATCGAGCTGCCAGCCGTAGGACGGCATGCCGGGTGCCGTCGGCTCGGCCTTGGTGCCGACGCTTCGCGCACCACGGAGCACCATTCGGATTGCCGTTGTGGGATCATTTGATTGCACCATCGTGGACTCTGCGAGGGCGGGAAACAGGTGTGGAACGCCCTTGCCTTCGATCCCGTGGCAGGCGGAACATTGGTCTCGGTAGATCGCGCCTCCGGCCGCCATCACGTTCGCACCCACCGGGGCAAGCCTCGCCTCATCCTTGTTGCCCGGCAATGATTTCAGATACGTCGCAATAGCCTTCGTATCCTCATCCTTCATCCTGGACGTCGACAGCTCGACGGCCTCCGCCATCGGCCCTGTCGCAGCGGTAGCGCGATTGTGCCCCGTCTTGAGGTAGAGCGCGACATCGTCTGCCGTCCAACTGCCCAGTCCTGTCCGCCGGTTGTTGGTGATGTCAGGCGCCGACCAGCCCTGAAGATTTGCTCCCTGCAGATATTGATCGGTTCGGTCGCCTCCGAGCAGCGTCTTCGGCGTGTGACAGGCTCCGCAATGCGCCGGCCCGTCGACGATGAACTTGCCGCGATTCCATTCGGCGGATTTGGTCGGTTCCGGCTTGTATTCACCTGCCGCGAAGTAGAGCGCGTTCCACACGATCATCGTTGAGCGGATATTGAATGGAAACGGAAGCGTATCCGCGTTGCGCGAATTTCGGACCGGCTCCAGCGAAGTCAGATAGGCCCGGATTGCCATCACATCGTCACGCGACATCCGGGTGTACGCATTGTAAGGCATGGCCGGATAGAGATGCGCGCCGGTTCGTCCGATACCCTTTCTCACCGCGGCATCGAATTGATCGTCGCTCCAGGCTCCAATGCCCGTTTCCAGATCGGGCGTGACATTGGGCGATATGATGTTGCCGAACGGCGTTTCGATCGGCCGCCCACCCGAAAACGGCTTGCCGCCGGGAACGGTATGGCAGCCGGCACAGTCCGACAGGATCGACAGATAGCGCCCGCGTTCGATCTGGGTGAACTCTTGCATGTTTGCGGAGCCGGCATGCGCGCGGCCGGCCAGCGACGCCGAAGCGAGCACTGCGCAAACGAGCGTGCATACGCGAGGAATCCTACGCATCGACCAGCCTTCCGGGATTCTTGAGGTACTGGTTCCGGATCGCGGCCGCCGACCAATAAGCGAGCGCGCCGACCGTGAGCGTCGGGTTGTAGCCGGCGTTCTGCGGAAAGGCGCTTGCCCCCATCACGAACAGATTCGGGACATCCCAGCTCTGCAGATATTTGTTGAGGACGCTTGTCTTGGGATCGGCCCCCATGATCGCACCGCCGTTGAGATGCGTCGTCTGGTAGGTCGTTATGTCGTATGGCGCGGTTCGATACTGCACGGCGAGCTTTTCAGCGCCCATCGCCTTGATGATCTCGGCGAACTTGTCGGTGAGAAACTTGTTCTGCTTGATCTCGTTCTCCTTGAGATCCATCGTGATCCGCATCAGCGGACGCCCGAACCGGTCCTTATAGGCGGGGTCGAGATCCAGGTAGATGTCGCGGTAGGCGTAGAAGCTGCCATGCACACCGGTGCCGGGCTTGACCGTGCTGAGATAATTGTCCTTCACCGCCTTCTTCCAGTCGGCGCCCCATGCCGGCGTTCCCGGCGGCACCAGGGTGCTTTCGATCGGACGAGCACCTGTCTGCACCTGGCCGACATAGCCGCCGCCGACGAAACCATGCGGCCCGTGATCGAAATTGTCGCCGTTGAACTCGTCGATACACATCCCGATCGAACCCGATGCGATGAACGGGTTGAAGTTGAACTTCTTGTTGTCGAAGAAGCCATTGACCGACGAGATCGTCTGGTGGGTGTAGTTTCGGCCGACGACCCCAGTGTTGGTGACGGGGTCGTAGGGCTGCCCGACTTGCGAATGCAGAAGAAGCTGCACGTTGAACATCGTGTAAGCCGACAGGATCACGAGGTCGGCCTGCTGCTCCCATTCTTCGCCGCTCGAGTCCACGAATGTCACGCCGGTAGCGCACTTGCCTGAACGATCGACATTGATCCTAACAACCTCTGAATTGTCGCGGAGGCTGAAGTTCGATTTTCGAATGAGATGCGGCAGGATGGTTGTTTGCGGGCTGGCCTTGGAATAATTGCCGCAGCCAAACCACTCGCAGAAGCCACAATAGGTGCAGGGGCCAAGGCGCATGCCCAGCGGGTTCGTATAGGCTTGCGAGAGATTGCCCGAAGGCTGCGGGAACGGCTTGTAGCCGAGCTCGCGCGCGGCTTTCCCGAACAGCGTATGGCTGAACGGCTGGGCCTGCGCCGGGGTCGGATAAGGACGGGACCGCGGCCCTTCGAACGGATTGCCGCCGTCCATGATCTTGCCGCTCAGATTTCCGGCCGTCCCCGACGTGCCGCACAGATATTCAAAGCGATCGTAATGCGGCTCGAGCTCGTCATAGGTCACGCCCCAATCCTGGATCGTCATATCCGGGGGCAGGAACGCCGCGCCATAGCGTTCGGTCAGATGTGTCTTCAGCACGAAATCCGACGGGAGAAACCGCCACATTTCCGCATTCCAGTGCACGCCCCCGCCGCCGACGCCGTTCGGCGGCATGAACGCGCCCCAGCTCCGGATCGGCAGCGCCGTCTGGTCCATCTTGTTGCGGAACGTGAACGTCAGCTGGTCCGGACGCAGGAACAGCTCGTGCCGGATGCGATAACGAAGTTCGTCCTGCATGTAGCCCGGCGGAAAATCCGTCGGCGCGTCGCGCCATGGACCGCGCTCGAAAGCGATGACCTCGAGCCCCTCGTCGGTCAGCTCATTAGCCATGATCGCGCCGGTCCAGCCGAAACCGACGATGACGACGTCTTTCCTGGGAAGCCTTCGGGACATGCTACGACCTCGTCCATTGCGCGTTGCCGGTCATGCCAACCGGCGGCAGCGGAAAGCGCTCGTTGTGGCGGTTCACCCAATCGAGATAGTTGTAGCGCGCGCCCGGATAGCCGATCATCTTCCACGCGACCATGTCGCGGTTCCCGCCATAGATCGGGTCCGCGAAAAATCCCATCTGGGCGTCCTTGACGAGTTGCGTGAAGAACGCCTTGCCGTCGACGCCGTCGAGCTTGAGCTCGCCCTTGTCGACCGCCTTCAGAAGCGCGATCCTGTCGTCGCCGGAGAGCTCGGCGAAGGGCTTTCCACCACTGTGCTGCTTGCACGCACGATCGAATGCAGCGAGACCGTCCCGATAATCCTGTGCCGGACCGTTCGCCGACTGATGGCCCTGATTCTTCAGGCCGGCCTGAAACGGTGGGCGCACATACAATCCCTCCTGCCGGCCGTAAGGCCCAGCCAGCTGCCGGTCGATGAACACGGCGCAGCCGGCATCCTTGCCGCCCGGCGTCTCCGGATCCGGCGGGATGATGCAATCAACGAGTGCCTCCATGGCTCTGCCTTCTTCGCCGTTGAAAAACTCCCACGGCCCAAGCTTGATTGGCGGCGGCGGATTTCCCGCATTTGGAGCCCAGGGCAACCTCCCTGCGATTGTGGCGGCTTTGACGGTCGTCGCGCTGAACAGCAGCAGGGCCGTCCCAGCAAGAAATTCCCTGCGTCGCAGGCCGATCATTGTGGGCGTCCCCTGTTTCATTTTTTCTTCCTCGTCGGTCCACCGCGCTGGAACTTCGATGAGCTTTCGGAGAAGTGAAACGCCTCCACGTCGTCGCTCACGACCTGCATCTATCGGTCATGATCGACAACAATTGCCCGTGAACACCTCACCGACTCTCAACGCGCGGCTTCTCGTTGTACGATCGCAAATTGATCGCGTATTTCACGAAGCCGGCGCGTTTCCAAAAAAACACGGAGCCGATTGCTGCGAGCAGGCAGCGGAATCTCGCGGCAAGTCTCCTGTGTCCCGGACGCGCTGCAGTGCGCAACGTTGCTGCGCTGCGTCCGGGGCACGAGACCGAAGTTGACGCGCTGCTCTTTCTCCACGCCGTCGTTGCGGGGAGTTCTTGCGACGGAGCAATCCAGAGCCGTTCCGCCGAGGGCCACGCTTTGTGTGGATGGCGCGTTTATAGGCAGATGCCCCCTCAACCCTCGGTTGCCCAATCCGAAATGTATGTTACCGTGCATTTACCGGGGCGGCATCTCCGTCCCGAATTTGGGAAGGACATGCTCATGAAATTCTCGTCAAGCTTTGTCGTGCCCTCAGCCGTCGCTGTCTTATCAACTGCCTTGCTGTGCGCCCCGGCAGCGTCGCAAATCCCGACTGGGTCCGCCGCCACGATTCCCCCTGTCACGGTCGACGCGCCGAAACAGGTGGCAAAGCCGCACGTGTCGGAGCGGGGAGCAAACACAACGGCGCCGCGTCGGACTGCGTCAACCGCTCGAACGTCAACCGCGAGCACGCCTTCGTATGCGCCGGGCTCGGTGATGGGGAGGATTGCCAGCCTGGAGAAAGTCGCCAGCAGCTGCAACGGTGGCTGTGCATCAAGCTTCCCAAGCGGCAAAGATCCCTGGGTCGGATGCAGCGAGTCGGGCGGCGGTACGAACTATGGACCTTTCTCGCCAACGTGCCGAGACACCATCACCCATACATCCTACGAGGGTTGCGTTGAAACCAAGGTGTTCCTGGGCGAAAACCGAAACAAGGCCCACTGGTTTTGCAGCAGCCTGCAGGCCGGCAACAGGTTTAAAGTTGCCGAACTCAAGCGATCAGGACGTCGCTAGTCCATACCGCCCGCTGGCTTTCTGTTTCAGTTGAACCTAGACCCGATGTCGGCCAGCGCTGGCCGCAGCTAGCCCAGCGTCGCCCGCCGGTCGCGCGCAAGCGCACCGTCGAGGTGACGCTGCGCTGCGCCCGGGGCACGAGAGCATGGCGGCGGTGGACCATTCTTTTGCGTTCCGCAAGCAAACGATTCTTTCTGCATTTGAACGACGAGATCGCGTCAGGTCGCGCGCATGGGATCAAGCGAGCTTGTTCAGCGCAGATGTCGATCCAACTCCTCTCGCACCGGCAGCACGATTGCACCGGGCAATGATGGAGATGGACCATGACTGGACTTAAAATTCTCGCTGCCGTGGCTTTGTTGTCGGGCCTGACCGCAAGCACCGCCTACGCGCAATCCGGCTTTGCGAGCAGCCATCCCGACACGTACGAGGCCGAGAACCCCAATCGCAACCTGAACGGCACGCTGACGCCGGCCGGTCGGCTGGGCCTCGAGTTGCCGGATGGCGCAGCTCCTGCGCAAGGCGCGGACAGCGCCATGGCTCGCGCGGATGGCACTGCTTCACGTTCCTGCGCGGAGCGTTATCGATCCTACGATCCGGCGACGAGCACCTACCTCGGGTGGGACGGCAACCGCCATATCTGCAGGTAACGCTAAGCCGCAAGTCACCGGATCAGATGGAGTTCGAACGGATGGCCAGATGACCGGTTGGATTCGAGGCGCCGTCGAGATGGCGTCTCGAACTTTCCATGACACCTTACGCGTCACGGCCAACGCGTGACTCTCCTCGGGTCTTCATGCTCGTCGTTCTGCCGGAGACGCCTCGGGTGCCGACGCTTGTGACAGCGCGCCCCCAAAGCGCCGCGTTGCGTCCAAGGCACGAGCGCAGAAGTAGATGTATGCTCCTGAATTGTCGCGTCCGCCATGCGCATGGAAGACGACGTTGATACCTAGTTGCCCATGTCAATGATGGGCCACGATCCGGCACGCTTCCCAATCCCTCGAAAACGCGGTCATATGGCGTCCGGGTACACTTGGCGTTTTGGCGCGAGGGTATCCGCTTGCACGGGGAGAACGCGCGTGAAGGAACTCGCTGGAAAGACTGTGTTCGTGACCGGTGCAGCGTCAGGCATTGGACTGGGGATCGCGACCGCCTTCGCCCAAGCGGGGGCGAAGGTCATGCTTTGCGACATTGAAGAAGCGGCTCTGTCCGCAGCGCTCGAGCAACTGAGGCTCACCAACGTCGATGTCGACGGCGTGAAAGCGGACGTTTCACTCAAAGCCGAACTCGCGGCGGCCGCCGAAGCCACGACTGCTCGCTATGGCAAGGTGCATATCCTCGTCAACAACGCGGGCGTCGGCGGCGGTGGGCCTTATGGCGCCTGGACCGAGGCGTCGTGGAACTGGACCTTGGGCGTCAACCTGATGGCGACCATTTGGGGGATCGAGATTTTCGGGCCGTTGATCGAGCAGCATGGCGAGGGTGGACACATCGTCTCCACAGCCTCGATCGCTGGCCTCATTTCAGGGGAGAGCAACGCATACAACGTCTCCAAGTATGGCGTTGTCGCGCTGTCCGAGGGCCTGCGGCGTGAACTCGCGCCCCGAGGGATTGGCGTATCGGTGCTGTGTCCAGGGATCATCCGCACTCAAATCATGGACTCGAGACGCAATCTCCCCAAACGCTTCGAGGGGGCGCTTCCTCCCTTGCCGACTTCGGGCCCACGTGCCGAGTGGATCAATATGCTCCGGGAACGCATCTCTCAGGGCATAGAACCCAACTATGTCGGCGAACTCGTCCGCGAAGGCGTCGAAAAGGACTTGCCATATATCTTCACCGACCTCGAATTTGAGCCGATGATCGAAGCGCGCTTCGCCGCAATCAAGCAAGGCTTTGACCACATCCGCGGGCGCACCCCGAAACGTTGAGCGCGCAGCCCTTCCACCAGCCTTAGCGGCTAACACGAATATTCGGATAGGGCTGAAACCGGCTTCAAAGCCGTTGCGCAGTGGACCGCCAATGTCTCAGTTGGATCAAAATGCGAAGAACTCAGAGTGAGCAAAGTCAGTCCGCTCTACCTCACCAGGCGGACCTCAATGAAAGGTGTCGCCACTTCGCTGATGGGCCAGAAGCGGACGACGAGACCGAGCGTCTTGGCATCCCCAAGGCCAACGATAAGCTCGAACTTCTCCGGTGACTGCGTCCATCTGGGCTTGCCTTACGAACCCACTGACTACACGCTACCCAAATGAGCAGATTCCACGCCCGAGGTAAGGTCGTGATCGGCGCCACGGCA
>NZ_SPVJ01000027.1:0-105539 GCF_004634465.1 Bradyrhizobium sp. MOS001
GGCCAGTCATTGGACGCTCCGACGCGAGACATCGGCCGCCTGCAACGATTGGCGACCACGGCCGCGTGCCGACCTATCCGTTTGCACACACCCAAGACCCAATTCGGACATCGTGGCCCACTCACTCGATCACTTCGGGGTACCGAGGCTTGGCTTGCCGGTCGGGGGGCCGAGTTCTGAACCCAGCGCCCGTGGCGACGGATTGACCAAAAGATCACTCGGCTGCGCTTGTTGCGCGTTTCAGAGTCACCACAGCAGTACCCCCACCGGATGCCGGTGTAGGATTCTTATACGTGAGCTCATCGCCGTTGATCGCGATGAAGCGCTTCTGATTCGTATTGTCCCAGGCGGGAAAGCTGCCGCCGATAATATGTAAGGACAGTGAATGTTCAGATTCATTGACTTTGTAGTCACCAAACATCACGATTATCCCCTCCAGAGCAGCTTTGCTTTGCCCGGCAGTCGGAAAGTCGCGGCGGGCAAATTTTCCTCGTCTCGGACGCATGAGATTGATTGAGAAGTGATCTGCTGCATCAAACATGAAATATCCTTTCGGATCGGAACCAAATACTTCGGTTGTTTTCCCGGTCCTTTCATTCACGTTTA
This sequence comes from Bradyrhizobium sp. MOS001, assembly GCF_004634465.1. NCBI lineage: Bacteria > Pseudomonadati > Pseudomonadota > Alphaproteobacteria > Hyphomicrobiales > Nitrobacteraceae > Bradyrhizobium > Bradyrhizobium sp. MOS001. The sequence continues at coordinate 607 of NZ_SPVJ01000027.1, forward strand.
CAAATGAAATGACGCTCCAAGTGCCTACAAGCTGCTGTTTGAGCGGCTCTGCGGCTTCCGCGGATAACGTGGTGCATGCAAGAGCTGCGGCTATCGGAATTGACAATAGTGTTTTCATGGTGCTCCTCCGGTTTTCAGGAACGTTCCATCTATGACGGGTTCTGGGCTGGCCGCCCAGCTTAGTCAGAGCCTCGAAATCATTGCATGGGGCACTCGTAGGTCAGTGGGGCAATTCATCCCACAATACCGCACCAACGGCCAGTACGGGATTGAGCAATCGGCCAAAACGCTACGGCCGACGATCATGTCGGCGATCCCCGCGGAAGCCGTCGAGCGAGTCGAAAACGCACCCGCGATGGTTATACGCGCAGATCCAAGGCACCCATCTGCGTGCAGCCGCCATCTCAATGCTGATTTTGTTTGAAGGCGGCCGAACAGTTGCAGCCAAGATCGTACGTGCCTCTTCGCCGCTGAATCCCTTATCTCGCTCATGCAGAGAGTCTTTGACACGGACTCGGATACCCGCTGCGGGGTTCTCCAAAAGCATCTCTTGGTCGACCGCGAACTGCAGTGTCGCCTTTGCTGCTGCAAGATAGACGTCTCGGACAGTGATGTTGGACATCCCCATTTCCAAGAGCTTCTTTTTCCAAGCCACAATATTTGAACGTGAAATGCGGTCGGCTTGATCGTGGCCAAGATGGTCGATCAGGCGCTCTATGACAGGCTCCCAGCGTTTCAACGTCGATGGCGCGAGTTGAGCTTCGTTGGCATACGACTTGAAAACCGATCGGAGCGTCAGTTGTGGTCGAGATGCGGCAAGCTCGGAGACGTCAGCCTGCTCAGGTTGGATTTCGACCGCCGGCTTCGCTGCGATTCCCAACGACCCGATCGGAGGTGTTTGGGTTGACCATGCACCGACAATCGGCGTGGCGTCCCGCTCCCAACTGAGCTCAATCTTCAGCGCAGCCTCCAGATACCGAATCCGAGCAATCCCAGGGTCTCGAGTTCTCAATGAGATCTTGATCTCGCGCTTTCCGACCAGCTTCTGAAGCCGATCTGGAACGCGTTTCCAGAGCCAGAAAATGCCGCTTTCGGGATGTCGTCGTGGTGTGCCTAGTGCGCCCATGTGTGTACCAGCGTTGTGTACCAACGGCGGACCGGAAAACCTATTGGAATCAAAAGGTCGGCTGATTTCTAGGCTGTTTTCGATGTGGTGGCGGAGAGGGAGGGATTCGCCCCCCGAAAGAAACGTTAGTGTTGGTAGCGTCGTTGGTAGTCGCGCCGAACAACCATAAAGAAATCACGTATTATCAATTAGTTGCCTTTTAAATTCGACGCCGGCCAGGGCACCAGCCTTCGCTGCTTCGCAGCTACGGCTGGGCGAGCCGGGCGGAGGTCTATCCATGCGAAGCAGGGAAGGCTGTCCCGCCGAAGCCTTGGCGAAGGCGGACTAGATCAACGAGTCCGGTATTTCCCTCCCCTTCCAATCGTCACATCCTACCTGTATAAACCGGTAGCTTCTTCTGTAACTCGAAGGAGCTCACATGAACGACCTGCATACGTGGCTTTCGCAGCAGCACCACGGCCTGCGCACCTTCCGGACATTTCAGCAAAAGCTCGAGACGCTCGGCCGGGACGATCCCGCCCAGCGCGGTCTTTGCCGCCTGTTGAGCGGCCTCGTCGGCAGCTATGTCGAGGCCTTTGACGAGGAGCCGCTGCCGGTCGAAATCGCCGATGGCGCATATCAGCGTCTGCTAACGCTGGTCGAGAGCATCGATATTCACGGCGACGCCGACCGCCGGCTCGCCGACATCAACCGCGTGGCGGAGAGTGAGCTCTGGCGGTGAGAGGCGGCACGGCCGTCGCCATCGCCCCGGCTTGATCACGCGAGACGCGTGTAGGTCGTGTTCATCGTGTAGTCCTTGCGTGGACCCGATACGACATGACGGACGACGAACGTTCCATCCGGCCGAAACATGTAGGCCGACTGATAGTCGTCGTGCTTGCAAAGATGGCGCGCACGTCCGCTCAGCTCTCCCCCGGAAGATGCGGACAATGAAATCTCGTGAAACAGCCGCGGCGGATCTTCCCTGAAGAAGACCTTGAATCCGCCCTCGCTGTTGCTGAAGACGTATTCGCGTTCGGCCTGCACAATGGCGCCGTTCGCGAGCTTCAGATGTCCCTGCTCGCGATAGGCCAACCGCCCCCCGTCCAGTGGCGTGAAGATCGCGATACCCTGCATCGTAGCCTGGCCTTCGATGACACGGTTGAAGGACCACGAGCCGATCAGCCTTTTCGTGACGTCCGAGGCGTCACCCCAGCCGTCGATCATCACTTCATTCATATCTTCAGACCTGCGCAATTAACCAGCCGGCCCAGCCTCTCAGGACCCGCAGCCGGGAGTTCGACTTCAGCGAGCCGATACCTATATCCTATCGCAACGAAATGGTGATGCAGTGAGCAGCTTCGATGGCCAGGAGACGCACGACGGAAGCGGACGCCGACGACCTCCCCCGCTATTTCGTCTGGGTCCGGGGCCTCGAAGGCCCCGAGCCGCAGAAATGGATGGCGATGGATTTCGGCATCGGTGACTGGAAGCGGCCGCAAGTGCTGGCCTTTCTCGAGCTGCCGGAAGGCGAACGGCACCTGCCGCTGTCAGCGCTGGCGCGCCGCTATCCGCCACCGAGGGTGGAGACCTAGCGCTCTCTCACTTCCCCCTCGCCGCGGTCGGCGTCAACCCAAACCGCCTGCGGAAGCAGCGGTTGAAATAAGAGAGATCGTTGAAGCCGCAGGCAAAGGCGATGTCGCTGATGCGGCCCTCGCGATGTGCCAGGAGGTCGGCGGCCTTGCGCAGACGCAGCTCAGTGAGGCGGGTGGTGAAGCTGGCGCCGGCCTCGAACAGCAGCTCGTTGACGTAGCGCTCGGAAAGGCCGCCGGCGGCGGCAAGCTTCTGGGCGGAAAAACCCGGCTCGTGGAAGCGCGCCTCAAGAATCGACAGCACGGCCTTGAGCCGCACGGCGCGCAGGCCCCCGCGTCGCGCGGCAGTGGCGATATCGCTGCGGGCACCGAGACCGATCGCGGCAAGGTCGAGCAGATGGCCGGCGATCGCCATGCCGGCCTCGTCGGCGGCCGTGGGATTGCGGAGGAGGAGATCGCTGTAATCCATCGCCAGCAACAGCGCGCCGCCGGGCTCGAGCTCGCAGCCGACGAGATCGTCGATGTCGGCGACCATCGCGCGCAGCGTATCGACCGGCAGATGCACGTTGGTGAAACGCTTTTGGCTCGCGCCGTCGGCCGCGAAGAACGGCTCGTCCAGCTTGAGCAGCACCATCGCTCCCGGCCGCATGGTGAATTCGCGGCCACGATGGATCACCTGAGACGGAAGATCTCCGGTGTTGCGCGCGAGGCAAAAGCGGTCGTCGCCGGTCTCGATCACCTGGCGCTTCTCGCGCCGGACCGTGACGAAGCTGCCGTCGCAACGGCCGAGCATGGTGGTGCCGATATGGATCGAGTTCATCGTGGCGCGAAACGGCACGTCGGACGCCGGATCGAGCTCGCCGGTGTTGGAGAAATGCTCGAACAGCTCCGCGAAGCGGATGAAGCGCTGCCGGTCGGACAAGTCCTGTGGCAGCATCTCGGTCGAGAGCGACTTCCTGATGACGGACATCGAGAACGACTTTTCGAGAATGGCTTTTCTAAGTTCTTAAAAAAAGGCTTGGCGCTCGCCGAACCTCGCACGCCAAACAGACGCCCGCAGAAGACCAGCATACCGCAAGCTATCAGCACGCCAACGTGAATCAAGCCGCGCCGGTCAGTCCAAGCTGCGACGGCGCTGGCGCCGGACAGTCCAAGACGCCCCACACAAGCGGGCCCTATTCAGGCAGCGGATGCGGCACGCCACACAAGGACTGCATCCGGGCAAACGGGCGGCCCCAGCCTGACGCCCGCTGGAGGAGACAACGACATGCGAACCTCTCTACCCCGCAGCCTCGTGCTCGGCGGCGCCATCGCGACCAGCCTCTGCATCGGTTACGCGCTTGGCGCGCAGCCGCACATGGACGAAGCCATCGCGATCCTGCAATCGGCCCGCGCCGAGCTCGGCAAGGCAGAGCCGAACAAGGGCGGTCATCGCGAGAAGGCGATCGGGATGATCGACCAGGCGATCGCCGAAGTACGCGCCGGCATCGCGTTCGCCGCCGGCCATTGAAGCAAGGGCATTCGGGAGGAAGACATGATACGCACCCTGTTTGCCACGGCTCTCACGCTCGGCGTGATCACGGGCGTTGCCCAGGCCATGCCGCTCACCCTGCTCAACGCAGGCGCGAACGGCGACGTCATCGCGGTCGCCGGCGGCTGCGGCCCCGGCTGGCACCGCGGCCCCTATGGCGGCTGCCTCAGGAACTACGCCAACCCCGCCGCGCATGCCTGCCCGCGCGGCTACCATATCGGCCCCGGCGGCGCTTGCCGCGGCAATGGCAGGTAGGAGCTGAACACTCCGCCTCTCCCCGCTCGCAGGGGAGAGGCGTCCGCCGACATCACGCCTCTCGCCACCGGCACCAGCAAGACCAAACGTTTTCGTAACCGTCATGCCGCGGCGTCCGACCGCGGCAGGGCGGCGGCGCGATCCCGCTTGCTACCTCAACGGGACTATGCACAGAATGCACCTGTTTTTCATAACACAACCATTGATTGAAATCGTGGAGTGCTGAACGGCTCCAGCCCGAAGTGCTTCACCGTCGATTGCCAGAGGGGCCCCATGACCCAGCATGATGGCGCGCAGAATGGTGATTCTGCCAGACCCAAGCACACGCATGACGATGCAAGCGCCGGCGGGACGACCGCCACCACCCTGTCGAAGCGCAAGCTGGTGCTGTTCGCCGACGGCACGGGCAACGCGTTCACCGCCCAGGAATCCAGCGTCTGGCGGCTCTATGAAGCGCTCGACCACACCCAGCCGGACCAGATCGCCCACTACATCAAGGGTGTCGGCACCGCCGGCTGGGCGCCGCTCGCAGCCATCGACGGCGCCACCGGCATCGGCGTTCCCTCCAACGTCCGCAAGCTCTACCGCTTCCTGTGCTGGAACTGGCGCGAGGGCGACGAGATCTACATCTTCGGCTTCAGCCGCGGCGCCTTCACTGCGCGCACGCTGGCGGCGCTGATCGCGAGTCAGGGGTTAGTGCCGGCGGAAATCAAGGGCGAGCCGGTCTCGCATGCCGAGATGGAGCGCAACGCCATGTCCGCATGGCGGGAATACCGCAAGGAATCGGTGGGCTATCGCAGCCTGCCGACGATCTGGATTACGCGCTGGATTCGCGACCTGCTGCTCATCATCTACCATTTCGTCTGCGGGCACCGCTCCTATTGCACGGTCCGCAAGGCCATGGCCGGCCGCAAGAACGTCAAGATCGAATTCCTCGGGCTGTTCGACACCGTCGAGGCTTTCGGCGTACCGATCGAGGAGCTGCGCGTCGCGATCGACTGGGCAATTTGGCCGATTTCGTTCCGCAATCACCGGCCCTCGCGCAAGGCGAAGCACATCTGTCACGCGCTCGCGCTCGACGACGAGCGCACCACCTTTCATCCGCTGCGGATCGACCAGAGCCGTCTAGCGAATGACCAGACTGTCAAGGAGGTGTGGTTCGCGGGCGTCCATTCCGACATTGGCGGCGGTTACCCGGAATCCACCCTCTCCTTCGTTCCGCTGGTCTGGATGACCGAGCAGCTCGGTGGCCAATTGCGCTTCCAGAACGGCACGATCGAGCGCTTCCGCGAGTATCAATCGGCGATCGGGCCAAAGCACGATTCACGCAGCGGCGCCGCCGTGCTTTACCGCTACGGTCCGCGGCCGATCCTCGAAGGCGATGTGAACGGCGGCAAACCGGTCGTTCACTTCGCCGTGGTCGAACGAATGCTGTTCGGATGCGACGATTATGCGCCGATCATGCTGCCGGCGAACGCGCGGGTGCTGATGCCCGACGGAAGCATCAGGGAGCTCACCAATGACGGCGCGCACCAAGCCATGCATGACGCCTACGCGAAGAAAGCGAGGCGCCCGATAAGCAAGGAGGAATCCGACGCCTTCACTGGAATGAAAGCGCCAGACGCGGACATGGCGAATCTGGCGCGCGGCGCCGTGTGGTGGCGACGCGTGGCCTATTTCTCGCTCCTGATCATGACGGGCATCATCGCCGCCTGGCCGTGGATCGCCCGCAAGATCATAGATACATCCGGCAAGAGCCTGCGCGATTTTGTCAGCAACATCGACTGGGGTTTCAGCGCCATACTCGGCTCCGTCGCGAACCTGCTCAAGAACGTGTTGCCCTCCTATGCGGGGCCATGGCTCAATATCGCACTCTATTATCCTGTCGCGACCGCACTCGTCGTGCTGGTCACGTGGTGGGTCTGGAGCATCAACGCCTCGCTGCGTGATGGCATCCAGGAGCGGGCGCGACTCGCCTGGTACCGGCCGGAACGGAAGGCGAGCGCAAAAAACCTCAGCCGGATGAGTTTGTTGTTCAGGTTTGGCGGTTTGATGCAGCGAAATGCGCGGTGGATGAGCTTTCCGTTCACCAAGATCATCTTTCCCATCGTCTCCATCGTCGTCATCTACGCCGCGGCCTTGCTGATCGCCTCGAGCAGCTTCTTCACCTGGCGCGTCGCGACCGGACAGGTTTGTGAAACCCCGGAAACAAAAGCCGCAGAGGCGAAGAGAAAGGGAGCGAACGTCGCGGTAGACATTCCGCCTGCCAAGCCGGTGGGCGACAACGCGCTTCCTGCGGTCGAGCTTTTCAACGTCAACCAGTTCTGTTGGGCAAGCAGGCTCGCCGTGGAGAAGGGCCGCAAATACCGGGTCTGGATCGATATCGACCAACGCTGGTTCGACCGCACGATCATGACCGGCGTCACCGGATTCCAGACCTACGAAAACCACCATTACCTCGCTCTCCCGACCCGGCGACTGTTCGGCGCGGACTGGTTCCAGCCGGTCGTACGCGTCGGCGAGAAGGGCCTGAACGATCAGCCGCTGCAGGCCATGAACGTGATGTCGGCAGATGAACTGCCGCGCCGCATTGACCCGACCCTTCCCGAGGAAAATGCTCAGGATGAGCCAAAAAACAGATATCCCGTCCGCATCGAAAACGCTGAGGAATCGAGCACGGACGATGCGGCGAAGCTGACGACACTCAAGGCTGACATCGCGAAGATGGGCACATTCGATGCGCTTCCGCCAGACGAGTCGGCACGCAAGGTCTGGGACACGCAGAAACTTGCAGACCGGATGGTGGCCGAATTCACCGCACCTGATTCCGGCGAGCTGTTCTTCTACGTCAACGACGCCGTGCAGATCGTCCCGGGCTTCCTGCGATGGCTGGCCCCGGCAAAATACGTCGACTATTTCGGGCCGGACGAACAATACTACAAGAACAACAGCGGCACGGCGCGGATCACGGTACAGCGTCTGCCCGCGCCGCCGACGCCATCGGCTGCGGCAAAGCAGTAGGCGCCGGCCACACCGGAGCGGAAGAGTGACAACGCCCCCATGATTATGGGTGTCGCGGCGTCCGCGCCGCGGCTAAACTTGGCCTCGCGCCGCGGGGGACACGCGGTGCGGGACGATGAACATGAGCGAACAGGGCGAGACGGGTGAGGCCATCACCATCCTCCTCGTCGAGGACGACGCGCCGACCTGCTGGCGGCTCCAGGATGCGCTGGTCAAGGCCGGCTACAAGGTGCGCAGCGCAGGAACGCTCGGCGAGGCGCGCCAGGCCCTGAACGGCGGCGCACCGCGCGTGCTGCTGACCGATCTGCGGCTGCCCGACGGCCATGGCATCGAGCTGATCCGCGAGACCCGGCAGCGCTTTCCCGACACCGAGATCATGGTGATCTCGGCGCTCGGCGACGAGGAGAGCGTGATCTCGGCGATCACCGTCGGCGCCACCGGCTATCTCCTGAAGGACGCCTTCCCGACCGACATCGCCACCACCGTGCGCGATCTGGTCGCCGGCCATTCGCCGATCTCGGCCTCGATCGCCCGTTTCATCGTGCGCAGAACGCAAGGCGCCGCGCCGAGTTCGGCCGAGCCGCCGCGCGGGCCCGTGCTCAACACCGCACGACTCACCCCGCGCGAGATCGATATCCTCTGGGGCATCGCAAAGGGTTTCAGCTACGCCGAGATCGCTAGCCATCTCGGCCTGTCCAGGCAGACCGTGCCCGGCCACATCAAGAACATCTATCGCAAGCTCGAAGTGCACACGCGCAGCGAAGCGGTGTTCGAGGCGGTGCAGCAGGGCCTGATCAAGCTGTGAGCGAGATTGCAGCGAAAGCACCTGCGCGACCGCGGCGCCGGCTGATCGCGGCGCGCCTCGTGCCCTATCTGCTGCTCCAGGCGCTGATCGTGATCGTCACCATCCAGGGGCTGCGGCTGCTCCAGCCCAGCGACCCCGACGATTTTGCCGTGAGCGAATTTTCGCTGCGGGAGGACGGCACGACCCGGGCGGTGACGTTGCCGCATTTCACGTCGTCGCGCTACGCGCTCCAGGACCCGCCGCTCTATTCGGGCACGTTCGTCTTCAAGCCCGATGCGGCAAACACGGCCTGGTCGGTCTTTCTGCCGCGCTTCAGCAATGGCGTGGAGGTCGCGGTCAACGGCGTCGCGATCCTGGACTCCCGGCGCGATCCCACCGCCAACCGGCCCGACCGCAACACGCCGGAGATCACAGTGATCCCGTCGTCGCTGCTGCGCGACGGCAGCAACGCCATCACCGTGCGGCTATTGGTGTGGGGTCCGCTGCGAGGCTTCCTCGACACCGTCTATGTCGGGCCGGACGAAAGCCTGCGGGGAGCCTACGAGACGCGCACGCTGCTGTTCGTGACGCTGCCCGTGGTGTTCTCGGCCTGGCAATCGTTGCTGGCGGTGATCCTCGCCATCATGTGGCTGATGCGACGCCGCGAGCCGGTCTATGGCGTGCTGGCGGCAGGAATGCTCGTCGGCGCGATGCAGGCCTTCGCGCCGGCGCCGCTGCCGCCCGCGCCTTATCCGCGGCTGGCCGCCATCCTGCTGGCGTCCGCGCCGATCGAGAGCGCGCTGGTCGTGACGTTCGCGGTGCTGTTCTTCGGCTGGCGCTGGCCGCGCTACGGGCTGCTGTTGTTCGCGCCGGGGCTCGTCATCCTGCTGGTCGGGCTCTTTGCGGGCCAGCCGATCCCGCGCATCACCTTCCTGTTCCTCGGCGTGCCGACCGTGGGCCTGTGCCTGATGCTGCTGGTCGTCATCCTGACGTGGGCGGTGATCAGGCGGCAGGACGCGGCGAGCTTTACCTTCGGCTGCGCCGTGACCATCGTGCTGACCTGCTGGTTTCACGACATGCTCTCGGCGTTCGAGTTCGTGCCGGACGATCGCACCTTCGTCACGCGGCTGTCCTATTCCGCGATGCTGGTGGCGATAGGCGCCGGACTGACCTGGCGCTTCGCCCGCGCGCTCAACGAGGTCGACAGCTTCGCCGGCCAGCTCATCGCACGCGTGCGCGAGGCGGAGGAGCGGCTGAAGGCAAGCTTCGCCCGCGAAGAAGAGCGCGCCCGTGCCGCCGCACTCGCCAACGAGCGCACGCGCTTGATGCGCGACCTGCATGACGGCCTCGGCGGTCAGCTCGTCAGCATCGTCGCGCTCTCCGAGCGTGGACACGAGGGCGCGACCATCACGGACGCTGCGCGCGCCGCGCTGAAGGATCTGCGCCTGGTCATCGATTCCATGGACGACATCGGCGGCGACCTGATGCTTGCGCTCGGCTCCTGGCGCGAGCGTGCGGCGGCACAATTGCGGCCACACGACGTCGCACTCGAATGGCACGTGGCGACGCCGCAGGGCCTGCCGCTCCATCCCGAACTGCGGCCATGGCACGTCATCCAGATCGTGCGCATCCTCGACGAGGCCGTGACCAACGCGGTCAAGCACGCGCAGGCGCGCCATATCGTTGTTACCATCGAGACGCTCGACGATGGCCAAGGAGATGGTGACCGGCCGTGTGGCATGATCAGCGTCGCGGACGACGGCAAGGGCTTTGCCCTGTCCGGCAACGGCGAAGCCGGCAGTGCGGGCCAGACCGCGCGGGGTCTGCGCAACATGCGAAGCCGCGCCGCGCGCTGCGGCGCGGTGCTGGATCTGGCCTCGGATTCCTCGGGGACGCGCGTGCGGCTGCAACTGCCGAAAATCTTTCCCGATAGCGACGCCGCCGCCGCGGGCTGAAAAGCCCCCTCCCCGAACGTGTGGGACGCACGGAGAGAGGGGACGGGCCGGATTATCGTCATGCGGAGGACGGGGGGGTCGTCCGCAGATCATCCTTTCGCCCGAAGCAATGCAATCAACTCAATCAAACGAGATCGTCAGCGCACGCCGACGCGATTGACCGGGCCTCCGCGATTCATCGGCGTTCCCGCACGAACGCCGACGCCGGGCGCGCCGACTCCGGGCGTCGCCACCGCGACCGCGGCGGCCGGCGCGACCACCACCGCCCCGGCCGGCCGCACCACGCAGCCCTTGGGCACGCCGACCGTCTTGCAATAGACCACCGCCTGCGCCGGGCTCGTGCCCAGCGACACCATCGCCGCGCCCGCGAGCATCATGACCGTCAGCCCGGCGCTCAGCGCTCCCACGTTTTTCGACATCTTGCTCTCCTGCTTCCCGTTCGGCGCCCCGATGCAATCACCGGGTTTCGCAGCCGACGTGCAGCCTGAATGGCAAAAGACGGCGCGCGGATACATGCCATGAAGATGGGGGTGCGCCGAGCGAGCCGATGCCATGAACATGGCATGGACCGGCAACGGCCCTCCGCGAGATGGTCCGGCTCACCCGATCCCAGCGGGACCCTTCACAATCCCAAAGAGGTGTTTCATGAAGACTTCAGTTCTTGCCGCGCTGCTGCTCGCTGCGGCCATCCTGCCCGCCGCTGCCCAATCCGGTCCGACGCCGCAGGAGCAGATGGCCTGCCGCGGCGACGCCGGCAAATTCTGCGCCGAACATATCGGCAAGCCGCCGCAGATGAATGCCTGCCTGCGCGAGAACAAGACAAAGCTCTCGGACGCCTGCCGCAAGGTGGTGGAGTCGCACGGCGGGTGATCTTCTTCCTTCCCTCCTGTGGGAGGTGCCTTGCCGATGGCAAGGCGGATGAGAGCTGCCTCGACGCACCAAGAGCAGAGACTCTCTGCCGCGAGCCACCCTCTCCCGCGAAGAAGGGAGAGGGACAGCAGCTAATTCGTCAGGCCATAGACGTCGATGCGGCCGTCATAAGTCGGGCGATAGATGCGGCCTTTCCAGACGATCGGACGGTTGAACTTGGGATGCATGAAGGCGTGCTCCGGGCCCCAGTCCTCGCTGTCCCAGATCACCTGGAGCCGTTTGGAACCATCCGGATTGGTGGCGAAATTCTGCGCATCGTAGACCAGGAAGCGGCCCGGACTGAGAATCATGTTGCTGTCCTGATAGGGCACCATCGCCACGATGATGCCATCAGTGCCGTTGTTGGCGGCAAGCGTGATGCTCCAGCCGGGCATGCCGCCCGGCGGACGCGGCGATTGCGGCGAGGCGATCTCGTTGCCCCCGGCGAGATAGGTCGTTCTCCCGTCGGCCGCAATCGACCATGCCCGCAAGGCGCTGTTCTCGCCGCCGACGAAATGCATGGTGCCGTGGGTGGCGGACTGGAACAGCAGCGGCGTGCCATGCAGATGCCGCGTCGCGCCGCCGGGAAACACGTTCAGCTCCATCGGTGACGCCGGCGCAGGCGGCACGGCGGGATCGAAATACGTGTACAGGATCGGTGGCATGAGAAGCCTGTTGTAGTTCGCCGCGAAATGGCCGGCCGCAAGTTCGCCCGGCTGCGTCTTGCCGAGCGCATTGGCATTGCCGGTGTAGAGGATGCCGTCCTTGCCCGCGGCCAGAATGGCATGGGCGGAGGCGACATAGACCGGACCGCCGGAACCGAAATCCTGGTCGCCCCACATCGACTCGTTCATCGCCTCCATGTGATGCGCCACGACCGGCGCGATCTGCGCATCGGTTGCACTGCGACCCGAGGTGACCGCGACATGCGGCATCTCGCGCGCATACCGAGGCTTCAGCGTCATTCCCATACGCCTTGCATGCGCGATCACGGAGGGCAGGGAAACGTTCGACGGCAGCGGCAGTTCGTCATTGTCGTCATCGTCGGCGGTTGCTGCGTCCGCAGCCGCGCCGACCCGGTTGGCGTCGGTCCATGGCGCCCACCACGACATGACTTCGAAATGCGCATGGCTTCCGGTGTGCAAGGCGAGCCGCACGATGCTCTCGCCGAAATCGCCATGCTGCGGCGAGAACGCTCCGTTGCCGGTGATGACGTAGATTGAACCGTCGGGAGCGAGGGCCGGGCCGGCCCCGCTCTGCCACAGCCCGCCGCCGGAGCCGGTGACGGTGGAGCACCACGACGCAGCGAGCCGCCAGGCATGGACGTCGACCGCGAGCAGCCAGCCGCGCGCCGTCTTCGAGGTCTCGGCGATCGTGCCGAAGGGGATCAGCACGTGGTTCCGCGTCAGCGTCAGGGCGCTGCGCTGCTTGCGCTGGGCCGAGACGAATTTCTGCACCGGCAGGCCGCTCGGCGGCGTGTAGACCGCGCCCTCCAGGTTCAGCAGCCCGTGCACCTTCGAGCCGTCGCGGATCCGCAGCGCCGCGAGGAAATGCTGCCCCTTGGCGACGCTGCCGTCGTCGCTGATCCAGGCGCAGGCATAGAGAATGCCCGCCCCCTCGTCGATCACCGGGGTCGAGAGAATGCCCCAATGGACGTTGGTCATGTGGCCGTCGATCGCCCTCGTTCCGACGATGGGACGCCCCAAGTTGGTCGCCCAGATCTTCTCGCCGGTCACAGCGTCGAATGCATAGACCCAATTGCCCATGCTGGCCTGGAAGATCAGGTCGCGGATCTTGCCGTCGGCTGTGTGCAGGCCGCCGACCGCCAGCGGCTGCGCCTCGAGCCTGGGATCGTCGGGAATCGGAAGGCTGAAGAGTTTGACGATGCCCCTGCTGCGGACGGCGGTCGCCGTCAGCACCGTCTCGGAATTGTTCGTACCGGTACGGGCACGGTCGTAGCTGCGGGTCGTGACGGAGGCGACCATGCTCAGGCTCCGTAGGCGAGGAGGCTTCCGGCCGCAATCAGGCAAGCCGCTGCAAGCGGTCGTACGTCGCGCAAGCCTGCGCGCCACCCGCGCGACACGACGGCTCCGCAGGCAAAGCCGAGCCCGGCCATCATCGCGCTCGACAGTGCGGCAACGGCCGGCGCATCAGGCGTGCGCGACACGAGATTGTCGATCGCCAGCAGCGGTGGCAGCACATAGAACCACCCCGGCGCATTCAAAAGACGTTGCGCGATGGGGTGGCGCACCACCAGCGATGCGCCGCACGCGATCAACAGGATCGCTGCGAGCCCGCCCGCGACCGGCATCGTGACGCCGAGCGCGGAACCCAGCGCATCGCAAGCGCCGAACATCAGAATGAGCGGCAGCACATGCGGTTGCGGAACGATGAGTGCGAGCGCAAAGGCCACGATGAGACTGTCCGCGGACGTCCACAACAGATGTATCGACATGGAAACCTCTAAAAGGTTTGCAATGCGAGATAAGTGAGGTCAGTCGAGAAGGCCGCCCCGTCGTCCGCCTTCGAGGGCAATTGCAGCGCGGTGAAACCGCGATTCCGCGCGTGTCGCGCGAGAAAGTGGAGCAGCCAGGCAATGCCGGCTCTATCAACCGGCGTCGGCACGGTGACGCCTTCGCGGTACGGCGCGAAGAAGCGACCCCGAGCTAACAGCGCTACGCCCATGACGAGGCCTTTGGCTAGCCACGCCAATCATGCATTGAACGGAGATCGTCTGGAAGTTGAAATTCGAGGCAAGCGCGTCCGCAGAACGAACCGTCGCTCACGATCGCGTGCACGACGGCGAGGATGGGCGCTAGTCGTCGTCGGGCCCGAACAGCCTGATCTGCGGCAAGCCGCTGCGCGGCCGGCTCGCGACATCGCGCGCATCGGAATCTTCGCGGATGTTGCGCGCGACGTCATCCCAATCGGTGCGGTCGCGCATGCCGCGCGGCTCGCGGGGATCGTAGTGCCGGCGCTCGGCCCAGCGCTCGCGGCGCTCCATGCGGCGCCGTTCGGACGCGGCGCGCTTCATGTCGGAATCTCTGGCCTTGGCATAGGCGTTGTCGGGTGAGGATGGCGGCTCTGTCGATGCCTGCTGCTCGGCAGGCTTTGCGACTTGCGGAGGCAATGCCGGTGCCGGCTTGGGCGGCTCGGCCGCGGCCGCCTGGGAAGGCTGCGGCGCTGGCGGCTCGGCGTTCGCTTGCCTTGCCTGCGTGTCGGGCTTTGCGGGTTCGGATTTGGCTTCGGCCTGCGCCGGCGCGGCGATCATGGCGCCGAAGGCTTGCGAGCCGGTGAGATATTGCAAGCGCTCGGAAGGCGCGTCCGTCATCGCGGGTTTGGCAGCTTCAGCGCGCTGCGCCATCTTGCTCGTGTCCGGCCCCTGCTTGGGCGCGACCGGATTCATGATATTGCCGGCGACGATGCCGCCACCGAGACCAATGGCGATGGCCGCGACGATCGTTCCGGCACCGACGAAATAAGCTGTCGAGGCGCGCATTGGTCCACTCCCTCTTTGGAGCGGGCAACGTTTGTCGATTGCCGGATGTTCCCGATGCGGGACGCAGTTCCCGGAGGAACTTGCGCGTCAGATCTGCTGCGCGACTTTTTCAAGCCCGATGATTCGGGCGAGCTTGCGAACTTCTTCCTTCTGATCCTCGCGCAGCTGGAACAGCAGCGGCATTGCGGCCGACTTCAACTGCTGGACCTCGTCGCAGTTCGGATCGATCGGCACGCCCGGCGCGTTCGGATTGGAGAGCTTGTTCGCGGAGATCTTGCGGACGACATTGCGCAGCGCGGTCTCGACCGAGGGCCAGTAATATTCCTGCGACGACGACAGTTTCAGGCGATCTCTGATGCCCGCGATCTGCACGTCGGACAGCAACGAATAGTTTTTCTGCGGCTGCGGCTTGGCGGCGGCTTTCGGCTTGGCCGGAGCTTCGACGGGAGCCTCTGCGGCAGCGGGCGCTTCATGCACACTCGCCTTGGGCATCGGGAAATCGGCGGGCGTTGCGGCGGCAAACGCCTGGCGCAGCGGCTCGGTCAGCACCGGCGCCTGCGAAAGCTTGTCGGCGGAGACCTGGACCGGATCGATCGCGGCCGAGGCCAGTGCCAGCGTCGGGACCAGGCGGTCGGCCTTGGCGGCGCGATTTGTCGAAAGCTGCTTGGGCGGCGGGGCCTGCGTGATCATCTCCGCGCTGACGCTGGGCACGCTGTCACGGCCGAGGATGGCGGTGGTGGCGGCGCCGAGGACGAGGAAACAGGTCAGCACGACGATGGTGATGGCTTTGGACAAACGTCTCTCCAGGCCCAGCTTCAAGTCCACGTGACGAGTGCCCGGAAACTGGGCGGTAAATAAGGCTTAACCGAGCCATCGCGACGGCAATCGCGCGGACTGTGGCGACATGCCCCGAAATCTCAAGGAAATCAGGCAGCTAGCGCCAGGTCGTAGGCATCCTGGATGTCGGCGACGATCTCGGAGGCCTCCCAGACCGCGCGCGGCTCGACCGATTGCAGCGTCACCGTCCAATTGCCGCCCCGGCGGGTGCGGGGGACGCTGAGGATGTCGAAGCGCACGTTGCGGCACAGCGGATGACGGGCCAGAGCATGGGCCACGCGGACCCGGATTTCGTCCAGCGTCGCGGCTGTCTTGCTATTGAGAAAATCGAAGTCCATCGCCTGTCCCTCTCGGTCCTGATTGGCGGCCGTGAGGGGGATTCTTGGCGGGCGTTGGTTAATCTGCCGTTAAGTACGGGGCCGCGGAGGAGCGCTCGATTAACTGTGATCGGGAGCGACGGCCCCTCCTCTCCCTCCCCCGCAAGCTGGGCGAGGGGAAGGACGCCGCCTACCGCCCGCCCGCATCGCGATATTCGGCGAGGGTCCGCGCCACGAGATCGTCGACCGCCATCACGTCGGTCACGCCCGATGTCGCGTGTCCCCCGCTCCAGATATCGCGCCAGCGTTTCGGGCGGTTTTCGCGCGCGTCGACGTCAATGTCCTTGCCTATATCGATCGCGCCACGTGCCGGCAGATCGTCGGGATCGAGGCCCGCAGCCAAGATCGACGGCTTCAGCATGCTGGTCTGCAACCCCGTGAACGCGGTGGTCAGCAGGATGTCGTCGGCGCTGCTGTCGACCAGCATCTCCTTGTGGCGCTCGTCCGCCATGCTCTCGCGCGTCGCGATGAATTTCGTGCCCATGTAGCCGAGATCGCAGCCGAGGACTTCAGCCGCACGCAGCGCGCGGCCGTCGCTGATGCCTCCGGCGAGCACGATGATGCCGTCAAAGAATGCGCGCACCGCGCGGACGAAAGCGAACGGATTGAGCCAGCCGGTCTGCCCGCCTGCGCCCGCGGTGAGCAGCACCAGCCCGTCGGCGCCGGCTTCCGCCGCACGCTGGGCGTGGCGGATCGAGGCCACGTCCGCCAGCACCAGCGCGCCGGCATCGTGCAGCGGCTTCAACACCGGCGCGGGCGATCCAACAGAGGTGATGACGATCTCCGGCTTGTGTCGCAGCAGCACCGCGAGATCCTGCTCCAGCCGCGCGTTGGAGCGATGCACGATCAGGTTCGGGCAAAGCGGCGCGGCCTTACGACCTGTGTGATCTTCGTGTTGCCGCAGTCGCGTTTCGATCTCGGTGAGCCACGCCTCGAGCTGTTCCGTGCCGCGGCAATTCACGGTGGGGAAGCTGCCGATCACGCCATTGCGACAGGCCGCGACCATGAGCTCGACGCCCGACACCAGAAACATCGGCGCCGCGATCAAGGGCAGAGCGAGACGATCACGGAAGTGTTGCAGTCGATCGGATGTCACTCACGCCTCCTTGCACGGGCTTTGTCGTTCCATCCCGCATTCTCTGTGCTAGCGTTGCGCACAAACATTGGCACGTCAAAAGCCGATGACAAAACAACGGGGAAACATATGTCCGATCCGCTCCACGCATCGTCCCCGACTTGCGCGCAGACGCTGCGGGCACTGTCGCGCTATCCCGGCCGCACCGCTTTCGCCTGGCCCGGTGGATCGCTGAGCTATCAGGGCACCATCGACCTGATCGGACGCATCCAGGCCGTGTTCATGCGGCTGGGCTTGCAGCCCGGCGCGCGCGTCGCGTTCCTCACCGCGAACCGTGCCGACACCTGGTGCGCCGGTGTCGCCGCGCAATTATCCAGGCTCTGCGTCACCTGGCTGCATCCGCTGGGATCGAGGGCAGACCAGCTCTTCCAGCTCGAGGATTCCGAGGCCGAGATGCTGGTGGTCGATGCCGCCACCTTCCGCGATCGCGGCGGCGAGCTTGCCGCGAGTGCGAGCCGGCTCAAGGCGGTCTTCACCACGGGACCGGCCGACTATGGCGTCGACCTGTTGCAGGCGATCGAGATCGAAGGCTACGCCGGCGCGCATTGCTTCGCCGGCCCCGACGATCTCTCAACGCTGAATTACACCGGTGGCACGACCGGAAAATCCAAGGGCGCACTGCGCTATCACCGCGAGAACGCCGGTGGTGCTGCCGCGATCCTCGCCGACTTCGAGATCCCTGACACCCCGCACTACCTCGCGGTTGCCCCGATCAGCCATGTCGCCGGCACGAAAGTAGTGCCGACCCTGATGCGCGGGGGCACCGTGCACATGCTGAAAGGCTTCGATCCCGAGGCGGTGCTGGCGACGATCGCGCGCGAGCGCATCAATTTCACGCTGTTCGTGCCGACCATGATCTATGTGCTGCTCGATCATCCCGCGCTGAGCAGGACCGATCTGTCCTCACTCGAGCTCGTGCTCTACGGCGCCTCCGCGATGTCGCCGAGCCGGCTGGTCGAGGGCATCGAACGCATTGGGCCGGTGTTCTCGCAGCTTTACGGGCAGACCGAATGCTATCCGATTTCGGTGCTGCGAAAGGCTGATCACGATCCCAGGACGCCGGAGCTGTTCCTGTCCTGCGGCTTCCCGATCTCGACCTGCGAGGTCAGGATTCTCGACGACAACGACCAGGAAGTAAAGACGGGCGAAGCCGGCGAGATCTGCGTGCGCGCGCCGCATGTCATGGCCGAATACTGGAAGCGGCCCGACATCACGGCCGAGACGCTGAAGCATGGTTGGGTCCACACCGGCGACGTCGCGCGCAAGGACGAGCGCGGCTACATGTTCATCCTCGACCGCAAGAAGGACATGATCGTCTCCGGCGGCTTCAACATTTTTCCGCGCGAGGTCGAGGACGTGCTGTCGCAGCATGCGGATGTCGCGATGGTCGCGGTCGTCGGCATTCCCGACGAGAAATGGGGCGAAGCCGTTACCGCCATCGTCGTGCCGCGTGAGGGGGCACAGCCCGATCCGGACGAGCTGATCAATCTGGTGAGGACGCGAAAAGGCTCGGCACATGCACCGAAGCAGATCCAGTTCGTCAAGCAGCTGCCGATGACCGGCGTCGGCAAGGTCGACAAGAAGGTGCTGCGCGCGGGCTTCTGGAGTGGACGGGACCGGATGGTGGGGTAGTCATCCCCGATCTGCAACTTGTGGCAGGTAGCACCGCACGTATTCCCGCGGCCGCACTCCGGGGTTCTACGGGTCGCTGTGACCCGCGAACAACAGCTCGGAAGGGACTTTTCAGGCACGCCGTCCGCGCAATTGCAGGCGAATCAACGAATCAATTAGACCGCTGACGGGGCTGGGAAGCGGAGTATCAAATGAGAGTCGCTTCCTTGGAAAGTGCGTTGGCCGCGATCACGTTGATCACGGCTATCATCGTCCTGCTGTGGGAGATCAAGATCGTCTACGGCAGCTGAACTGGCAGGACGCTGGCGTCGAACAGAGACCTCCGGACAAGAAGAGGTTCGCGACCAGGGCATCCCTTCCGCGGCGGCGGAAGTCTGCCGTTCCATCGGCGCAAGGAGCGATCACGGCGCTTGCCGACACGCTTACCGCTTTTCGATCACCAGACTCTGCACCGCCCGGCCGAAATAGCCGCGACGATCCGCGAGCCGCGACATCGCGAGGCCGGCGCCGTCGGGACCGATCCAGGATTCGCCGTCGAGCAAGATCCACTCGCCGCCCGGCTGGCGCGATAGGTTCACAGTAAGGTCGGCATTGATGTAGGTCCAGGCGCGGAAGTCGAGCGTCGAGGCGGTGCCGTTGGAGAAATCGGCAGCGACCACGGCGCGCATCGCCTGCGAGACCGCTTCGCCTTCGACCAGCGGATGGTCGAGGCGAAACCAGATCGCGCCGGCCCCGGCCTGGCCGAACCGGCCGCGCGCGGCGCGCATCGAGACCATGCCTGCGAACGGACTGGTCGCGCCATGGCCGTCCTCGACCAGCGAGTCCTCGGGCGACGGCAGCGTGACCGGCAACTCCTTGACGTCGTCCGGCAAAGGCTGTGATTGCCGCTTGATCTTGAGCACGGTGGCATCGACGACCTGAATACCGTCGGCGAACAACTTGATCTCGCAGAGCTGGATCTTGCGCCCCTCGCGCAAAACCTCGCTCTCGATCGTGAGCGGCGCCACCGGCACCGGGCGCATCAAGTCGATGGTGACGCGCGCAACATTCATCGGCACCGGCGTCGGAATGCGTTCCGCCGCCCACGTCACCAGCGCGGACGGCGCTGAGCCGTGCTGCATGCGCCGGTCCCACGGACCGGCAGCATTAGGGCTGGTGACGACGTTGTTGCCGTCGACGCGGTAGATGGCGGTCATGTTTGCACGGTATCTCGGCTGGCGTCCCCCGGACGCAGCGCAGCGCCGGGGTCATGTGCTGCAGCGATGGGTCCCGGCTCTGCGCAGCAGCGTTGCGCGCTGCAGCGCGTCCGGGACACGAGAGCGGTTAGAGCGGCGGATCGATCGCCTCGTCATATTCCTTCTTGAAGCGCGCGATCAGATCGGCGGCGGGGATGATGCCGTCGACGCTGCCGATGCCCTGGCCCGAACCCCAGATCTCCTTCCAGGCTTTCGGCTTGGCGCGCTCGCCGGAGGCATCCGTGCCGAAGTTCATCTTGGACGGATCGGACGTCGGCAGGTTTTCCGGATCCATGCCGGCCGCGAGGATCGACGGCTTCAGATAGTTGCCGTGCACGCCGGTGAAGAGGTTGGAGTAGACGATGTCGTCGGCCGTCGAGCCCGCGATCATCTCCTTGTATTTCTCGACCGCGTTGGCTTCCTTGGTCGCAATGAAGGCCGAGCCGATATAGGCGAAGTCGGCGCCGAGGATGCGCGCGGCGCGGATCGCCTTGCCGTTGCCGATCGCACCCGACAGCGCGATCGGGCCATCGAACCATTTTCGCGTTTCTGCAACGAAGGCCAGCGGCGAGATGGTGCCGGCATGGCCGCCGGCGCCGGCCGCAACCAGGATCAGGCCATCGGCGCCCTTCTCGATCGCCTTGTGGGCGAACTTCTGGTTGATCACGTCGTGGAAGACGATGCCGCCCCAGCCGTGCACCGCTTGATTGAGCTCCTCGCGCGCGCCGAGCGACGAGATGATCATCGGCACCTTGTACTTGGCGCAGAGCTGCATGTCGTGATCGAGCCGGTTGTTCGACTTGTGCACGATCTGGTTCACCGCGAACGGCGCCGACGGCTTGTCGGGATGGGCACGGTCATGGGCCGCGAGCTCTTCGGTGATCCGCGCCAGCCATTCGTCGAGCAGCTCCGGCGGCCGTGCGTTCAGCGACGGAAACGAGCCGACCACGCCGGCCTTGCACTGCGCGATCACGAGATCGGGCACCGAGATGATGAAGAGCGGCGAACCGATCACGGGGATCGACAAGCGCCCCTTGAACAAGGCAGGCATGGACATAGGCGAAACGATCCTTTGGTGGCGAGCAAATCGAAAGCTGGAGGCCATACCAACAAGGCAATCTTTCCACTGTCAAGTATTGCGTTTTGACGCCGTGGCGGATGCCGTTACCGCAATTCCAACATGCGGAATTCGCTACGCAAACGCGGGCGGCATCACCCGATCAAATCCGGATTGATCAGCCGCTCGAACGAGAACATCTCGTCCCATTTCTCCTGCGTCAGCAGCTTGCGTTCGACCACCACGATCTGGTGCAGCGACTTGCCGCTCTTGTAGCCCTCGCGCGCGATCTCGGCGCATTGCTTGTAGCCGAGCAGCGGCTTCAGCACCGTAACGATGCCGAGCGAGTTCAGCACCATGTTGCGGGTGTGCTCCTCGTTGGCGGTGATGCCGACAACACAGTTCTCGCGCAGGCTGTTGACCGCGCGCTCCATGGTGCGGATCGAGAAGAACAGCGCGAACGAGATCACCGGCTCCATCACGTTGAGCTGAAGCTGGCCGGCACTTGCGGCCAGCGTCACCGTGGTGTCGAGGCCGATGACGAGGAAGCTGGTCTGGTTGACGACCTCGGGGATGACAGGGTTGACCTTGCCCGGCATGATCGACGAGCCCGGCTGGAGCTGCGGCAGGTTGATCTCGTTGAAGCCGGCGCGCGGGCCCGAGGCCAGCAGGCGGATGTCGTTGCAGATCTTCGTCAGCTTGCTCGCCGTGCGCTTGAGCACGCCGGAGAGCTGCACATAGGCGCCGGTGTCCGAGGTCGCCTCGACGAGATCGCCGGCGAGGATGAAGTCGACGCCGGTCAGCGCGCTCAAATGCCGGACCGCGAGTTTTGGATAGCCGACAGCCGCAGTGACGGAGGTGCCGATCGCGGTGGCGCCGAGATTGATCTCGCGCAGCAGCGCGCGCGCCTCGGAGATGCGGTCGACCTCCTCGCCGATCGTGGTGCCCCAACCGCGGAATTCGGCGCCGAGCGACATCGGCACGGCGTCCTGAAGATGCGTGCGCCCCATCTTCAGCACGCGCTCGAACTCGCGGCCCTTGGTGAAGAAGGCCTCCTGGAGCTGGCGCAGCGCCGTCATGTAGCTCTCGAGCCGCAGGATCAGCGCCAGCCGGAACGCGGTCGGATAGGTGTCGTTGGTCGACTGGCCGTAATTGACATGGTCGTTCGGGCTGACATGCTGGTAGTCGCCCTTGCTGAAGCCGAGCGATTCCAGCGCGAGATTGGCGATCACCTCGTTGGCGTTCATGTTGGTGGAGGTGCCGGCGCCGCCCTGGATGAAGTCGGTGACGAACTGATCCATCATGTCGCCGGCGATGACGCGGTCGCAGCCCTGGATGATCGCGTCCGCAACTTTCGCATCGACCGCGCCGAGGTCGCGGTTGGCGCGGCAGCCTTCTTGACGTAACCGAGCGCCTTCACGAAGTAAGGCTCCTGGTTCATCGGAATGCCGGTGATGTGGAAGTTCTCCTTCCCGCGGATGGTCTGGACGCCGTAGTAGATGTCGTCGGCGATCTCGCGCTGTCCGAGGAAGTCCTGCTCCGTGCGGCTCATGGGCGCTCCTTTGCTGGCGCTACGTCCTCAGTTCTGGCACAGCGCGCTGGTGACGAAGGTATCGGTGCGGCAGTCATCCGGTTTGCGTTGCCGGCCCGGGATCAGAACCTTGGCCGAGCATTTTTCCGCGGAATCGGCGTTCAGGCTCTTGCCTTCCTTGTAGCCCTTGCTCTGGCAGAGCTGGTCGGCGGCCTGCTTGCAGTCGGGCGCGCCATTCGACGAGGCGGGGCAGGCCATGCGCCCCGACACCATGGCCGACGGCGTCGCCAGCCGCGACAGGTCGTTCATGGTCTCGCTCGGGCTTTTGATCGGTGGCAGGATCGAGGGCAGCTTGTCGAACAGCTTGCCCATTTCGTTGATCAGTCCGGGATTTTCCTCGCGCGCCGGCGGCGACGAAGGAGCTGATGTCGAGGGCGGCGGCGCGGTCTGCGGTCCCTGCTCCTGCAAGCCGAGCGCCGGCGGCGCGGATTGCGGCCAGCTGGTGCTGCCGGCACCGAGCAGGAGCGAAAGCACTGCGAATATCAGCGTCCCCGGTCGGAGGACCGGATTGCCGGATCGAACCATCATGACGGCAACCGTAGCCGAACCCGGCGCAGCGGCAAAGCGCGGGGTTATTGAGCGAACATGATCTTTGCGGAGAACGGCTTCACACGTTGCGCTGAGGCGGCCCTTCGGGTCCGGATCATTCCCTAGATCAGCTTGACCGCTACGACGAAGCCGAGCACCAGCACGGCGGCGCCGAGCGCCACCCAGAGACCGAGATGCTTCTCGATCCTGACGCGGATCCAGTCGCCATAGCGGTTGAGCAGGATCGCGACGATGAAGAAACGGCCGCCGCGCGCGACGATCGAGCACAGGATGAACAGGCCGATATTGTAACCGGCAAAGCCCGAGGTGATGGTGACGAGCTTGTAGGGGATCGGTGTCAGGCCCTTGAGCAGGATGATCACCGCGCCCCATTCCGCATAGGAGGCGCGGAAGGCATCGACCTTGTCGCCGAGACCATAGACCTGGATCAGCCAATGGCCGACCGAGTCAAACAGCAGCGCACCGATGGCGTAGCCCAGCAGACCGCCCACCACCGAGGTCGCGGTGCAGACCGCGGCGTAGAGCCAGGCGCGCTGCGGGCGCGCCAGCGACATCGGGATCAGCATCACATCCGGCGGGACCGGAAAGAAGGAGCTTTCTGCGAAAGCCACGGCTCCCATGATCCAGAGCGCGTAGGGCTTGTGGGCGGCGTCGATGCACCAGTCGTAGATACGTTTCAGCATGGCGCCGCGATGAAGCACCATGGGACGGATTTGTCCATCGCGAGTTTTGTGACGATTTGGCGTGATCCGGAACAGTGTGTCGCGGTTTTCCGAAAGATCGCGCGCAAACAACAACCTAAAGCGCGATGACGCTTTGCTCCGGTTTCACCGCGCTTTAGTGGCGCTTGCGCGAGACGCGCCCTTCCAGCGCGACAATTGGCCGCCTGGCGGCAACGCGCGGTGACGCGACTTTGGGCAGCTTCATCGGCGACTTCGGCAGCTTCTCGGCAATGCCGAGCATGTCTTCCCGCCGCGCCATCTCGCGCCAGACATCCTCCGGGCGCACGCCGGCCGAGGCCCAGAGCACCGTGAGATTGTAGAGCAGGTCGGCGCTTTCCCGGATCACGGCCTCGCTATCGCCATTGACCGCGTCGATGACGACCTCAATGGCTTCTTCGGCCAGTTTCTTCGCCATTTTGGATGGCCCACGCTGAAACAGCCGGGCGGTACGCGATGTTGCCGGATCAAGATCCTTGGCCGCGAGCACAGCCAGATATAGCCGCTCAAGCGAATCACTCATGGTACTCAAAACTACCCTAAACCAATGGCGAGCGCGTTAACGCGCAGGGTTAAAAGCGAAAAACAGGCCGCCGCGGCAAGCGCGACGGCCCGTTGTGGTCAAGACTTGGTAGCCAAGGACTTGGTAGCCAAGGACTTGGTAGCCAAGGCTAGTAGCAGTTCTGCATGTAGCCCTGGCCACAGAGCTCCGACGGAGCCGTGCCGCCATAGCGCTGATATTGGTAGTTCGGGCCCGGGCCGTAGTAAGGACCGTAGGCGGGGCCACTGTAATAGGCAGGGCCGCCGTAATAGCCATAACCCGGACCCGGACCGTAATCATAAGCGTAGGCGTCACGGGTCGCAGCGATCGCAAGGCCGGTGCCGATGATGCCGGCAAAGGCCGCGGCAGCCGCAGCACCGCCGCCACCGCCATGCCAGTGGCGGCCGCCTGCGTATGAGGCGGTCGGGGCGACCGCGGTCAGCGCCAGCACCGCGGCGGTGGCAAAGACGGCCTTGCGGCCGGCAAATCTCGAAAATCGGTCAAACATGTCCTGGACCCTCCTTGGGACCTCGAATGGTGCCTGACGACAGGCTCATGTCTTTCAAACACCCGCAGCCCATGTTGGGTTCCGGAACCCCAACAGAAGCTGAACGGGGTTGCGTCATGATCACGCAACCCCCGCTCATCCGCCGTTCATGTTGGCGCGCGCAGGCTCGTCGCTGGCCGGCGCTGCGAGCGTCACGAAACCACAACAATGCGGGACCGGCGCCACTGATGTTTGCATTCAAGACGATCGCCCTTCGCGGCCTGCTGGCCATTGCAATCTCGCTCGCCGCGCTGGCTGCGCGCGACGTCAGCGCGGCCGAGACTGCTGCGCCGTCCACCGCGATCCACTTCACATTCGATCGTCCTGTCGATGCGAGCATGGCGCCGTTCTTCCTTGCCGCGAAGGACGGCAATTTCGGCGCCGAGCGTCTCAACGTGTCCTTCAAGAGCGCCACCGGATCGCCGGAGGCGCTCGCGCGCGTCGCCAAGGGCGACAGCGAGCTCGCGCTCGTCGACATCAACGAGCTGATCCGCTTTCGCGACAAGGACGATGCGGCGCCGGTCAAAGCCGTGTTCGTGTTGTTCAATCGCGCGCCTTACGCGATCGTCGCGCGCAGGAGCCGCGGCATTCACTTGCTGCCCGACCTCGACGGCAAGACCGTCGGCGTCGCCGACGGCGATCTGTCGATGCGGCTGTGGCCGGCGCTGGCGCAGCAGAACGGCATCAACGCGTCGCAAGTGAAATTCCACAAGATCAGCGCCGCGGTCCGCGAGCCGCTCCTCTCCGCGGGCCAGGTCGATGCCGTCGCCGGCTTCAGCTATCTCTCGGCGGTGAACCTGCGCGACCGCGGCGTGCCCGGTGGCGATCTCGTGGTACTCCGCTATGCCGACTATGGCTGCGAGGCCTACGGCTTCGCCGTTGTGGCCAACCCCGCTTTCGCCGCCGCGAAGCCCGACGCCGTGAAGGGCTTCGTCCGCGCATTGATCGCCGGCGTCAACGCGACCATCAAAGAGCCGGCCCGTGCGGCGGACGAAGCCACGAGCCGGATCGACGACGGCGACCGCGACCTCGAGCGGGAACGCCTGCGCAGCGTGCTCATCGACAACATCCTGACGGACGAGGTCAAGCGCAACGGCCTCGGCGGCATCGACCCGGCGCGCCTGGACCGCTCGATCGACCAGATCGCGCAGGATTTCAAATTTCGCAAACGGCCGGCGGCCGGCGATATCTTCGACGACCGGTTCCTGCCGCCGGTCGCGGGACGACTGATCAACTGAGCAAAACCCGCAGCTTCCGCTGTATCTCGCGGGCGATCCCTGATTAGAATGTGGACTCACCTCGTTCGATCCGCCTGAGTTCCTCGCCCGCATGTCCATTTTCAGCCTCTACACCCGCGTTCTCGAGCTGCTCGGCAAGGAGGCGCGGCTGGGCTGGCTGCTGGCGTTCGCCAATCTGCTGCTCGCCGCCTCGCAGTTCGCGGAACCCGTGCTGTTCGGCCGGATCGTCGACGTGCTCTCCGGCAAGTCGGTCGCCGGGTCGAATTCGGCCTGGCCGTTCCTGCTGGCCTGGGTGGCGTTCGGGCTGTTCACCATCGGCTGCAGCGCGATCGTGGCTTTGCAAGCCGACCGGCTCTCCCACCGCCAGCGCCAAGCGGTGCTGACCGACTATTTCGAGCATATTCTGCAACTGCCGCTGACCTTCCACTCAGGCACCCATTCGGGCCGGCTCATGAAGGTGATGCTCAACGGCACCGATGCGCTGTGGCGGTTGTGGCTCGGCTTCTTCCGCGAGCACTTTGCCGCGATCCTGTCGGTCGTGGTGCTGCTGCCATTGTCGCTCTACCTGAACTGGCGGCTCGCGGTCCTGCTGTTCGTGCTCTGCGTCGTCTTCACCGCGCTGACGACCTTCGTCGTGCGCCGAACCTTCGGCATGCAGATGCAGGTCGAGGAGCACTACAGCGAGCTCTCCGCGCGCGCCTCCGACGCGCTCGGCAACGTCGCGCTGGTGCAGAGTTTTGTGCGCGTCGAATCCGAGGTGAAGGGCTTGCGCTCCGTCGCTGATGACCTGCTCGCGGCGCAGATGCCGGTGCTGTCGTGGTGGGCGCTCGTCACCGTCATCACGCGCGCCTCCACCACCATCACGGTGCTCGCGATCTTCACGCTCGGCATCGCGCTGCACGACCAGGGGCTGACCTCCGTCGGCGAGATCGTGATGTTCGTGAGCTTCGCGACGATGCTGATCCAGAAGCTCGAGCAGGTCGTGAGCTTCATCAACAACGTGTTCATGGAAGCCCCGCGGCTGCGCGAGTTCTTCAACGTGCTCGACGCCGTGCCCACAGTCCACGACCGCCCCGACGCGATCGATGCGGGGCGGCTCTCCGGCCTCGTCGAATTCAACGACGTCACCTTCTCCTATGACGGCAAGCGGCCGGCGGTCGAGGACCTCTCCTTCACCGCGCTGCCCGGCCAGACCATCGCGCTGGTCGGTGCGACCGGCGCCGGCAAGTCGACCGCGATCGCGCTTCTGCATCGCGCCTTCGATCCGCAGTCCGGCTTCATCAGGATCGACGGCATGGACGTCCGCGGCGTGACGCTGACGTCGCTGCGCCGGAACATCGGCGTGGTGTTCCAGGAGGCGCTGCTGTTCAACCGCTCGATCGCGGAGAATTTGCACGTCGGCAAGCCGGATGCGACCGAAGCGGAGATGCGCAAGGCCGCGGAGCGCGCGCAGGCGCTCGAATTCATCGAGCGCAGCGGCGGCTTCGAGACCAACGCCGGCGAGCGCGGCCGCATGCTCTCCGGCGGCGAGCGCCAGCGGCTGTCGATCGCCCGCGCGCTGCTGAAGGATCCGCCGATCCTGATCCTGGACGAGGCCACCAGCGCGCTCGACGCCGTCACCGAGGCCAAGGTGAACGCCGCTCTCGACGAAGTGATGAAGGGACGTACCACGTTCGTGATCGCCCACCGTCTCTCCACCATCCGCAACGCCACGCGGATCCTGGTGTTCGAGAACGGCCGCGTGATCGAAAGCGGAACTTTCGATGAACTCGTGGCCAAAGGCGGCCATTTTGCCGAGCTCGCCAGGGCCCAGTTCATGGTTCAGGAAAATGCACGGGCCAGCGTGACGGCCGCTGAGGCTGCGGCGACTGCGGTCAAGTCCCCATAGCATCGTCGAAATTCGGCCTATTTCATCACGGAATACCCGGCCGAAGCCCCTATTCTCGACGCACAAGCCGGTATAGGTTTGCGACGCCGCAAGCGGCGGCGCCGGATTTCAGAACCGAACATCAGATCACGAGAGCCGACCGGAACCGGCGGGTCTCCAAGGACCGGAATCGGATAGTGCACGCCCTTCGCCCGCTGCTTCGCAAGTCCCTGTTCAACCTGTTCGCCGCGGCCCTCGCATCCGCGGTGCTGCTTGCGCCGCGCACGGCCAGCGCCGAAGCACTGCTGCTGATCGAAGCCGACAGCGGCAAGGTGCTGCAGGCCGAGAACGCGACCATCCCGTGGTATCCGGCCTCCGTCACCAAAATCATGACGGCCTACGTGACGCTGAAGGCGGTGAAGGACGGCAGGCTCACGCTCGACACGCTGATCACGGTGTCGCCGACGGCGGCTTCGCAATCGCCGTCGAAGATGGGGTTCCGTCCGGGAACGCAGCTCACCGTCGACAACGCGCTGAAGATGATGATGGTGAAGTCGGCGAACGACATGGCCGTGGTGCTCGCCGAAGGCGTCGGCGGCTCGATCGACGGCTTCTCGGCGATGATGAACGACACCGCGCAGAAGCTCGGCATGACGCAGACGAGCTACGTCAATCCGAACGGCCTGCCCGCTGACGGCCAGATCACGTCCGCGCGCGACCTCGGCATTCTCGCGCGCTCGTTCCTGCGCGACCTGCCGGAATACGAATATTTCGTACACATCCCGGCAATCCGCTTCGGCAAGCGCGTCACCGGCAATTTCAACAAGCTGATCGGCCGCTACCCCGGGGCCGACGGTTTCAAGACCGGCTTCATCTGCGCCTCCGGCTACAATCTCGTGGCGTCGGCCACGCGCAACGGCCGCCGGCTGATCGCCGTCGTGCTCGGCGCCAACTCCGGCACTGCGCGTGCGGTGAAGGCGGCGCAGCTGCTCGAGCGCGGCTTCAGCCAGGACAATCTTACCTGGCTCCGCCCCTCGCTCGGCACCGTCGACAGGCTGGTGCCGGTCGACGCCTCGCCGCCGAACCTGCGCGAGGACATGTGCGGCGGTCATCGCAAGCGGCCGGCCAGCGACGATGACGACGCGCTGATCGCCACCAATGGCGGCACGTCCGGATCGGCCTCCGCCACCGGCGGCGAAGCCCAGGTGACCTTCTTCACCGCGGGCCTTCAGCCGCCCCTGATGAAGGCCTCCGAGCTGATGGCCACGGCGCCCGCGGCGGCCGAGCCCGTGCTGGTCTATACCGGCCCGACCCGCACCGGCACTGCCCTGATCGCGGCGGTCGCGGCCGATGCCGACCAGCAGGCCACGCCAAAGCCGCGTGGCAAGAAGTCGCGCGTCGCCAGGAAGCCCGACGCGACCGACAAGCCAGCCGACAAGCCGAAGGATGCCAAGACGGCGGCGGCAAAGCCGGCTGCCGCCAAGCCTGACGCCAAGAGCGATACCAAGTCCGCTGCGAAGCCGGCCGGGACCAAGCATGCCGCGGCCAAGCACGATGCGGCGGCGAAACCCGCCGAGAAGCCTGCGGCAGGCGGCGATCAGGCGGCCAAGCCCGCCAAGCCCAAGGCCGCGACCAAGCCCGCCGCCAAGCCGGCCAACAACAGTTAACGGCACCCATCGCAAGCCGCGCCCGCGCTTCGCACCTGCGGCAGAGCGGCTTGCGACAATTCCAGTAGCCACTCCCTGACCTTTGTCCTAAGCCTCGACCGGCTTGCCACCCGTTCCGGCAGGCTCGATACTGGCCGCAATGAGGCAAGCCCGAGACACAACGGGCTCTGGTAAATTGAGGGGAGTTTTCCATGGAGCGCATCTGGCTCAAGCAATATCCGCCCGGCGTCCCTGCTGATATCGAGCCGACCCAATACGCATCGCTGGTCGACCTTCTGGAGGAGAGCTTCGCCAAGTTCGCCGACCGCAAGGCATTCATCTGCATGGACAAGGCGATCAGCTATCGCGACCTCGACCAGATGTCGCTGGCGCTCGCCTCCTATTTACAGGGCCGTGGCCTGCAACGTGGCGCCCGCGTCGCGATCATGATGCCGAACGTGCTGCAATATCCGGTCGCGACCGCTGCCGTGCTGCGCGCCGGTTTCGCGGTGGTCAACGTCAACCCGCTCTACACGCCGCGCGAGCTCGAGCATCAGCTCAAGGATTCCGGCGCCGAAGCCATCATCGTGCTGGAGAATTTCGCCCACACGGTCGAGCAGGTGATCGCGAAGACGCAAGTCAAGCATGTCATCGTCGGCAGCATGGGCGACCTGCTCGGCTTCAAGGGCATGATCGTCAACGTCGTCGTCCGCCGCGTCAAGAAGATGGTGCCGGCCTGGTCGCTGCCAGGCGCGGTGTCCTTCAACGACGCGGTATCGGCCGGCCGCAGCCTGACGTTCAACAAGCCGAAGCTGTCGCCGGGCGACGTCGCCTTCCTGCAATATACCGGCGGCACCACCGGCGTCTCCAAGGGCGCCACCCTGCTCCACCGCAACATCGTCGCCAACGTGCTGCAGAACGACGCCTGGCTCCAGCCGGCACTCGCCGCGCCGCCGCATGTCGATCAGCTGATGATCGTCTGCGCGCTGCCGCTCTATCACATCTTCGCGCTGACGGCCTGCTACCTGCTCGCGGTGCGCGCCGGCGGCTGCAATCTGCTGATCCCCAATCCGCGCGACATCGCGGGCTTCGTCAAGGAGCTGGCGAAGTACCAGGTCAACAGCTTCCCGGCCGTGAACACGCTCTACAACGGGTTGATGCACCATCCCGACTTCAAGAAGCTCGACTTCTCCAAGCTGAAGATCTCGAACGGCGGCGGCATGGCGGTGCAGCGCCCCGTCGCCGAGCAGTGGAAGGCCGTGACCGGCTGCTTCATCGCCGAAGGCTACGGCCTCTCGGAGACCTCGCCGACACTGACCTGCAATCCCGCGACCACGACCGAGTTCTCGGGATCGATCGGCATCCCCGTGCCTTCGACCTGGATCTCGATCCGCGACGACGACGGCAACGAAGTCCCGCTCGGCCAGCCCGGCGAGATCTGCGCCAAGGGCCCGCAGGTGATGTCGGGCTACTGGAACAGGCCGGAAGAGACCGACAAGGTGATGACCGCCGACGGCTATTTCCGCACCGGCGACATCGGCGTGATGGACGAGAAGGGCTACACCAAGATCGTCGACCGCAAGAAGGACATGATCCTGGTCTCGGGCTTCAACGTCTATCCGAACGAGATCGAGGAAGTGATCGCGAGCAATCCGGGCGTGCTCGAATGCGCCGTGATCGGCATCCCCGATTCCAAGTCGGGCGAGGCGGTGAAGGCGTTCGTGGTGAAGAAGGATCCCAACCTCACCGCGGAAGCCGTGATCAAGTTCTGTCAGGAGCAGCTCACCGGCTACAAGGTGCCCAAGCACATCGAATTCCGCACCGACCTGCCGAAGACCAATGTCGGCAAGATCCTGCGCCGGCAGCTCCGCGACGAGAAGAAGGCGGAGGCGGCGTAAGCCGCGCCTTGGGTTCATGACTGACGTCGGCGACATCACGCCATCAGGCATTCTCGCCTTCTGGCGCGAGGCCGGCCGCGAGCGCTGGTACAAGCGCAGCGACGCTTTCGACGCGGAGGTCGGGCGTCGCTTTCTTCCGCTATGGAAGCGGGCGACCGCCGGCGAGCTGGCCTCCTGGGAAGAAAGCGACGAGGGCGCGCTCGCGCTCATCATCGCGCTCGACCAGTTTCCCCGCAACATGTTTCGCGGCACGCCGGAAGCCTTTGCCAGCGACGCGCCGGCGCGCGACGTCGCCCGCCGCGCAATCGATCGGGGCGTCGATCGCAGGATCGATCCCATCCTGCTCGAATTCCTCTATCTGCCCTTCATGCATTCCGAGCACCTGCCCGACCAGTTACATTGCGTCGCGCTGTTTCAGAACACAGACAATGCCGAGAACCTGAAATACGCGCGGGAGCACGCCGACATCATCCAGCGGTTCGGCCGCTTTCCCCACCGCAACCGCCTGCTCGACCGCGCCACCACCGAGGAAGAACAGGCCTTCCTCGACGCCGGCGGTTTTGCCGGCTGATGACATAACGGTGAAGGACCACGACCCTCGCCGCCAATGTTGTGCAGCGCCGCCGCACGGTCTAAAAAGCGGGACCGATTTTCAGGGAGACTGACGATGGCGATCCAGACTGGCGACAAGCTGCCCGAGGCGAAATTCCGCGTGATGACGGCCGAGGGTCCGCAGGTGAAGACCACCGACGACATCTTCAAGGGCAAGAAAGTGGCGCTGTTCGCAGTGCCCGGCGCCTACACCGGCACCTGCCACAAGATGCATCTGCCGAGCATCTTCCTCAACGCCTATGCCATGAAGGACAAGGGCGTCGACACCATCGCCATCGTCTCCGTCAACGACGCTTTCGTCATGAACGCCTGGAAGCGCGATACTGACCAGCGCGACGAGGCCATCTTCCTCGCCGACGGCAATGCCGACTTCGCCAAGGCGATCGGCATGGAGCTGGACGCCTCCGGCAACGGCCTCGGCATCCGCTCCAAGCGCTATTCGATGCTGGTCGAGGACGGCGTGGTGAAGAAGCTGAACCTCGAAGCGATGCCCGGCAAGGTCGAGGTCTCCGGTGGCGATACGCTGCTGGGGCAGCTGTAAGCTTTAGGCCCCGGCTCCTTCCAAGCAGGAAGTCCCGTAGGGTGGGCAAAGGCGCGTCAGCGCCGTGCCCACCATCTTTCCTCGATTGAGAAAAAGCCGTGGGCACGCTTCGCTTTGCCCACCCTACGAAACCGGGCGACGCCGCCGACAGCGCGTCGCCTACTCCGCCACCCGCTGCTGCAACCGCGCCTTCACGATCCCGTCGCGCGCCAGTTGATCCGCGCGCTCGTTCTCCGGGTGCCCGGCGTGGCCCTTGACCCAGTGCCAGCGGACCTCGTGCTGCTTCAGCGCCGCATCGAGGCGCTGCCATAGCTCGACATTCTTCACCGGCTTCTTGTCGGCGGTGCGCCAGCCGTTGCGCTTCCAGCCGTGGATCCAGCCGGTGATGCCCTGCCGCACATACTGGCTGTCGGTGTAGAGATCGACGGTGCACGGCTTCTTCAGCGCTTCGAGCGCGGAGATCGCCGCCATCAATTCCATCTGGTTGTTGGTGGTGTGGCGTTCGCCGCCGTTCAGCTCTTTTTCCTTGTCGCCGAACTTCAGGATCGCGCCCCAGCCGCCGGGCCCGGGATTTCCCGAGCAGGCGCCGTCGGTATAGATCGTGACGAGGGGAAGCTCGCTCACGCGACCAGTCCTGACGGCATCAGCCCGTAGTCGCGCACGCTGGAAACGCTCTGGTGGAAGCGCAGCTTGCGAAAATATTCCAGCGGATCCTTGGGCTTGACCAGCGCCCCCGGAGGCACGTTGAGCCAGTCGACCAGCCGCGTCAGCAGGAAGCGGATCGCGGCGCCGCGCGCGAGCAGCGGCAGCGCGGCTTCTTCCGCCTCGGAGAGTTTTCGCACCCGGCGATAGGCATTGAGGAAGGCGCGCGCCTTGGTGACGTTGAACGAATGGTCCGGCTCGAAACACCAGGCATTCAGGCAGATCGCGACGTCATAGGCCAGCATGTCGTTGCAGGCGAAGGTGAAGTCGATGATGCCGGAGAGCTTGTCGCCGAGGAAGAAGACGTTGTCGTTGAAGAGATCGGCGTGGATCACGCCCTCCGGCAGATTGCTCGGCCAGACCCCGCTCGAGAGATAGTCGAGCTCGGCGGCGAGAAACGCATGCAGGCCCGGCTGGACCTCGTCGGCGCGGCTTGCCGCCGCGTCGAACAGCGGCCGCCAGCCGGAGACCGACAGCGCATTGCCACGCTTGATCGCAAAATTGGCGCCGGCCAGATGCATCCTGGCCAGCCCCTCGCCGACGCCGGCGCAATGGGCCACGTTCGGCTTGCGCGGCCAGACGCCTTCGAGAAAGGTGATGATCGCGGCCGGCCGGCCCGACAGCTCGCGCAACGCCTCGCCGTCCCCGGCCTTCACCGGCAGCGGGCAGGTGACGCCGTGCTCAGCGAGATGCGTCATCAGCGCGAGAAAGAACGGCAGGTCGGTCTTCGCCACGCGCTTCTCATAGAGCGTGAGGATGAACGAGCCCTTGCTGGTGTGCAGCAGGAAGTTGGTGTTTTCGACGCCCTCGGCGATGCCCTTGTAGGAGAGCAATTCGCCGAGATCGTATTGCTTCAGGAAATCCGCAAGCTCGTCGGCGGCAACGTCGGTGTAGACCGCCATAAAAGTCTACTCGGCGGCGGCTTCGGGGCGCACCTGGCGCGGCAGCGGGAAGAACTCGTTCTCTTCCGCGGCCGAGACCGTCTCCACATGCAGCGTGTAGCGCTCGGCGAACGCATCCATGATCTCCTCGACGATCACTTCCGGCGCGGACGCGCCCGCGGTGATGCCGAGGCTCTTGATGTTGCCAAACCTGGTCCAGTCGATGTCGGTGGCGCGCTGCGCCAGTACCGCGATCCCGCAGCCTTCGCGCTCAGCGACCTCACGCAGGCGCTGCGAATTCGACGAGTTCGGCGCACCGACCACGATCAGGGCGTCGACCACCGGCGCCACCTTCTTCACCGCGAGCTGGCGGTTGGTGGTGGCGTAGCAGATGTCTTCCTTGTGCGGGCCGTTGATGTTCGGGAAACGCTCCTTGAGCAGCGCCACGATCTCCGCGGTGTCGTCGATCGACAGCGTGGTCTGCGTCACGAAGGCGATGTTGTCGGGGTTCTTCGGGACGATGGTCTTGGCGTCCTCGGCGGTCTCGATCAGGGTTACGGCGCCGACCGGAAGCTGGCCGAGCGTGCCGACCACTTCGGGGTGGTGGGAGTGGCCGATCAGGAAGATCTCGCGGCCACGCTTGAAGTGGATCGCGGCCTCGCGGTGCACCTTGGTCACCAGCGGGCAGGTCGCATCCAGCGAGAACAAATTGCGGGAGGTGGCGTCGGCCGGCACCGATTTCGGCACGCCATGGGCCGAGAACACCACCGGCGCGGTGGTGTTTTCCGGGATTTCGGCGAGCTCTTCGACGAAGATCGCGCCCTTCTTCTTCAACCCGTCGACGACGTATTTGTTGTGCACAATCTCATGGCGAACATAGACGGGGGCGCCGTATTTATCGAGCGCCCGTTCCACGGTGTCGATCGCCCGGACCACCCCGGCGCAGAAGCCGCGGGGAGAACAAAGCACGATCTTGAGGTCTGGTTTGGCTGACATTGAGCGATCTCGGGACCGAATCACCCGTTTCGCCTTCTGGCGGGGGCGGTCAATGGATGGAATTGGGCTTTAATGGGTCTGCTAGGACTTTACAGGCGCTTCCAAGGGAATTGGGCCCCCTTTCGGGCTCTGTCAAGGCACTATCTATAGCAGAACCATTGCGTGGCTAGCCCCTCCGGGCTTATATAGCGCGAATTCCCTGTCATCGCTGATGACCACCGGTTTCGCCTCCAGAGGGGTGGGCGAAGCACAAAGGAGATTTGCCATGAGCAACGCACCTCTGATGCCCAAGGCGACCGCCGTCTGGCTGCTCGACAACACCGCGCTGACCTTCGACCAGGTCGCCGATTTCACCAAGATGCATCCCCTCGAGGTGCGCGCGATCGCCGACGGCGACGCTGCCCAGGGCATCAAGGGCATGGACCCCCTCTCCAACGGCCAGCTGACCCGCGAGGAGATCGAAAAGGGCGAGAAGAACCCGGATTACCGGCTCCGCCTTCAGGAGAGCAAGGTCGTGCTGCCGCCCCAGCCCAAGCGCAAGGGCCCGCGCTACACCCCGGTCTCCCGCCGCCACGAGCGCCCGAGCGCCATCCTCTGGCTGCTGCGCAGCCATCCAGAGCTCAAGGACGCCCAGATCATGCGCCTGGTCGGCACCACCAAGAGCACCATCGCCAGCGTTCGCGACCGCACCCACTGGAACACCTCCCAGCTGACCCCGATCGACCCGGTGACCCTTGGCCTTTGCTCGCAGATCGAGCTCGATTTCGAAGTGGCGCGCGCGGCGAAGGAAAAGCCGATCGACACAGCCTATGGCGGCGCCACCCTGCTGCCGGCCTCCGAGACCACCAAGAAGGACGAGTTCGAGCCGGCGGAGCGATCGAACGACGATCTCAACGTCGACGCCGTGTTCGCCAAGCTGAAGACGCTCGGCGGCAAGAAGCAGGACGAGGAGGAGGAGTAAGGCTCCGCTCCCGGTTACGATCGAACGCAATTCGAACGCGGCAGGGAAACCTGCCGCGTTTTTGTTTTGCGGAGACCCTCGCGATCGGCACAGATGCAGCCACACGCAAGCTGCAGTCCCCTCCCCCCTTGCGGGGGAGGGTTAGGGAGAGGGGTTGCCCCACGGGGACTTCCTCCATCAATTCAAAGCGTCTGGCGAAGCTCTCTCGCGCCTTTTGCTGGGCTGCCCCTCTCCCCCGCCCTCCCCCGCAAGGGGGGAGGGAGCGCAGGGTCAACCGCGGCCACAGCTCGTCTTCAAACAACGCGTCAAAACTTGTACGTCACACCACCACCGACCAGCCACGGATCGATATGCGCGGTGCCTGTGACCGGCAGGCCGCTGACGGTCGCTGAGTAATCCGGCCGCAGCCAGAGCTTCTTGACGTCGACGTTGAGACCCCAGTGCCGGTCGAGCATGTAGTCAAAGCCGAACTGCACGGCGCCGCCCCAGGCGTTGCTGACGTGCACGCTGGTGGTGGTGGCAACGATCGCGGGCGGACCGACGATGGCGGCTGGCGCATTGGCAGCCGAATTGTTGAAGAACACGGTGTAGTTCACGCCGGCGCCGATATACGGCTTGAACGCGCCGAAATTGTCGAAGTGATATTGCAAGGTCAGCGTCGGCGGCAGCAGCGTGGTCTTGCCGATCGGCAGGTTCGCGAGCGAGCCGTTGCCGCTGATCGAGTGCCTGGTCACGCCGAGGATCAGCTCGGCCGCGATGTTCTTGGTGAAGAAATAGCTGATGTCGAGCTCGGGCACGACCTGGTCGCTGATCGAGAGCCCGGAATTCGGCGACGACAGCGACGGCACGCCTGCGACATTGACGGTTGAGCCACCGGCATCCGGCAACACGCCGAGCACGCGCAGACGCACCATCCACGGATTGAACGCTTCTACCGGCGGCGGTGCCTTCTTATAGACAGGCAGATCGGCCGCCTGCACCGAGCCAAAAGTCCCCACGAGCATCGCGCCAACCGTCGCAAGCCGCGCCAGGTTTTTTGTCGTTCCGTTCATTGCATTCCCCTTCAGCCATCTCTCGCGCGTCGTTGCGCGACATCAGCGTCAGAGCAGAAAGGGGATGGTGATGGATTTGACGCCGATCAAATCAGGACTGACGCGACACGATTTGGTTGTGGCGTTGCCGATGTGTCACGAGAAACGCGAATGAATGCGCAGGATAATTCCGTAGCCGATGTCACGGCCGCTCGGGATGGTTCAGCATGTACTCGCCGAGATCGCGCTGACGGCGGTCGGACCGGGCGGTGGCAGCGTTGCGCTGGACGTCGCGGTCCTTGCGGCATGCCACGTATTCGGGCGAGCCCTGCGCATAGCCGCGACTCTGACAGACCGCGTCGTCATCGTCACCGCCCACCGCCACCGGCGTCTGGTAGCGCGCGGAGCAGGCGGAGACAGCGATGGCGAGCAGCACGGCGACAAGCAGGCGCGGCGCGGTGGCGAGTGGCATACGAGGTCCCCTGTTGGCCGGCCCTGTTTAGCCCGGAATGAGGAGATTGTAAGTCCCTGGGCGTCGTTCTCCACGCGCTGTCATTCCCCGCGACCCGGCTACGCCAAGGCTTCGCCGGGGTTGAGGTCCAGGGGCGCCGAAGCTTTAGCGTAGGCGGCAGGCGGGGAATCCAGTACTCCGCGGCGGTCATTGGGTCACACAACTCCGGCCGCGGCGTACTGGATCACCCGCTTTCGCGGGTGATGACAGCGGAGATCGCCTCACACCCTGCCCTTCAGCGCCTCGCCGATCTCGTCCAGCACCTTGGGATCCTCGATCGTGGCCGGCATGGTCCAGGCTTCGCCATCGGCGATCTTCTTGATGGTGCCGCGCAGGATCTTCCCCGAGCGCGTCTTCGGCAGGCGGCCGACGGTGATGGCGAGCTTGAAGGCGGCGACGGGGCCGAGCCTGTCGCGCACCAGCGCGACGATCTCCTTTTCGATCTCCGCAGGCGCGCGCTTCACGCCGGCCTTGAGCACCAGGAAGCCGCAGGGCACCTCGCCCTTGATCGCGTCCTTGACGCCGAGCACGGCGCATTCGGCGACGTCCGGATGCGAGGCCAAAATCTCCTCCATGCCGCCGGTGGAGAGCCTGTGGCCGGCGACGTTGATGATGTCGTCGGTGCGGCCCATCACGAAGACATAGCCGTCCTCATCCTTGTAGCCGGCGTCCGAGGTTTTGTAGTAGCCGGGGAATTCAGTGAGGTAGGCGTCCTTGAAGCGCGCGTCCTGATTCCACAACGTCGGCAGGCAACCCGGCGGCATCGGCAGCTTGATGACGATCGAGCCCATGGTGTTGGGGCCGACGGGCTTTGCGGCTTCGTCGACGACGTCGACCTGGTAGCCCGGCATCGGCACCGTCGGCGAGCCATGCTTCACCGGCAGCATGCCGAGACCGACCGGATTGCCGGCGATGCACCAGCCCGTCTCGGTCTGCCACCAATGGTCGATCACCGGCACCTTCAACTGCTGCTCCGCCCATTCCACCGTCGGCGGATCGGCGCGCTCGCCGGCGAGGAACAGCGTGCGGAATTGCGACAGGTCGTATTGCCGGATGAACTTGCCTTCCGGATCCTCCTTGCGGATCGCGCGGAACGCCGTCGGTGCGGTGAAGAAGGCGACCGCCTTGTGCTCGCTGATGACGCGCCAGAACGCGCCGGCATCGGGCGTGCCGATTGGCTTGCCCTCGTACATGATCGACGTCGCACCATGCAGCAGCGGGCCATAGATGATGTAGCTGTGGCCGACCACCCAGCCGATGTCGGAGCCACACCACCAGACCTCGCCCGGCTTGACGCCATAGAGATTGAACATCGACCATTTGACCGCGACGAGATGGCCGCCATTGTCGCGCACCACGCCCTTGGGGATGCCGGTCGTGCCTGAGGTGTAGAGGATGTAGAGCGGATCGGTGGCGGCGACAGGCACGCAAGGGGCCTTCTTGCCGTCGTTCATCGCCTTGCGGCGAAGGCTCTCCCAATCGTAGTCGCGGCCCGGTGTGAGGTCGCAGATATGCTGGGAACGTTGCAGTACGATGCAGGCCTTCGGCTTCGTGCTCGCAAGCTTGATCGCCTCGTCGAGCAGCGGCTTGTACTGCACGATCCGGCCGGGCTCGATGCCGCAGCTTGCGGAGAGAATGAGCTTCGGCTGAGCGTCGTCGATGCGGGTGGCGAGTTCCTTGGCGGCAAAGCCGCCGAACACCACCGAGTGCACCGCGCCGATGCGCGCGCAGGCGAGCATCGCGACGACGGCCTCCGGCACCATCGGCATATAGAGGATGACGCGATCGCCCTTGGCGACGCCAAAATCCTGCATGATGGCGGCGAGCGCCTGCACCTCCCCCAATAGCTCGGCATAGGTGAACCTGGTGACCGAGCCCGTCAGCGGCGAATCATGGATCAGCGCGACCTGGTCGGCGCGGCCGCGTTCGACATGGCGGTCGAGCGCGTTGTAGCAGGTGTTGACGACGCCTCCCATGAACCAGCGGCCGTAGACGCCCTGCGAGGCATCGAAGATCGTCTTCGGCGGCTCGATCCAGTCGATCTCCGTGGCCGCCTCGGCCCAGAAGCCCTGGGGATCAGCCAGCGAGCGCGCATGGACCTCGTGATAGAGGCTCGTTCCCTTGACGTTCATTCCCGCGCTCCCATCCCTTTCGCCTAGCCTTGACTTGACCGACAGGACGAGCGTCCCGCCATGACAGGGATCAAGTGCCGGCGTTGTTTGAGAGGTATTTTCCCGGGAACGGGCCGCGGTTCAAGCTGAAAAGGATGGGTCTTTGGGAGGGAGGGAAGAAAGGCCATCGCAGCAAGCTGGAGCCACGACAAAGGTGAGCCCTCTCCCCCCTTGCGGGGGAGAGCGGGAGAGAGGGGTGGCCACGAACTCTGTCTGGAGTTTGTGGCCACCCCTCTCCCTAACCCTCCCCCGCAAGGGGGGAGGGAACGCAGTGTGCGCGTAGAGGCGCCTCAACTCTCCATCGCATTCAGCCGCTGCAACCGTTCCTGCATGACCTTCCTCAGATCATAGCCGGGCCGGCCGAAGCTCGTATTCCGCGTGGCGAGGAAATCGCGCTGGGTCTTGCGCAGGTCGCCGGCCGAACGGCCTTTCGTGGCCTTCAGCACGCGCTCATAGGTCTCGGCGATCTGGCGATCGAGCACGCCGAGTTGCGGATCGGCGCAGATCACCTTCTCGACCTCGCGCTTCGCCGTGGCGCAATCGAACGACGGGCCGTTGCCGGAATTCGCCGCGAGCGGACGCAGCGGCTCGGCGCCGAACTTCGCGATCTCCGCCATCATGGTGCGGCGGCCGTTGGCCGCGTTCTCGTTGCCGGGATCGAGCTTCAGCGCCGTCTCGTAATCGGCCAGCGCCTTCTTGCGCTCGCCCATCTTCTTGTAAAGCACCGCGCGGTTGTTGAAGGTCTGCGCGAAATTCGGATCGATCTTGAGCGCAGCCTCGTAGTCGCTGAGCGCCGCGCCAAGCTCGCCCTTGAGCTGGTAAGAGTCGCCGCGGTTGGTGAAGAAGTTCGGCCGCGGCGCCAGCCGCAGCGCCTGGTCGTAGTCGGCGATCGCCTTGTCGTACTCACCCATCGCGGCCAGCACCAGGCCACGATTGTCGTAATATTCGGGGACCTTCGGATCGAGCTTGATCGCCTCGCCGTCGTCGGCGACCGCCTTGTCGAGCTGACCGAGCTTCTTGTAGGCCGCGCCGCGATTGGTGTAGGCGCGCGGCCGGTTCGGATCGAGCCGCAGCGCCTCGCTGAGATCGCGGATCGCCTTCTCGTTGTCGCCACCGAGATAATAGTTCACGCCGCGGTCGGACCAGGCCTGCGCATCATCCGGCTTCAGCTTGATCGCCTGATCGTAATCGGCGAGCGCGCGGTCGAGCCGGCGCTGATTGGTGTAGACGACGCCGCGCAGCTCGTAGGCTTCCGCGTCCTGCGGATCGAGTTCGATGGCCTTGCTGAGATCAGCCGCGGCACGGTTGAGATCGCCGCCGGCCTCGCGCAGCAGGTCGCCGCGCAGGCGCCAGGCCTTTGCGTTCTTGCCGTCCAACGCGATGGCGCGGTCGATATCCCGCAGCGCCTGCGTGAGGCCGCCTGAGGTTCGCGCATTGGCGTCGGCGCGCACCAGCAGCGCGGCGGCGCGGTCGGAGCTCGAATTGGTGGTTTGGTCGATGATGGCGCCGCACGCCGTGATCAGTTCGGCGGGCGCAGTCTTGCTGCCCATCACGCAATCGACGGTAGCAGAGGCCGGGGCGGCGAGGATAAGGCTCATCGCGGCGCTGAGCAGGAAGGCGCGAAGCGGGATTTTGGCAAACGGGAACATTTGCGCGGAAGAACGCGTGCCGCACATCGGGAAGACTCCGTGACATCAGGTGTTCACCATTGTCGCGGCGGGCGAGGAATGGGTTCAATTCGGGCCTGTTAGGGACGCACGGGCGCCTGCACTCCCTCGCCCGGTTTGCGGGGAGAGGCGAAGGAAGCCCTCAATACCCGTCCACCCCGTTGATCCGCTGCAGCCGCTCCTGCATCGCCTTCTTCAGATCGTACCCGGCCCGCCCATAACCAGCATTGCGGCGGGCAATGAATTCGTCCTGCTCGCGCTGAAGTGCCTTGGCTTCCGCAGGATTGCGCGCCTCCCGGACCACGCGGGCATTCGATGCAAAAATCTCCCGATCGAGATCGGCGAGCTCGCGGTTGGCGCAGATCGCCTTCTCGACCGCCCGGGCCGCACTCTTGCAATTGAAGCTTGGCTTGCCGGCCACAGCCATCTGCGCGCCGATCCGCTCGAGCTCGCGCGCCATCGCCTTGTGATTGGCCTTGGCCTTCTCGTGGTTCGGATCAATCTTCAGTGCGGCGCCGAAATCCTGCACCGCCTTCGGCTTGTCGCCCTTCTTCAGCCAGAGCTCGCCGCGGGCGTTGAAGAGGTCGGCCAGGGTCGGATCGAGTTGAAGAGCGCGGCTGTCGTCGGCGATCGCACGGTCGACCTGGTCATGCCGCGCATAAAGCGCGCCGCGCGCGACCAGCGCCTTGACCAGGTCCGCCTTGGCCGTCTTCTCGTTGTCGATGACGGAGGCGCAGGCGGAGCCGGCCTTGTCCATGTCGTCGGCGGCAGCAGCAGCGAGGCACGGCGCGACATCGACCTGCACGACGGCGGCGGGCTCGCCGCCGGTCGCGGCACGGGCCGCCCCGAGCGAAAGCGCAAAGAGCGCCACCGCACCGGACAATCGAATGAGATTTTGAGAACGCATGCTAGCTGCAGTCGGAAAGTCTTGGCTTGAATCTTGGCCTGGGTCTTGGCTTGGGTCTTGGCTTGAGCCTTGCCTTGAGGGTGCACTATCCATCATACGGCCGGATTGGTGCTAGCTTGTGGCACAGCCAAAATCGGTTTCGGGGATCAACGTGTCGACATTCGAATGGATCATCGTGCTTCTGCTCGGCGCCGTTGCATTATCGGCGCTGGCGCGGCGGATCAAGGTCCCCTACCCGACCTTTCTCGCCATCGGCGGCGCGCTGATCGCGTTCGTGCCGAACAGCCCGTCCTGGACGCTCGAACCCGACCTGGCATTGGCGCTTTTTGTCGCACCGGTGCTGATGGATGCCGCCTTCGACACCTCGCTGCGCGATCTCCGCAACAACTGGGTTCCGGTCTCGACCCTGGTGGTCGCCGCGGTCGGCCTGACCACGGTCGGCGTGGCCTTCGTCGCGCACCGGCTGATGCCTGACATGCCCTGGGCCGCCGCCATTGCGCTCGGCGCCATCGTGGCCCCGCCGGATGCGGCGGCCGCGGTCGCGATCCTGAGCCAGGTCAAGCTGCCCTATCGCATGGTGAAGGTGCTGGAAGGCGAGAGCCTGCTCAACGACGCCAGCGCGCTTCTGATCTATCGCATCGCGGTCGGCGCTGTCGTCATGGAGCATCTGAAATGGAGCGAGGTCGCGCCGACGATTGCACTCGGGCTGGTCGGCAGCGTCCTCGCCGGTCTTTTGGCCGGGCGCATCATCCCGCTGTTCCTGGAACGCGTGAAGGAAGCGCCGAGCGCGATCATCGTGCAGTTCGCCACCACCTTCATGGTCTGGATCGCAGCCGAGCATCTCGGCCTCTCCGGCATCCTCACCATCGTCGTCTACGCCATCACCGTCGCGCGCACCGCGGGGGCGCGCATGCCGGCGCGGTTGCGGGTGCCGTCCTATGCGGTCTGGGAGACGATGGTGTTCGTGCTCAACGTGCTCGCCTTCATGCTGATCGGCATGCAGATGCGGCCGATCTGGACGCGGCTCGACGCGGAGGTCCGCTGGGAATATTGCGTGGCGGCCGCCTGGATCCTGCTCACAGTGGTCCTGGTGCGGCTTGCCTGGATCACGTTCTACCGCGCGACGCTGCGCGTCCTGATCGCGCACGGGCTCTATCATCCGAAGGATCCCAAGCAGGTTGCCTCGCCGAAGG
Organism: Bradyrhizobium sp. MOS001; assembly: GCF_004634465.1. NCBI lineage: Bacteria > Pseudomonadati > Pseudomonadota > Alphaproteobacteria > Hyphomicrobiales > Nitrobacteraceae > Bradyrhizobium > Bradyrhizobium sp. MOS001. The sequence goes on from NZ_SPVJ01000027.1 coordinate 44,300, forward strand.
GTGGCCTCATCATCTCCTGGTGCGGCATGCGCGGTCTCGTCACGCTCGCCACCGCCTTCGCCCTGCCGGAAAGCTTCCCCTATCGCGACTTCATCGTCTTCATCGCCTTTGCGGTGGTGCTGGGCTCGCTGGTCATCCAGGGCCTGACGCTGCGGCCGCTGATTCTCGCCTTCGGCCTCAAGGACGACGATCCCGTCGGTATCGAGGTCGCGCGCGCCCGCGCAGTCGCCTATCGCGCCGCGCTCGATGCGATCGAGGACGATCCGTCGGAGGAGGCGGAAATCCTGCGGCTCGAATACCGCGCCATCCTGATGCAGGCCGACGACGATCCGCACGGCGGCATCGCCAGCGGCGAATTGCCCGCCGATCCGCTGCGCCGCCGCGCCATCGAGGCCGCGCGCAAATCGATCCTCGGCCTTCGCGATACCGAAGTGATCGGCGACGACGCGTTTCACCGGATCGAGGAAGAGCTCGATCGCGCAGAGTTGAGCGCGGGCGGTTAAACTCCGCTCGAGCGTTGAGCGGCGTCCCGGCCTATCCAGGTGGTCAGGAGCTTGAACCAAACACCGCCTCTCCAGACTCATTCCAGATGACGACCTTGATCGACGACCGTCGTGTACGCGCGCGTGATGCGTCGCCTGCACGATTTTTTTATCTCAATATGGCACTGGCCTGCGCGGCCACCGCGTTTCTCGGCTTCGCGCCGACCTATTTCGTACCGCTCGCGCAGCGGACGTTTTCCGCGAGCCCGGTGATTCATTTTCACGGACTCCTGTTCTTCACCTGGTCTCTCTATTTCGTGATCCAGACCTGGCTCGCGGCGTCGGGCCGCGTGGTCAATCACCGCGCGCTCGGGATTGCCGGCGTGTCGCTTGCGACCGCGATGACGATCTTCGGCTTCCTCGCCTCGGTGCACGTGATGCAGCACGCCGCCGCACTTGGGCAGAAGGATGCCGGCATCGGCTTCTCGATCGTGCCGATGAGCGGCATCGCGTTCTTCGCGGTGGTGTTCGTGCTCGCGATCATCAACACGCGAAAGCCCGAGATTCACAAGCGCCTTATGCTGCTTGCCGCGGTCTCGATCCTCGACGCCGCGATCGCGCGCTGGTTCATTACCTTCCTCGCGCCTCCCGGACCGCCCGGCCCGCCGCCGGTGCCCGTCACGATCGCCCCGGCCGTGGTCGCTTCGCTCCTGCTCGTCGTCGCTATGGTGCGCGACTGGCGCACCGATGGCCGCGTGCACCCGGTCTACATCTACGGTACGCTCGCGCTGCTGGCGGTGAAGGTGCTGAACTGGCCGATCAGCGAGAGTGCGGCGTGGCATTCGTTTGCCGGAGGCATCCTGGCGCTGGCGCAGTAGTCACCGCTGTCGTCCCGGACAAGCGCAGCGCAGATCCGGGATCCATAGCCACAGGACGTGGTTTGGCGAAGACTCGGAGTTGCTAGCTCGCGCGGCAACTTCGTCCTGTGGCTATGGGTCCCGGGTTCGCGCTTTGCGCGTCCCGGGACGACGAAGGAAATTGGAGCTACGCCCCCGCCTTGCACGTGATCCCGCCGTCGACCACCAGCTCGATCCCCGTCACATATTTCGACTCGTCCGACGCCAGGAACAGCGCGGCATTGGCGACGTCCCAGGCCTCGCCCATGTGCCCCATCGGCACCTGCGCATCGCGCGCGCGCCACATCGCTTCGACGTCGCCCTTGGCGTAGCTGTTCGCGAGACCCGCGGAATGCTCCACCATCGGCGTCTTCATCAGGCCGGGCAGGATTGCATTCACCCGCACATGGTTCTTCGCGAACTCGATCGCGGTGGAGCGCGTCAGCTGGTTCATTGCCGCCTTGCTGGCGTTGTAGCTGACATAGGAAATCCCGACATGCCGGATCGAGGCGATCGAGGAGATGTTGATGATCGAGCCGCCGCCCTGCTTCACCATCACGGGGACGATGTGCTTCATGGCGAGATAGGCGCTCTTGAGGTTGACAGTGAAGACGCGGTCCCAGCTCTCCTCGGCGACCTCGACCACGCTGCCCATCTCGGCGATGCCGACATTGTTGTCGAGCACATCGATGCGGCCATAGGCTTTCAGGCACGCCGCCACCATCGCCTCGATCTCGCTCGCGCGCGAGACGTCCGCGGTGAAGGCAGTCGCATTGCCGCCCTCACCCGTGATGATCTTCGCGGTCTCCTCGGCTGCGGCACCGTTGCGATCGACGCAAAACACCTGCGCGCCCTCGCGCGCAAAGGTCACCGCGGTCGCCTTGCCGTTGCCCCAGCCGGGCCCGATCGAGCCGGCGCCCACCACCATCGCAACCTTGCCCTTGAGCCGATCCATCGCGTGTCTCCCGTGTTGTTGTTAATTGTAGCCCGGGCGTGGCGAGCTACGGATCGTTACAGACCTTCATCGTGGTGACGTTAGCACCGATGGGATGCCCGACAATCTCCGAAAGAGTCCGGCAGCTTCCATCATGGCATAACCGCCATTCCCCGGCCGCGCCGGAATTGCCAAGCACGACCTCCTGCATCGGTGCACGCTGCGGCTGCCATTGAAACCAGCCGTCGACGAGGCGCGCCTCGGGCGGCGGCTCCATGCCGGGCCCGGTGCCTTTGACCCGCGCCTGCACCAGGTCGAGGCCGGCAGGCGTGACGCGCCAGTCCTCCTGCCAGTCGACCTTCGCGATCGAATGCGTCCACACCAGCGTGAAGGCGGAAAGCGCCAGCGCTTTCACGCCACCCGCTGTTGCGAAGCAGAGGCTCACGCGGCTTCGACGACGGCGGGCGGACGCTGCCGCCACTGCCACAGCAAGAGCGCGGCGGAGAGCACGAAGCCGGCGGTGTCGCTGAAGGCGAAGTCACCGAGCAGGCAGAGCGCGGCTCCGAGCGCGAGCACGCGTTCGAGCAGCGTCATGCGCGTGAACAGAAAACCGATCGCGACCATGCCGAACAGGCCGATCGCCACCAGCGCCTTGAAGGTCGCGAGCGCCACCGCACCATAGAAGCCGAGCTTGGCCGCCATGGGATCGCCGGCCTGCAGCATCAGCGCCGGCGAATAGACGAAGATGAACGGAATGACGTAGCCGGCTAGCGCGATACGCATCGCCTCCCAGCCGATCTTGTCCGGATTCTCCTTCGCGATCGGCGCCGCCGCCAATGCGGCGAGTGCCACCGGCGGCGAGAGGTCGGCCATGATGCCGTAATAGAACGCGAACATGTGGCTCGCGATCAGGGGCACGCCGAGCTTCGCCAGCGCCGGCGCGGCGAGCGCGGCGGTGATGATGTAGGTCGGGATGGTCGGAATGCCGGTGCCGAGCAGGATCGACAGCAGCATGGTCATGATCAACGCCAGGAACAGGCTCTTCTCGCCGAGACCGATCACCCAGCTGCCAAAAATGGTGCCGACGCCGGTCTGCGACATCATGCCGATGATGACGCCGACGATGGCGCAGGCCATACCCACCGTGATCGCCGACTTCGCACTCTCGGCCAGCGCATTGCGGCATTCGCGCAAGGCCGCGAACCCGCCGCGCACGAACGCCGTGATCACGATCAGCCCGACGACGACGCTCGCGACCGGCACGATCTGGAGACCGTCGCGCGACAGCGCGCCGACGACGAGCGCAAGTCCGATCCAGAAGATGGAGCGGACGACCATCGAGGAGGCGCCGGCCGTGATGCTGGCGCCGAGGATCAGTGTCACCGTGAGCGCAAGGCCCATGCTGCCAGCATAGAGCGGCGTAAAGCCCTCGAACAGCATGTAGACGAGCGCCGCGAGCGGCAGCACGAGATACCAACGCGTCACCAGCGCCTTCCAGGCGCTCGGAATCTCCGAGCGCTTCATGCCGACGAGGCCGTGCTTGCCGGCTTCCAGATGCACCATCCAGAAGGCGGACGCGAAATAGAGGATGGCGGGGATCGCCGCCGCCTTGACGATTTCCGAGTACTGGACGCCGAGCGTCTCCGCCATGATGAAGGCGACCGCGCCCATCACCGGCGGCATGATCTGCCCGCCCATCGAGGCCGTCGCCTCGACACCGGCGGCAAAGGCGCGGCGATAGCCGAACCTGATCATCAGCGGAATCGTGAACTGGCCGACGGTGACGACGTTGGCGACGCCGGAGCCGGAGATGGTGCCCATCATGCCCGAGGCGAACACCGCAACCTTCGCAGGTCCGCCGCGCGTCCTGCCGAACAGGCCGAGCGAGACATCGGTGAAGAGCTGGATCATGCCGGCGCGTTCCAGGAACGAGCCGAACAGGATGAACAGGAAGATGTAGGTCGCCGAGACGTAGATCGGCACACCGTAAAAACCTTCGGTGCCGAACGACAGATGCGTGACGATCTGGTCGAAGTCGTAGCCGCGATGGTTGAGCGGCGACGGCAGATATTGCCCGAAGAACCAGTAGACGAGACACGCGCCGCACATCAGCGGTAGCGCCGCGCCCATCAGGCGCCGCGTGCCCTCGAAGATCAGCACCGCGAGCAGCGTGCCGACCGCGAGATCGAGCCGCGTCGGATCGCCGTCGCGCGCAATCAGGTCGGCATAGAAGATCCATTGATAGAGGCCGCAGAAGAAGCCGGCGCCGCCGATCACCCAGCCAAGCGCGCGACCGACATCGCTCTTCGCGGTGAAGTTGGCGATCAGGCCGAAAGTGAGGAGAACGAGGAAACCGACATGTACCCCGCGCACCACCTGGCTCGGCAGATAGTTGAAGGCGGCGACATAGAGCTGGAAGGTGGCGAAGGCAATGCCGATCCAGTAGGCGAGAGTGCCCCACCAGCCCGGACCAAAACCTTCCGGAAAACCGTGCTCGAAATTGTCGAATTCAACCTTGATAGGCCCTGCGGAGCCCTCTGCCTGCAACATCGATATGTCCCCGAGCCCTTATGGTGCGTCATTATAACATTGGCAGTGCCACCGCACGCGTCATGGCCGGGCTTGTCCCGGCCATCCACGGCCTACGGTGTCGCCAAGAACGTGGATGCCCGGGACATCTGCGCGAAGACGCGCTTCGCGCTTTTGCCCGGGCATGACGACACGAATGGAGCTGATCTTACTTGATCAGCCCTTTTTCCTTGTAATAGCGGATCGCGCCGGGATGCAGCGGAACCGGGCTGCCGGTGGCGGCCGCCTCGAGCTTGATCTCCTTGCCCGCGGCATGGGCGTTCTGCAATTCGGGCAGCGACTCGAAGATCAGCTTGGTCATCTGGTAGGCGAGGTCGTCCGACACCGCGGAGCTCGTCACGAGATAGTTGACCACGGCCGCGGTCGGCACGTCCTTGTCCTGGCCGGTATAGGTATTGGCCGGAATGATTGCCGAGATGAAGGGCGGGCCGATCTTGTCGATGGTCTCCTTCGGCACCGACACCACGGTGATCGAGGCCGAACTCGAGAGATCCTTCAGCGAGGCGACGCCAAGGCCGGCCGATTGAAGCGTCGCGCCCAACTGGCGGTTCTTCATGAGGTCGACGGATTCGGCGAACGGCAGATATTCGACCTTGCCGAGGTCCTTATAGGTCATACCTGCGGCCGCGAGGATCGCACGGGAATTGAGCTCGGTGCCCGACTTCGGCGCGCCGACCGAGAGGCTCTTGCCCTTGAGGTCTGCGAGCGTCTTGATGCCCGATTCGGCGGTCGCGACAATCTGGATGTAGTTCGGATAGATCGCGCCGATGGTGCGCAGCTTGTCCAGCTTGGACTTGAAGCCGGCTTCCTCGTCGCCCTCCCAGGCGGCTTTGAGCGAGTCACCCAGCGTGAACGCAATTTCACCGCGGCCCTGCTGGAGCAGGATCAGGTTCTCGACCGACGCCTTGGTGGCCTGCACCTGCGTCTTCACATTCGGAATCTTGTCGCCGTAGATCTTTCCGATCGCGACCCCGAGCGGATAGTAGACGCCGGAGGTGCCGCCGGTCAGCACGTTGATGAAGGATTGCGCATGCGCGCAAGGTGCCGACGCCGCCAGGGCAAGAGCCGCGGCCGCGCCGAAAATCGTCCGTTTCATGGTTGTTGTACTCCCCAAACCGGCCGGGAAATTGGCCGGATGGGGGAAGCGGGTCAACCCATCCAAAAGTCACAACAGGACTGCGGTAAACGGCTGACCCGGCTCGATTTTTGGGGAACCCGCGGGTGCGGCGAGGTGGCGCAATCAGGGTCTGGCGCGTGTCTCGCCCTCGCCGGCAAGCCTTACTGGCAAGCTCTTGCTGGCAAGCCCTTATTGGAAGGTCATGTCCAGGCACTTGGAGATGTCGGAGCCGAGGCCGGAGGAGATGATGATGCAGCCGCGCACCTTCTGCGCGGTGACGTCGGCGGCCCAGACCGAATAGCCGCCGGGGCCGAAGAACGAGTTGGTGTTCGGCGGTTCGGTCTCGGTCGCGTCGAAATCGTATTTGCCGTCGGTCTCGAAGATGCGCGGCTTCTTGGTGCAGCCGCCGTCGGTCTGGACGTTGATGACTTCCTTGTTGTCGCGGGTCAGCGCCAGCGAGACCTGGCAGCGGAAATATTCCGAGGTCTTGGTGTTGAACAGGTAGGTGTAAGACTTGCAGGTCGCGGTGTTCAGCTTGCCCGGGGCGAGGCCACGGCTGCACGAAATCCGCTGGTTGTGGCTGAGTTGGTAGTCATCCGCCCGGGCGACGGGCGCCAGCGCCGTCACCAACAGCGCGGCGGCTGAGCAGGCTTTCACGACTTGGTTCATCCGAATCATCCCCCTACCAATATTTTTGTCGAATTGCGTTCTAGACTGAAAGCGGAACATAGTCGCGCGGGGACGAAGGGAAAATCACAAACTGCTGGGCAGGACGTGATGCGCTGCGGCGCTTTCGCAAATTGACCTGTAAACGCCGTTCGTGATTTGTTCAAGATGGCAACCCCAACGATGGGGAGGATGGGATGATGGCATTTTCAACGAAGACATTTGCACTTGCACTCACAGCAACGCTCGGCGCATTCAGCGCACCCGCATTGGCGCAGACCGCGGCAACGCCCTGGGAGCTCAAGCCCGACACCGGCTATGCCTATGACAAGGACGGCAAGACCTTCTCCTACAAGATGGGCACCAACAATGCCGGTGAACTCCTGAAGGGCGCCAAGAAGGTGCCGAAAGGCACGCTGTTCTTCATCGGCCACAACGGCCAGCTCTACATGCGCAGCGGCCCGTATCTCGAAGGCGACGGCAAGTTCAAGTTCGGGTCGGATCAGTAAGGGGCGACGGCCAACCCAAGCACTCGGTGTCATCACCCGCCTTGTGCGCGCTTGCGCACTGGGGCGGGTGATCCAGTATTCCAGAGGCCGTTGTGCTTCAATCGAGAGGCTGCGGCGTACTGGATGCCCCGGTCAAGCCGGGGCATGACAGCGGAGGATGTGGCAGCGAGGACTAGAACGCCCCCGCCAGCTCCCGTGCGCCGGCATTGTTGCTGTTCGAGTCCATCCGCGTATCCGTCACCGCCAGCAGCTTGGCCACCGTGTTGTGGCGGATCGCGACCGGGTTGCGCTCGTAGCCGCCGCGCTGGAAGAAGTTCGAGGTCGGCACCTGCTCGCGCATCGCCTGCGGCATCGTCACCATGTCGAGGCCGGTGCCGTCGCCGGTGAGGTTCATCATCTCGAGCTCGGCGGCGGTGAGCGGCCGGGTGTAGCCCTTGGTGCGCGCGAACAGCACCGAAGTCAAAAGCTTATGGGTTTGCAGCATCGGGCCGATATCGATGTCCAGCACCATGGCATGCATGGCCCAGCCCTGCGCGGTGTTGCCGATCTTCTCGTGCTCCGACCAGGTGTCCGGCACCGATTTCGCCTGCGCCACCATCTTCTTCAGCACGGCAAGCTTGTGCTCGAGCGGCTGGCGCGCCGGCCCGGACGTCCGCGCCACCTTGTCGGAAAGCGCGCGGATGAGTTCATGGCCCTGCTCGGCCAGCAGCTCGACGCTGTTGGTGGTCAGGAGCTGGTTGTAGCCCATCGCGGTCGAGATCGCGCGCTTGCCGCCATGCTCAATACCCGCCTGCACGTCGTAATTGCCGGTGCCGCCGGTCTCGAACGAATAGACCCGCACCGCCTGCTCGCGCGTCAGCCCCGAGGCGAGCGCGTAGCGCGCATAGGCGCGCTTGAACTCGACCTCGCTGGACGGCCGCTGCGGCGTGAACTGATAGAGCTCGCGTGCCGCCTGCAGGAGATCGGCGACCACCGGTATCGGCTTTCTGGTCGGACGATCCGGCGTTTCTTCCGGCTCCGGATTCACCGGCCGCTTCGGCCCGTTATAGAGCGGCGGATGCTGCAGCACATAATCGTCAAGCGTCACCTGCTGTCCGCTGCGCCGCTTGGCGTTGCGGCCTTTCCGCTTCTCGGAGATCTGGCTCCAATAGGCACCCGCCTCTTCGTCGAAGGCCCCGCGCGCCGCCTGATATTCCTGCAGCTTGCGGCGATATTCGAGCACGGCCGGCGACGCGCCACCCTGCGCAAAGAACTGCGACAGCAACTGGGCCTTGGCATCGCGGACGGCCGGCGGCAGCGCGTCGGCCTCGCCGCCTCGCGCAGTGGGCGCGAGCAGGACGAGCGCGAATGGAACTAGCGCGAGATGTTTTCGAATCGAATGATGCATGCTGCCCTCTTAGCAGGCATCCGGTAACCGTCACGTTAACGCGCCGTTTACCATCGTCACTTCCAGGCGAACACCGGCTGTTCCAGCTCGGTGACGCGGGTGTGACGTCCCGCCAGCACCTCACGGAACTGGTAGATCAGCGCCGCGGTCGGCGCGTGGATCAGGCTCTTCTCGTGATGGAAGCGGATCACGCGGCGGGAGCTTTCGGGAATCGCGATGAAGTCGAACGCGTCTTCGCGCTCGATCGTCGCGAGCGCGATGCGGTGGACCGAGGCGACCTCATCCGGGTTCGGCCGGATCGCGGCACTGTCGGCCGTCCAGACCACCACCGGCGTGATCAGATAGCCGGAGCGAGTCGGATAATCGTCGAGCGTGCCGAGCACCTCCGCATGCGAAAGGCGGAGGCCAAGCTCCTCATCAAGCTCGCGCAGCGCCGCTTCGACCGGCGTCTCGCCGGCATCGCAGCGGCCGCCCGGCAAGGCCCATTGGCCGCGATGGGCGCGCAGGTGTGACGCGCGCAGCGTGAGCAGGAATGCGGTGTCATCGCCGTCACTCGCCGCGGTCAGCGCGACCGCCACCGCGGCGTGCTTCAATGCGGCGGGCGCATCATCCTCCGGCAGGCGCGTGAAGGCCGCGCAGGCAGCCGCGATATTCCGCCGTGTGGCATCGTCGAACGGTCTCATGATGCTTGACTACACCACGTCAGGCCCCGATGAAATGAGCTCGCAAGGCCCGCGCAGCAATGGACGACGACATGACCAACAAGGCCGCCGCAAGGCTCAAATCGGACGGCTGGAGCATCCTGGAGACCACGGGCTTCCTGCACCTGATCGGCCCCTTGTGGGAGCGCAAGGTCGACGGCCATTACGAATTCGCGCTCGCCACCGAGGACAAGCACCACAATCGCCGCGGCATGGTCCAGGGCGGCGTGATGATGACGTTCGCGGACCGCACCTGCGGCATGACCGCCCGCTACGTTTCCGGCAAGGAATTCATGGCGACGGTGCAGCTCGACACCCATTTCGTCGAGGCCGGGCAGATCGGCGACATCCTGATCTCCCGCCCCCGCGTGGTGCGCTCGACGCGCAGCCTCATCTTCATGAGCACCGAAGTCACCGTCGACGGCCGCTGCATCGTGATGGCGAATGGCGTGTTCAAGATCTTGAAGGGGCCGGGGTAGCGGCGCGCGGTCGGGCTGCCGCTCCAACCACACCCACCGCCGTCATTCCCGGCGAAAGCGGGGAATCCAGTACGCCGCGGCCTATCGGTTCAATCTTTGCCTCCTCGGAATACTGGATCGCCCGATCAAGTCGGGCGATGACAGCTGAGAGTTTGGCAAGCGGCCTCCCCAATCTCGTCATTGCGAGCGCAGCGAAGCAATCCAGTATCTCTCCGCGGATGCATCTCTGGATTGCTTCGCTGCGCTCGCAATGACGGAATTAGCTGGCTATGCTGCCAGCTTCGATAGCGTTGAGGAAACAGCCCATGCAATACCGCCAGCTCGGCCGCACCGGCCTGAAAGTCTCGCCGATCTGTCTGGGCACCATGATGTTCGGCGGGCCGACCGATGAAGCCGCATCAAACCGGATCATCGCGAAAGCGCATGAGGCCGGGATCAATTTCATCGACACGGCGGATGCCTATTCGAAGGGCGCATCCGAGGAGGTCGTCGGCCGCGCCATCGGCAACAACCGGCACGCCTGGGTGCTCGCCACAAAACTCGCCAACCCCATGGGTGACGATCCCAACCGTGTCGGCCTGTCGCGGCGCTGGGTGTTGCAGGCCGCCGATGAGAGCCTGAAGCGGCTCGGCACCGACCACATCGACATCTACTATCTGCACAAGGAAGACCATGCGACACCGCTGGAGGAGACGGTGCGCGCGATGGGCGATCTGATCCGCGCCGGCAAGGTGCGCTATTTCGGCGTCTCGAACTACCGCGCCTGGCGCGTCGCCGAGATCTGCAACATCTGCGACCGGCTCGGCATCGACCGGCCCGCGGTGAGCCAGCCCTATTACAACGCGATGAATCGCATGCCGGAGGTCGAGCACTTCCCGGCCTGTTCCTACTACGGCCTCGGCATCGTGCCCTACAGCCCGCTGGCGCGCGGCGTGCTCACCGGCAAGTACAAGCCCGACGCCGCGCCGGACAAGGAGACACGCGCCGGCCGCAACGACACCCGCATGATGCAGACGGAATGGCGACCGGAATCGCTCCAGCTCGCGCAGGAGATCAAGACCCACGCCGAGAAGAAAGGCATCACCGCCGGCCAGTTCGCGGTCGCCTGGGTGCTGAACTCCGCCTTTGTCAGCTCGATCGTCGCCGGCCCACGCACCGAGGAGCAGTGGGACGGCTACATCCGCGCGCTCGACTACCGCTTCACGGCGAATGACGAGGCGCTGATCGACCGGCTGGTCGTGCCGGGCCATCCCTCGACGCCGGGCTACAACGACCCCGCCTATCCGATCGAGGGACGCCGCGCGCGGACGGCTTGAGAGCTGAAGACGATGACGGCGCACGAAGACCGCTACGGCCTTTCACTCTCGACGTCTTCGCACGAGGCGGCAAGCGCCTATCGCGAAGGCGTCGATCTCATGCTGGCCGGTTGGACCGGTACGGCGGAGGCGCTGGAACGCGCGATTGCGGCCGATCCGGATTTCGCGCTTCCCCATATCGCCCGCGCCCGCGTGCATGCCTTCTATCAGCAGGGCGACCTCGCGCGGCAGAAGGCGGCACGCGCGCGCGAGCTCACAGCGAAACGCGGCACGGAGCGCGAGCGCTCGCATGTCGAGACGCTGGCGCTTGCGATCGAGGGCCGGCTGCCCGAGGCCATCGCATCGACGCTGAAGCATGTCGAGAGCTGGCCGCGCGACGCTGTGGTGCTGTCGCTGCCGCTCGGCGCGTTCGGCCTGTTCGCGTTTTCCGGCATGCCCGATCACGACCGCGCCCGGCACGAGCTGTGCGAGCGCGTCGCGCAGCATTATGGCGAGGACTGGTGGTTTCTCACCATGTCCGGCTGGGCGATGACGGAGAATGGCGACGTCGCGCGCGGCCGCGGCGTCACCGAGCGCGGTTTTGACCTGCGCCGCCAGAATGCCCACGCCGCGCACGCCGTGCTGCATGCGATGTTCGAGGACGGCTCGATCGACGCGGCTGACCGTCTCGTCGACGCATGGATCCCCTCTTACGACCGTACCGGCATCCTGCACGGCCATATTCGCTGGCACCAGGCGCTCGGCGCGCTCGAGCATGGCGATGCGGCGCGCGCGCTTGCGATCTATGCCGACGTACTTCGGCCCTCCGCCACGAAGGCGCCGCCGCTCAACGTCGTCACCGACGGCGCCTCGCTGCTCTGGCGCCTGTCGGCTTACGGCCACACCGTGCCGGAAGCGCTCTGGCTCGAGGCCGATGCCACCGCGCAAAAACTGTTTCCAAAATCGAGCCTGCCCTTTGCCGACGTCCACATGGCACTGTTCGCTGCGGCGACGCAGAACCAGGAGGCGCTCGCCGCGCGCCTCGCGGCGATCGAGCAGCGGCTCGGCGACGGCAGGCTGCCGGCCGGTCCCGTGGTGCCGGCAATCTGCCGTGCGCTCGTGGCCTTTGCCCGCGAGGATTACACCTCATGCGTGCGAACGCTCGGGCCCGTCCTCGGCGAGGTCGTGCGCATCGGCGGCAGCCATGCCCAGCGCGAACTGATCGAGGATACCTACATCGTCGCGCTCATGCGCAGCGGCGAGCTGCCCCGCGCCCGCGCGCTGCTCGACGCCCGCCTGCACCGCCGGCCCTCGCTTCGCGATACGCGCTGGCAGGCGGCGACCGTTTAGCTCTGCCACGAAAAAAACATCGGTCTGGCAGCAAGTGGCCTGCTAGGACGGGATGGGGCGATCGGATGAATCGCCGATGGGTGGTGCGGTGGTATTCCAGTCGGGTTTAGCTGAACAAACGGGATCGCAACCAATTTGTGGTTCGCTCGTTGTTGAGCGGAACTTTTCCGCCGCCGTGGCCCCCTGGCATACGAGCCTGATGATGCGCCTCCGCCGACCGGTCCTCGCCGCGGCCCTCGCGACTCTCGCAAGCCCTTGTTTTGCCGAGTCTTCCGCGCCCATCCCCGTCAACAACCCGCCGGCGCAGAACGCCTTCATCGACCTGCTGGCGCTGATGTCGGGCCACTGCAAGACGCTGAAGGTCGCGGGGCGCACCTTCGCGTGCAAGACGGTGGCTTACGCCCATGGTGACAAGGGCCGGGTCAATTTCGCGGTCGCCGTCGACGATCCCTCCGACGCCAACCATGTCGTGTCGTTCTCCGGCGAGAACGGCCAGCGCGCGGACGACAATTCCTACGAGCTGCGAATCGACCGCATGCTGCTCAATTCCAAGGACCGGCCCAAGGTCGACGGCCTGCCGGTGCCGGCCGAGCAGACCTCGACCGGCGTCTGCCGCCAGACCGGCAATTTCGCCGCAAGGAAGGTGACGGACGTCACCTGCACGGCGACCGACAGCGAGGGCCGCCGATACGAGCTGCTGTTCGTCTCCGACGGCAAGCCGGTGAGCGTACGTCGCATCCGGCAATCGTCGCCATCGATCCAGGATCCGTTCAAGTAACGGCATCATCCGCTGCTGCCGGCATGTATGATCGCGCCATGCTTTGGAGCGATTCATGACGCGCGACCGCCTGTTTCTGCTGCGCCCTGGCTTCGAGGACCCCGCCTTTCCGGGTCAGCGCTTCTATTGCTGGCATTGCGCGCTGATCGAGGGCGTGCTCGCCTCGTTTCCGCAGCTCGCCGAACAGCTCGACGTTGAGCGCATCGCATGGCCGCGGCCAAGGCTGCCGGTGATCGCGCTGGTCGGCGAGGAGAACCAGTCGCTGCCGCTGCTCGTGCTGGCCGACGGGACGACGTCGCCGCATCAGACCGGCAGTCACCACGGCCGCACCTTCATTGCCGACAAGGACGCGATCCTCGCCGCGCTCACTGAACGCCACGGGTTTCCCGATCCGCATCCGTGAGGGCCGAGCACGCGCGCAGCTCTCCGTGTCCCGGACGCAGTGCGGCGCGTAGCGCCGCTCCGCAGAGCCGGGGCACGAGAGCTGTCGCGAAACGAGGGAAAATCGACATTGCCTGCCACGTCGGTCGCCCCGCATACTTCGCGCAGCAAGCAAGTCTGGAAGCCGCTCCTTATGTCCCACTCCCTCCCCGCCCTCGTCGTCGTCGACGTCCAGCGCGCATTCGACGAATGGGAGGCGGCCGGCAAGCGGCGCAACAATCCGGACGCGGTGGCGCGCATCGCCGATCTGCTGAAGGCATTCAGGAAGCGCGGCGCGCCGATCTTCCACATCCGCCACGAGGGCACGAAGCCGAATTCGTCGTTCCTGCCGCAAAGCTCCGGCTACGCGGTCAAGGACGAGGCGCGCGAAGCGCCGGGCGAGGCGGTGGTCGTCAAGCGCGTCAACAGCGCCTTCATCGGCACCGATCTCGAGACACGCCTGCGCGCAGGCAACATCACGACGCTGGTAATCTGCGGCGCCACCACCAATCATTGCGTCGAGACGACGACGCGGATGGCCGGCAATCTCGGCTTCGACGCGAGCCTCGTGCGCGATGCGACCTGGACCTTCGACCGGATCGGACCAGATGGCGACAAGCATTCGGCTGAAGAAATTCATGCGATGACGCTGTCGAATCTCAACGACGAATTTGCGCGCATCGTCGCCGCCGCCGACGTGATCGCTTCGCTCGAAGCGATGCGACAATAGATCGCGCCACATCATTCACACGTCGATCGGAACTACGTCTGCGTCGTTTCGACGCCCGCACTGGCCGGAACGCAGCGGACAGCCATCTGTTATCACGCGACTTCTCAACTGGAGTGATGACATGAAGTATCTCTTTGTCGCGATGGCTGTAGGTGCTGCGGCGCTCGCCGGCGGATCCACGGCCAACGCGGCGGGCAAGGCCAGCGCGAAGCAGAACGCGCCAGCCGGCCAGTCCACCGACATCAGCGCGCAGCACAGGCACCACCACCACGGCCATCGCCATCACCAATGGCGCCATCACCACCACGGCTATTATCGTCCGCACTACCGGAACTATGGCTATTACCCGCGGCACCACGGCTATTACGGCGGCGGACCGTACGGCTATTATGGTGGCGGAGGTCCCGGCGTGACGTTCAGCTTCGGCGGCGGCCGCTGGTGAGAGTCTGGTGAGAGTTAAGGCCCGCCTTGTGCGGGCCTTTTTTCATCCCCGCAAAATCATCTCTGCGGTCTCCAGCCCGCTCGCCAGCGCCGCCTCGACTGTCCCCATGTCGCGGCCGCGATAGAGCGCTTCGCCGGAGAACAGTACCGGACCGTCGGCGCGCGCAAGGATCGCCTGGGCCTCGCGCGTCCGCGGCGTCGCCCAGGAATAGGCGCCGCGGGCGAAGGGATCGTGCAGCCAGTTGGTCGCCGCAGCCGCCACGAGATCGCGCGCGATGTCGTCGCGCGACACGCCGAAGATGACCGCAAGCGAATCGACCCCGGCATCGATCAGCCCTTGCCGATCGAGCTTCGCAAGCTCGGCCGTGCGCGGCCCGCCGAACCAGCCGGTGAGCACGGGATGCTGGTCCGGATGCCGCGTCCACCACACCGGAATCGACTGGTCCGAGAGCAGGAAGGTCATGTCCGCGAGGTCTTCGTTTCGCTCGCGCCACCACGGCCGCGCGAACCGCAGCAGGATTTTTATCACGCTGCCGAAGCCGATATCGTCAGCTGCCGCAGCCTTCGCGCGTGCGGGCTCCGGAAGCGCGATCTCGCGCAACAACGGCAGCGGGACGGTGAGGATCGCGCGATCACAGCCATGCACGTCGCCGCCGGCACAGCGGACGGCCAGCGCGCCGCCCGTCTCCTCGATCGCCGACACCGCGCGGCCGAAGCGAAACGTCACGCCAAGCCCGCGGCACTCGCTCGCCAGAAAATCGATCAGCGCGCCGTAGCCGCCGACGATGCGCGCTTGGGTGTGATGCCCGCCGTCCATCCATTCCTCGCGCAGCGCCAGCGTCGAGGCGCGCTCGGGGTCGGCGGCGTCGTAGCCCTCGACCATGCGCTCGATCGAATGGCGCAGCCGGTCATACCTAGGCCCGGCGAAGTGGCCGCGGAGGAAATCGGCAACCGTGAGATCATCCTTCAACGCCCCTAGCGCGGCGTACAGCTCTGCCTCGTGCGGATCGTGACGGTCTTCGTGGGAGAGCCTCGTGCCGTCAAAGCTCCACTGGGTGCCTTCGATCTCCTGCAGCGACAGCCCCGCCTCGCGCACAAGCTTGCGCGTGACCGGCGCCTCGCCATGGACGAATTCCGCGCCGCCATCGGCGGGGTAGCCGAACTCCGACGCCGGCAGCGGATCGATGCGCCCGCCGCAGCGCTCGCGCGCCTCCAGGATCGTGACCGTCCTGCCCACGCGTGCCAGCTCGCGCGCCGCCATCAGCCCGGCCGCGCCGGCACCGACGATGACGATGTGCTCCAATTGTCCCATGCCGATGCCTTACTTGGGCATCGCTTGCGGGTCGTTCTTGATCAGATACCGCAGCAGCAGAACGCCACTGCCGAGGTCGCGCGTGCTCTCCAGCGTCATCGCGGCGAGCGGCGCGCGCTTGTCGCTGTCCGCGTCCGTCGAATCGAACACGAAGGGTGCGCCCCTGGCGCCATCGATCGCGGGGCTGAGGATCAGGTTGAATTCGTCGATGAGACCGGCGCGCAGGAAGGCCCCATTGGCGACGCCGCCGCCCTCGACCAGCAAGCGCTTCACGCCGAGCTCGCGATTGAGGATGTCCAGCGTCAGCGCCAGGTCGATCTCGGACTTGCCGGCGAAGATGTAGGACACACCCTCGCCGCGCAGCCCGGCCAGATGCGAATCCGGCACGCCCTCGGTCAGCACCACGACGATCGGGTCACCGCCAATGTCTGACCGGCCCCAGCCGATCTTGCCCTGCGCGTCGAGCACGACGCCATAGGTTTTCGCATCGCGCCGCGCGAACCAGCTTTGGCGGGGAAATGTCTCGCCCGCCGTTGCGGGATAGGGCTTGCCCTTGGCGAACTCGGAGCCGGTGACGCGGCCGATCACCCAGGCGTCGCCGCCGAGTTCGTCATGGATCTTCTCGAACCAGTCTGTGCCCGCCCCCTTCGGCCGCCAGCGGCTGGGATGCGTGCGGCCGTCCAGGCTGGAATGCATCAGGCAAATGACGTAGGGCTTCATGCAATTCTCCGGGTACGCTTCAGGCCGCTGATCCATCGCGCCCGGCGCGATCCTTCACGATCACCGCCAGCGGATTGAGCTTGGGCGGCGCGACGAGCTTCAGCGTGTTGCTGTCGTGATGATTGAACGGCGCGCCGCGCACGAACAACTCGGTCTGGATCAGATAGCTCCAGCTTCCGTCATCGTTGAAGGTGATGTCGCAGCGATAGGAATCGGTGCGGAAGGCCTGTTCCAGGAAATCGGTCGAGCAGATTCCGTAAGCCGTGTCGCCGCGCTTCGCCGTGACCGATATCTTCCTGTCATCCGGCCCGGCCTTGCCCGAGGCGAGCAAGACCTGTCCGCGCGGAATCGCGAGCGTCTGCATGATCAGCCCGGTCGCGGGCTCCCACAGCCAATAGCCGACCTGGTCGTGGAAGGTGATGTCTTCCTCGGGCGTGTTGATGTGGATGTGATAGCGCAGCCCGTAAAACAGCTGCGGCCCGTTGGCCTGCGGGTCGATCGGGTCCATGCGGATGCGCTCGATGAAGGTCCGCCGCTCCGGCCCCTCCGCCTTCGGATTGATGTCGATGCCCTTGTCCGCCTGCCAGCTCCCTGCGAGACGGCGGAGCGGGCCGAGATTGGCAAGGCCGTCGGGCGAAACGTCCTCGGGCTCGGTGAAGATGTCGGCGGGAATGGGGAGCATGGGAACCTCGCGTCAAGTTGCGGGGAGCAGCAATAGCACAAGGACGGCGGGAATCGACTGGAATGGAACCAGAGCGCGCGCCGGGTGTTATCTGCGCTTGAGCACGAGCCCTCGAAAGCCGGCTCGAATGGGCAAGGACGCCCGTGTCCTGGGGGCCCGACTTCGTCGCGCTCTACAATGACGCCTACGCCCCGGGCATCGGCGCCAATCATCCCCGCGCCCTCGGTCGCCCCGCGATCGAAAACTGGGGCGAGCTGTGGGACGATCTCGAACCGCTGCTATCAGGCGTGCGCCGAACCAGAAAGACATTCGCCGCCAAGGATCGACCGTTCTACGTCGAGCGCCACGGCTACGGCGAAACCAGCTACTGGGACGTCTCCTACTCGGCCGTGCGGGACGATGACGGCTCGGTCGGCGGAGTGCTTTGCATCGTGTCCGAGACGACGGAGCGCGTGCTGGGCGAGACGCGGCTGCGGGCGAGCGAAGCGCGATACAGGGAGCTGACCACGACCCTCGAGCAGCGCGTCGCCGAACGCACCGCCGAGCGTCATTTGCTGGCGACGATCGTGGAAACCACCGACGGACAGATCCAGGCGCTCGATCTCGATTATCGCTGGCTGGCGATCAACACGTCCTGCGCCGATGCCTATCAGCGCATCTACGGCAAGCGGCCGCAGATCGGCGATTCCCTGCAGCAGTTCCTGGCCGACCGGCCCGAGCATCTCGCGGCGGCAACCGCGATCTGGAGCCGGGCGCTGGCCGGCGAAGCCTTCACCAACATCGATGAGTTCGGCGATCCCCGGTTCGACCGCCGCGTCTACGAGATGAAGTTCGAGGCGCTCCGCGCTCCGGACGGCACGCGGATCGGCGCGTTCCTGACCGGGGTCGACGTGACGGATCGCCTGGAGGAGCAGGCGCGGCTCGCGCAGGCCGAGGAAGCGCTCCGCCAGGCCCAGAAGATGGAGGCCATGGGCCAGCTCACGGGCGGCGTCGCGCACGACTTCAACAATCTGCTCACGCCGATCGTCGGCCTGCTCGACCTGTTTCAGCGCAAGGGCATCGGCGGCGAGCGCGAGCATCGCCTCATCGCCGGCGCAGCACAGGCGGCCGAGCGCGCCAAGACGCTGGTTCAGCGCCTGCTCGCTTTCGCGCGCCGGCAACCGCTTCAGGCCATTCCCGTCAACATTGGTCTCCTCGTTGCCGAGATGGGCGACCTGATCTCGAGCACGACCGGGCCGCAGATCCAGGTGACGGTGGACACGCCGGAAGACCTTCCCGCGGCCATGGCCGATCCCAACCAGATCGAGATGGCGATCCTGAACCTCAGCGTGAACGCCAGGGATGCCATGCCCGGCGGCGGCAAGCTGCGCATCTCGGCGAAGGCCCGGACGATTGGAGACTCTCACAATTCGGAATTGGCACCGGGCGCCTATGTCTGCATCTCCGTCGCCGATACCGGCATCGGCATGGACGAGTTCACACTGGCCCACGCCGTCGAACCGTTCTTCTCGACCAAGGGCGTCGGGCGAGGCACCGGTCTTGGCCTCTCGATGGTCCACGGCCTTGCGTCACAGCTCGGCGGCGCGCTGACGATCAGGAGCGCCATGGGGGCTGGGACGACGGTCGAGCTGTGGCTGCCGGTCAGCCACGCCGTCGCGAGCGCCATTGATGCCGTCCCGCAATCAAAACTGCGGCCACAGCCCGTCGGCACGGCTCTGCTGGTGGATGACGAACCGCTGGTGCGCATGAGCACCGCCGAGATGCTGGGCGAGCTCGGCTACAACGTCGTCGAAGCCGCCTCGGCGGAGGACGCGCTTCAGCGCGTCAGGGAAGGCCTGCGGCCGAACCTGCTCGTCACCGACCATTTGATGCCCGGCATGAGCGGAACAGACCTCGGCCTCGCGCTGCGCAATCAATATCCCGAGCTCCAGATCCTCGTCGTGTCAGGCTACGCCAACAACGAGGGCATCACGCCGGACCTGTCGCTGCTGACGAAGCCGTTCCGAAGCGATGAGCTGGCGGCGAGCCTGGCGGGCTTGGCGAAGGCGGGGCGGTAGGCGACGCAAGCGGGCGAGCAGCTCGCATGAGCGAAAGCGACATGCCGGTGCGATGATGTGTATCGGCGATCACGCCGTGATTATCGATGCGCGGGCGACTGTACCCCAGTCCGATCGGAGGAGCCTGGCCTAGCCGACGAACCTCCTCAACCCCAGCCGCATCTACTTCAACGCCAGACTCTGGGCGTGAACTGAGAAGACCGAGGTGGAGGCCGCCGGTTCACGCTGGCGGGCTCGCTACGTTCTGAGAGCGTCAACCGCGTGGGCGACGAGAACGCCGATGCTGAGTACGATCAGGCAAATAATCGCCGCTTGAAATAACATCGGAGTAAATCCCGTGGGCCAGGGTCGGCTTTTATAAGCCCTCACATTCCGCCAGCATTTGGCCACCCAGAAGGCGCTTCGGTGTCCGCCTCGTTACAAGTATGCAAGGTTCATTGGCCTTGCGCGACGACGTCTCACTCCTTCAAAGCGGTGCGAGAATCTACCAGACGATCAGCAGCACAACGATTACTGACATGGCGTAGATAGTCCTGCGGCCGATCCGGTTCATTCAAGAACCTCATATTCAAACGCCACGCCCTCGGGATCGTTCTCCCCGAACCATGTCTCTGCGGCTCCATCTGGCGCGACATCGGCGCCCGCCTGCCGCAGGCGGCGCAGATGAAACGGGGCTCGATATCCGAAAGCCGTACGTCATCCGGCCAGCGGTCCGCATTCAAGGACACGCAATGGCAATTGTTACGTTTACCTACAAGCGGTTCCGAGCCTGAATAGCATGAGCGCTTTTCGCGCCAGGTAGCATCAATAAACGCCCCAGCGTCTGGCAAGGGCTTTTACTGGCGGTATTCCCCTCGCGCCGCCAGTATATTCACCTCCATCCATCCACGGAGATCGATATGCATCGTGTCGCTCCGATGCTGACGTTACTCACTGCCGCTGTATTCCTTGCTTTTTTGGAGCCAGTCCGAGCTGCCGAGGCGGATCGATACTGCCTGCGAGGTCGCAATTGGGGCTTTCCGGGCAATTGTCAGTTCGCCACCCGCTCGCAATGCCTGGCTGCTGCTTCTGGCACGAACGCATATTGCGGCATCAACCCGCGCTATGCCGCTCCGCGGCGGCGCTAATCACCGCTCGGAGCTATTCGGCGGCACGGCATGGCAGAAGCAGTCAATCAAGGGAAGGCCCCCGATGCGAAAGCTTGCACTGTTCGTCATCCTGCTCTCGTTCGCAGGAATGGTCCCTTCCAGCGAATCATTTGCTCAGAGTGCGCTTCGAGGTGCCGTCATCGGTGGTGCTGTTGGTGGTCGCCGCGGCGCTGCCATAGGGGCGACGGCCGGAGCCATCGCGGGCGCCCACCGGCGACATCAACATTGGCATCGATATTATTGGAGGAACGGCAACTGCTGGTACCGCTCGACCAGCGGAAGGTCGCACCGCGTGTCGCATCGGTACTGCCGTTGAGCCTTCGCGTAGCGGGCCGTGCGACTGGCCTACAGGAAAGATCGAGAACGGCAACTCAATAAGGGGATCGCAATGTTCTTCGCTCAGGAAGGATTCACATATCGAAATTTTCTGATGGATATAATTGCTGTATTCGCATTTGTCGTTTGGTTCTGGCTGCTCATTGTCATCTATGGCGACCTGTTCAGGCGCCACGACATTTCCGGATGGGGTAAGGCACTGTGGGTGCTTGCACTTGTTCTGACCTCCTACCTCGGCATCTTTGCTTACCTCATCACCCAAGGCAGGGGGATGGCGGAACGCAGCGCTGAGCAGGCTCAGCGGGCGCGCGAGGAATTACGGCACATCGTCGGCTTTAGTGTCGCCGACGAGCTTTCCAAGCTCGATCAGCTCAAAAAATCGGGATCTATAACAGATACCGAGTACGGGCGCCTTCGCACCAAGCTGGTCTCCTAACCATCGGTGAGGGAAGCGGGGAGGCCCATGATGTTCGCAAAGCCTTTTGGCACCGTTGGAGCTCTTATTGCTGGCTTTGCAATTGCGTGGACTGAAAGCGCGCATGCGGAAATATTCATAACAACCGCCACCATATCGCAGGGCGAGTTGGTCATCGTCGGAAGAGTAAGACGGCCCCGCGAGTCCAGCGTGGAAATCAAGATCAGTCCGAGCAAAACCGTGAAAGTCGAGAGCACTTCGACCGGAGGATTTCGGTGGATTGGACCGGAGTTTCCATCGACTTGTATCGTAAAGATCACGTCCGGACCGGATACGAGAGACGTGGTGATACAGAATTGCGGCCTCCCCGGGCCAGCGGGTCCTCCAGGGCCGGCCGGACCTGCGGGCCCGATCGGACCGCCCGGGCCCAAAGGGAATTAGAAGGCAGACTTCGTCTTGCGGGTTTGCAGGTTGCCCACCGGATCGCTCTCGCATCAACCATCGAGGTGCGCGGGCGACTGTGCCCAGTCCGATCGGAGGAGGCTGGCCTAGCCGACGAGCCTCCTCAACCCCCAGCCGCCCCTACTTCAACGCCAGGCTGCTGCAATACGCCGAGGTCTCGCCCGATCGCCAGCCGGTGACCCGTCCGGCTTCCTTGCACTCGTCGTAAGTCTTGAAGTTGCCGACGTTCCGGCACGTGAAGGAGTACACGCCGCCCGAAGCGTTGCAGCCGACCCAGGGCTGATTTCCCGTCTTGAAGCTCGATTGGCAACCGCCGGCACAGCTGCTCGTTTCGCGTTCGAGCTTGGCGAGCCTCGCGGCATCCGACATCGGCGCCGCCACGGCCGTCGATGTGGCTGGCGATGTCCGATACCCGGTGCTGCGGATGGCCACGTGATGCGTTGGCTTGTGCGGCCTCGCCACCTGTCTCGGCGCGTCGACCGTGATGCTGGGAAGCTGAGTCTCGGTGGGCGTCGGTTGAGACATTGCCGTGCCGCTCAGGCCGCACAGCAACAGTGCAATCGATGGGAATGTGACAGCGGGACGCGCAACGAAGCGTGACGACAACGTCATGGCCATGTCCTTCCAGATGCGGAGGGACAGTCCATTCCATCCCCCGAGACGAGGATATCACGCGCCGATTGAAGTTGCATCGCCGAACCCTGCAACTTGATTCGGCCGCTCTCGTCATCCGCCCGTGGTGATCAACCACTGGAAGAACGTCATCAGAACGGCGACCGCGATGGCGACGACGATGAGGTTTGGCTCCTGGAGCGGGCGGAAATCATCGTTGCATTCCGCCTTGAAGCGGGCGCAGCCATGAATGAGCATCGTCAGCAGCACCGCGCCCGCTAAACCAAAGTTCGCGCTCAGCCACGGTGGCGTTCCTGGAATAGGCCGGAGAAATTGGCGTCAGCGGATGCCGGAGAACGAGGGCAAACACCAGGATGGTGCCCAGGGGCGGAATCGAACCACCGACACTGCGATTTTCAGGCTCATTTTTCATAAATAAAATCAGCAAGATAGGCAATCTGGGCTGTCTAATCGGCCCACCGAGATCAATGAGTTACCTCGGATTCGTCTAACCATCCGGCCCGCCTGCTTCGTCACGTGACGGGCAACTAGCTGGAAGCTTTCCCAAACCGCGTAAAATCGCCCAAGAGCAACGAAGAAGGCGGCTTACTACGATACCAGCCACCTTTTCACGCCAAGCCCCTTCTCAGAGCGTTATTGTTCGTCGATTTCCTTATTCAGCTCTTCAACACCCGTCATAACGATCCGCTCGTTCTCGTCCTCGTCCGACGGCTTTGCGTAGAATTTTACCCGTGCCAGCTCTGCCACTTGCGTCCGCGCAGCTTTGGCCGTCTTTGCGTCGCGCTCTGGCTGCGTTTGTACCTGGCGCGAAAGCTCGATGGACATGGCCTCCATCGCCGCCTGACGGTCCACAATGCACATTTTTTCGAGAAGCGTGGGGAAGTCGTTTGGGCCTATGTCCACCTCAACCTCGGTCTCGCCGTTATTATTGCCCGAGATGGAAAACTTGATGCGGATCACTCCGGCCGCATCCATCCTCAGTCTGTCAACCGTCTCATACCAGCGGCGCGCAGTCGCCCCGCCTCTGCGGGCCTGGCTATCGGTAAGTGCCGTCAAATGGACCTCCCTCGGTTAAAACCATGGGCAAATGGGGTTCCGCTTGGTGAAAACAAGAGCCACTATGCACACCGACTTCTTCAGCGGCTCCCCCCAGTGCTAAAATGTTGGTAGGGCAAGGACAAATAGCAGCCGCATCTTCCATGCGTCGCGTCAACTGGACTGGACCTCAGGCAAAGAGACAGGACCCGGCGCTCTATTTGAGTGCTGCGCCCTGCGCTGTCCTGACTTCGATCCCGCTCTTAATCTTTTTCGCCTTTATGGCGGAGATGATCGTCTGCATCATGTCCTTCTCCGCCACTGGATTGTAGGTCAGAGCCCAGCCATGATCGCCAAGATGCGACGGTACGTCGAGCACGAACCCATGGTTGGCACCTTGGTACTCGATCATCTGCACCGGAACTGATCGTTTCTTTTTTGTCAGTTCTCGACACCACTCTGGATTATTTGCGTCGTCCTTGTCGCCCATAAAAATCAAAACCGGACCGGTATAAAGGGCGGAATGCTGCAAAGACGGACTACAGCCTGGAGCAATTGCGAATGCCGCCGCAAAACGGTGCGGATGATCAGACTCTTGTGTCGTCATCGACACCAGTGCCGTCGTGCCCCCGTTACTGTAGCCCATGATATAAACTTCATTGAACTTGGTGAGCTTCTTCTCGATTAGGTAGTCGAGAGCGGAGTAGGCGTCGTCAGAACGACGCCTCCCCCAGTGCAAGTCCGACAAGCCGCAACTGTTATCCACGTAACGTGTGGTGTAGCTGTCTAGCACCAGCGCGCCGAAGCCTTCCTTGTTGATCGCGTTGGCAACGCGAGCCGTCCACTCTTTCTCTGTCGTGCTCATGCCATCACAACCATGCATGACGATCACGAATGGCACCGGCCCCTTCGCTTCCTTCGGCGAATAAATGAAGGCATTCAACTCGCCGTCCTTCTGCACGTCGCCGAACTCTTGGGGCGTGCCATTCTTGAAGTTTTTACTGAAGCCGCTGTCGTATGGATTGTCCTTCGACCAGTGCTTGCTCGAATTGTGAGCGTAATCGCCGTTCCACGTGATCTTGACTTCGGCCGGTTCGGCCTGTGCCGCGTCGAAAGATAGAACAAGAAGTATTGTAAGAAAGCGCATTTGCATTCTCACTGTTAAGACCACCGCGTGATCCGCACGTCAGGCCGGATCGTTCGCAGAATGCTCAGAAATTGATCGCGTTTGAATTTGGAGCGGAACATCAAGCGCCGTGCACCGAAATCTCCCGACAAATTCACATGGTAGTGGTGCACCGTTTTGTATTTTGGATTCTTTTCGCCCAGGCTCGCCAAAACATCGACGCCGCGCTTGTTAATGGTCTGGGCGTTGGCATCGTTGATACCGGACAATGGCAATCCTAGCCGCCACGCAAAATAGGGGTAAGAGAGCCGATCACCCGGGACGTTAAAGTGGGTGCCCATGAGGTGAGACGTTAACGCCAAACCAAAAGCTATCGGTACGACAACAAGTCCTATCGTTCCAAACGTTGGCGAGAGCGTGCCAGCGAGACCGACAAAGACAATTGAGGCATTGAAGGCGATCAAGACTGGAGTGGTGCAGACCTTCAACCAATCGACTATTCGATTTGACTCTACGGGAATCTGATCAATATCGTCTTCGATATCCTCCCTAACTAGTCCGGCTGTCGCCTTATGCCCCCCAACCTCGGCGGGCTCGTCGCTTCGGCGTATGTCGTGTTGCACCGCTTGGCCAATCGGCAAAGGCGGAGGAGCGCTGGCGGTAGTTCGCGCTTGCTGCTTTTGTGAAGGCGGAGAGCGCCTGGCTCTGATCAGCAGATAGATTGACCCAACAAAGCCGATAAGTGTGGCGGCCAGACCTAAACGGGCCTGCAAGTCGGAATTCTCCACACCTGCGATAACGCACACGATCATGGCCGCAAAGACGGACACGGAAGTACCGGCGAAGACTAGGAGCAAAGACAGAACAAGAAAGAATGGGGTGGAAACACGCTGAAGGAAGCTTTGCTGATAAGAGCTTTCGGCGCTGGACATTGTGCGATCCTTTCGATGCTTGGCGCGCCCGCACAGGTTGATACGAATATGGACTATAATCCCTAGAGACTATATGCCCGATGGTGCTCGATCCTGCAATGCAGGACTGGCGCGCGGTGTTGGGGAGTAATGTTCGGAGGATCCGTCAGCAACGACGGATGACACAGGAGAAGTTGGCCTTCGAAGCCGAGATCGACTTGACCTATATGGGCGGGATCGAGCGAGGCAAACGCAACCCCAGCCTGTTGGTCATGGCCCGTATCGCTGAGGCGCTTTCCGTACCTTTGTCGAAACTTCTTTCTGACTAGCGGTGGTGCGTTGGTCCGCCCAGCAGTCGCCTAATATTCTTCCGCCAGCATGAGCGTGATCACTCGCTGGGTGACGGTGGGATCGGCTGGGTCGGGTGAACCGAACTCGAAATTCGCATCGAAATACTCGATCTTGAAGATAATGGACGAGTCCTCAAATTCGAACATGCCGAAATCATGCTCGCCGTGCGGATCGTTAGCTATACAGAAGTCGTCAAACGTCCCTATAGCCGTCACGAGACGCTGAACGGCCTCTGGTCCGAGGGCGGCAATGCCAGGCGTCATGAACGCCTTGCCGCCCGTGAGAGTGGTTCGAAGCTGATCATTGAGCGCACGAATCCGTTCAACCGACATGGTTGCTTTCTCCGGTGATGTTGGGGGAATGCCGGAATCTGTCCGGCTCGTGGGTAGGGGGGCCCGGGCCGCAGTCCGAGCCAATTTGGGATCGAGGGCGGGTAGAATCAGGCGAGGCCGGGGTTGACCAACGCGACCGTGTTGATGTGCCTGATGAACTTCGGCAGCTTGGGTGCGTCGCGATAGCGCAAGGTCAGAATTTCTGCGTCCCTCGCTATAACTACCGCTTCCCACCAGCCATCATCGGGCGACTCATGGGCCAGAACCATGTGGCCGACGGCTATTTCCTCCCAACTGCGCGGTAAGCCGGACGTTACCGGCGAGATACATCTTACCTCGCCGGTCGCGGCTTCCGTTTTCCCGTTTGTCTGAGCGTTGTCGGACGCCTGCCCTGGAGCATTGTGTTTTTCAGCAGCAGGCTCTCCGTCTGGAAGCGGTCCGGCCGCTTCCAGTATCTTGTCGTAGAGTTCACGCCTGATGTTCGGGACGAACAGCTTGACGACCTTGCCGCCGCCATAGACTCGTCCCACCGGCAGCTTCATGCCCAATGCTGACACTGCTTCCGGTTGGTCGATCAGTACCCGGCAATTCATGTCCATGGCCGCCGATACGATGCTGTCCTTTAGCTCGGCGAACCGAGCGCCGCGCGGCTTGCCATTGGCGTCGAGTCCTAGGACGTAGACCTGATCAACCTTTGCCGGTGCGGCCTTCCCAGTTTTCTTGCCCATCTACTAGCTCCCAGAAATGCAGAAGGGAGCCGACAGGCTCCCTCAATCTGCGATTGAATGGTGATTTTAGTCCAAGAAGTGCTCAGGGTAATTCAGGTAATCCCGGAAGTATCTCCAAGTCTAAAATCAGCTAAGTCGTGAATCGACCTTGCTTGCACAGTATACGCTAATAAATGGTCGAGAACAAGCACCTGCAAATACAGTAAATATATGAAATTACATCGATTTTAGCGATTTTCGACCGCAGATTCGAAACAGGTAGCAGTAGCTGATTTGGCACGCCTCGCGGTCGTCAATTCGGTTGCCGTTGCACAGGTCGAGACCGTCCGCGGCGCAATATCGCCAGATGGCGTGCTGGACAAAACGCGGGAAAAACTCTGGAAAGCTCGGATTAAAGGAGCGAGCATCAATCCGCTCCGCGGCACGTCGGATGATTTCGGCACAGCCGCCTTCCGCGTAGCAGGCTGCGCCGTACCGATGGGGAATACCGCATTTTTCCGAAATGCCGGTCCTGTGCAAGAAATTGTGGACCAGCGTATCAATGACCAGCATGGCCTTTCCGGTCTCGAACCAAACGGGCCTGTGGTTGCGCGCGCCTATCATCAGCCAGGACAGCGCATTGGTCAGGACCTTGTCGGCCACACCGAAAACCTCTCGGAGCGGGCCGATCAGGGCTTCCTGTCTGGCAGCCTCCAGATCGGCGTCAGACAACCCTGTGGTGGCTTCCAATTGGCTATCGATCCAGCCGATGAGATCGCCCCCAGCGATGTCCCGGACGAATAGAAAGAGGCTGTAGGCGGTCTGATTAAGCCGCCCGTTCCGGAGGTGTGGACGAGGTACTGGACAGGCATCGATATGATCGGGCTCGGCACAGGTGAAGCTCCCCTTGTCGTACCGGCAGCCCCTGTAGTCCCAGAAGTTTTGGAGCTTTGGACAGGAGGGCGAATTTGGAAGGCTTGCCTCCATTTTGGACCAGGACGCGGTCCCGTGCTTCTCCATGTAGCTCCGGGCGACCTGGTCGGAGATACCCTGAAAGCTGAACGCCGTTAGGAGCCAATCGAAAATCGGCGGCGTATTGCCCGACGCGACAGCTTGATCCAGGCCCGCGTGACGAAACTCGTCGTCGATCTCATCGAGCAACGATAGCGATCCAGCGACTGTACAGACGGCGCGGATCAAAGCGTTGGCGTGCTTGTGTGGTTCAAGAAGGTCGGTACACGGAGCAGTCAGCTTTGCCGCCATCTTCCGGGACGGTTGTAGGTTAGGCGAGCGGGGCACTAGATCAGGGATACCAACCTCCGCTGGGCGTCACTGTCGCCATCGATGTACCCCTGCGTCGTCTGGATCGAGCGATGCCCTGCAAGCAACTGAACATCCCGCAAGGAGCCACCGGCTTTATGCACGAGCCGGGCCGCACGCGTGATGAATGTTCGGCGACCCGAATGTGAGGAGCAGCCCTTCAAATCGAGCGCTTTGAATGCGCGGTGAAACCAGACAACGATGCTAAGTGGCGTCATTGCCCCACCTTGCTGTGACCGAATGACCGGCCCTTGACTTACGCCTAGCTGCTGCGCTGCTGCGAGCGCTTCTCGTAGGTCGGCGTGCAGCGGAATCGACCTCCCGCTGCCTTTCTTTGCGATTTTGTCTTGAAGCTCGATGGTGCTGCCGACTTCGCCGCTCGGTCCGAGCACCATTTCCCAAGTTAATTTGGCTATTTCTGCCGCGCGAAGACCAGCCTTTACCGAGAGTAGTACGATCAGGCGGTTGCGTAGCGGATGGCGAGAGCGCTCGGCGAAAAAGAGGAGATCGTCGATATGATCGGTCGAAAGCGTCTTAGCTTGTTTGCCTGCCATGTCACTCAGAATGAATATCTCTTGATTCTAGAATGTTTTCTTCAACGCGCAACGGAAATTTCGCGACGCGATTATCGGTAAGGTTTCTATGAAAAGCTTATCGTTTGCGGCCGACTTATCTGCCTGAGCTGGCAGAAGCGCGCCCTCGATCAAGTGTGGTAAAAAGTGATCGAATTAGCCTATCGAGAGTTAGCTGCGCCGCGCCGCCCAATCTGCCTCGCTGTTGCAATGAAAAATGACGAGAGCTCCGCATGAATGCTGATCGTCACCACGCCGTCGCCTCTATCCTGTTTGATTACGTAAAAAGCCCTACCCTGAGGCACCTGCGCGATCCACACAGCGTTCACAAGGTCTCGCGCGAAATTGTGAAAGCGCTGGATGGCGCAAGCTCCGTGTGGAAGAAGTGGGAGAGCCAACGGGAAGAGGTCGCACAAGCTGCGGCTCCATGCTGGATACCCGTCGAGGACCTCCAAGCGTTTCTGAATACGTTACCCGGCCCGCCGCTGACGAAAACCGATGTTGAGCAGCGTCTGCGTGCTCTTTGGGAAGAGCCACATACAAATTATCCCAAGGACGAACTTAAGGACGGTTGCGTTGCGCTGTATCAGTCAGAAAAGGAAGACGGTACCGAGATGCGCGCAATCATTGGAGCGCTGCAGCAGTACATCGAGTGCGAGGAAGAGAGGCTTAGGTACGAGCAGGAACAAAACTATCGGCGCTGGAGAGAGGAAGAACGAGTCAAGCTGGAACAGCGGTTTCTCTTGGGAGCCGATTGTGGGTGGACACAAATCGAGAGGTCCGAAGCGCTCTATTGTCGCCGCAATGGCCGTGCGTTCCGCATCGCACGGAGTAAGGACAAGCGCTGGACCCTATATCGTATTGAAGAGATTGGCGACAGGGGCGAGTTGCTCGGCAACTATCAAGGT
This sequence comes from Bradyrhizobium sp. MOS001, assembly GCF_004634465.1. Taxonomy (NCBI): domain Bacteria; kingdom Pseudomonadati; phylum Pseudomonadota; class Alphaproteobacteria; order Hyphomicrobiales; family Nitrobacteraceae; genus Bradyrhizobium; species Bradyrhizobium sp. MOS001. The sequence continues at coordinate 74,101 of NZ_SPVJ01000027.1, forward strand.
CGCGGTGATGCAAACAAGGCGCTGAAGAAGATTGCTTACGCCCCAGAACCGCAACGGTGATTGAACAGGAGCTAGTTTGCTAAATGGAGCGGTGACGAACGAGGATACATTCGAACGCGTCCGCTCTTTAGGTAAGGATGGCCATGCACCACAAGAGCACCGTGCCAAAGCTTTGAAGACAAGAACGGATCACGTATCCACGGCCTCGGCTTTGGATTGAGTGACAAGTGGCACGCCTGGCGTTATTCGGGAATGAACCAAGAACCCGGCGTCCTCGTGAAAATAAGCAGGGCAGGAGCATGGTCAGAGGATAGGACAGAGGGCGACGGGTTCAATCTGCGAGAAAGTGCCGTCGCGTTAGCCCTCAACCGTGGCGGCGTGTTATTGCTTTCTTGAGAAAAAACACGCGATAAGGGCAGTTAAACTCGATCTCGACGAGTGCGTTGAGACAGAAGTTGTGGAATGACGTTGAGGACTGTGATGGCTGAAACCTCAATCGAGTGGACCGACGCAACTTGGAACCCAGTCGCAGGATGCACTATCCTGACGGCGGGCTGCACGAACTGCTATGCCATGCGTATGGCGGCCCGGCTGGACGCGATGGGCACCAAGAAATATCGCGGACTGACCAGAAAAAGCGGGAAGAGAGCGGTTTGGACGGGCAAGATTCGCCTCGACGAAAATGCCCTCAACATCCCGCATTCGTGGTCAAGGCCACGAAAAGTCTTTGTCAACTCGATGTCCGACCTCTTTCATGACGACGTGCCGATGGACTTCATAGCGAAGGTCTGGTCGGTGATGAAGCAAACGCCGCATCATACCTACCAAATACTCACAAAGCGCCCTGAGCGAATGGCCGAGGTCTTGGCTGCGGCCCCTTTTGAAGTTCTGCCCAACGTTTGGCTTGGCACCAGCATCGAGGATGGTCGAGTGCTGCATCGGTTGGACGCAATCCGTCGGGTACCAACAGTGATTAGGTTTGTTTCGCTGGAGCCTCTGATCGGGTCCGTGGCCTCGGGCGACCTGACCGGCATTCACTGGGCTATCGTGGGGGGAGAAAGTGGTCCGCGCGCTCGCGAAATGAAGCCTATTTGGGTCGATGAGATCGAGGCGATGTGCCGCCGATCCGGTACTGCATTCTTCTTCAAGCAGTGGGGCGGAAAGAACAAGAAGGCCGCCGGGCGCACGTTGAACGGGCGGACCTATGACGAGATGCCCGCCGTGATAGCTTGATCTCACCGATACTTCTTGAAAATGTCGTCGATGATCTTTTTGGCCACGGGCTTCTGTGAAGCAAAAAACAAATAATAGACGACGGCGTTCATGCTGTTCTTCATGGGCAGAGGGTCCGGGACAAACTGAAAGCCCGCCACCTTACGAAGTCTCTCCTGAAATGCAGCTACGATAGCGTCGTTTCCTTGCTTAACGATGGGCGTGCCGAAGAAGTCGCCCTGCGGGTGCTCGACATAAGCGGCAGTTCTCCAAGAACCGTCTCCCCAAAACCGGTTCATGCGGTCAATGCCGTCTTGAGGGACAGTGCCGGGATTGCGCCAAATCGCATTCCTGTTCATGTCCATCACAGGAAAATTAAGGAACATATCGACTGCGCGCGACTGGCCCGCCATCTCCATGGCTTGCCACTCAAGATGCAGTCCATAAGGGTCGAACAGGCAAAGAGCACGATTGTAGTTTTCGTACTTGATCGTTGGGAGCAACGTTTGTGTGAGATAGTACGATGCGTCGCCTGTTTCGATATGAACATCCCCCCGCACGCCGCAAAGCGCCTTCAAGTGTGCCGTTTTCTTCTCGTTCATGTCGATGAAATAGAAGCCGTCGAACGGCGGGGCAATCTTTAAGGCGCGAGCGGGGCTGCCGTCGATTTGACTTCCGCTGCTTTTCGAGATGTGAGCGCCAGCACCACTGAAGGCATCTACGTAGAATTTCTTAAGTCGAGGATAGCGTGAAAAAACGCCCGTATAGGCAGCGCCATACTTCTCGACGATCTCAAGTTTAATTTCGGACCAGATGTTTACCTCGTCGAACTTAAACGGCGGCGCATCGGTCATTGTCACCTAAGCCTCTTGCAAGGGATACGTTGCGCACAAGCTATCGCAGGTTGCGGGTGGGCGGAAGCTGTCCTCACGACAAGGCGACGGCGTGAGGCCCTAGGAAACCGGCCGAGTTCTATATTCGAGCGCAGAGTGTCAAATCTTTTGAGCAAGATACTCGAAGTGACGCGCTCGTGCAGGTGCAAAGAATTGTCGATACTCAGCTTCCGAATAGACGTATGACTTGTCGTTGTTGCAGTAGTAACAAATGAGCGCGCAGTTTTCCGGCGAGTAGTCCAAATTAGGGTTTTTACGTTCAAGCTCAAGACAAGGGCCGCGCTTGCCATTGCGCTTCACTTTTCTCGTTCTGAGCAAATCCGCGTTGATTAGCCTATTGATGCGGTCAATCGATGTCTCGCAGTAGGCGCAGCGACCATCTTGCTCGTCAAACTTCCTAATCCACCAGTCAACCAGTTCGGTTGAGCTAGAGAACCCACCCAACGTTCCATGCTTTGTGCGAGAATACAGCCTCTTCACCCGAATGCGTTCGCGTGCGCGATAATTTTCGTTTCGATAGGAATGGCCTGCGTCAATTTGATAGTTCACGTCGCTCTCCTCCCAGATTGCGAATCCATGTTCGCAACCACGATGACGCGTCCGCAATTGTTGTCAAATAACTCGAATAAAGTCTGTTGAGCTATGAATGGCCCTACCACTACAGGAGGGCGCTCTCAAATTACTCCGAGCAGCTTCTTGTCGCAGTTCTCAATGCCGCCTTGAACGATGTGCAAAGCTGTCATCTATCGATTGCACTCTCAGCTCACCGTAGGTGTCGGCTCAATGAGGCGATGAGGGCCAGGACTAACGGTCTGCGCGTCGGCGGCGAGTTGCAGCGTGCGCAGCAACGGGAGATTCGGCGGGACCGCGCCACTTGAGGGAGACTTGCCGGTGAGACCGCTAAATATCTCATGTATGAGGTCCCGCGTGTGCAACAGGCGTCCGCCGCCAAGTTGCGATACGTCTTTGTTCGGAAATTGAAGAACCGCGACAGAATCGAGCTTGTCGGCGTCAACGCTTAGCCCGACGAAGACCTCACTAATGAATTTTCGCCCCCGCGCAAATTTGTCGCTGAACCGTTGCTCACGCTTTTCCTTAGAATCAGCATCTAGGGAGCACTCAACATGAATCAGGTGATCGCGTCCCAGGTGTATTCCGACCACGTCTAGTTCACCCTCAAAACCACCCTTGGGTCGTCGTCCTACTAGGACCGAATTACGAACAAAATATCCGTTATATTGAAGCCATTCCGATACTAGTTGCTCCAGGTGGTTCATTCCCGCACCAATCATGTTCTCATTTGGCTGTTAATTAGACGGGGCCTCAGGCAGCGTTCTCATCCTCAGCGTCTGGCGGAAGCGTTGCTTCTGCTTCAAGAACGGCCTTAATGTCCAACAGGTGAATTTTGCTCAGATATATCGTCACGTCTCTCTGCGCGAGAACAACGTCAAGCTCATTACCGGTCAGAGTCTCCACCATGTCGCAGATAATCGCCTTCGACCCATTAGCATGCCGGTACATGGCCGAGTGATTTGGGCAAAGCGCGAGATAGTTCTGGAAGTGCCGCTTTCTTAGTTCCGGCAAGAACTCCACCGTCTCAAAGAATTCGGTACCGTCGTCCAATTTGAACGGCAGCGGACCTTTGCACACCTGGCAAGTCATCTCACCGTCTGGGTTGCGATAGTGCTGGCGCAGGTATTGTTCCGCCTCGACCTTTACCTCTTCCCTACCGACAGACACCGAGCGGTCGCGGATTTCGCTCTCTTTATCGGGAGCGTTCATGGCTTCCTCAATCACATTGCGCGTGCGTACCTGAGGGTTAGCGACGCCTCGATCCGGAATGGCCGCTCTAGCGGCGTGATCACGCTCTGCGAAGAATTGTTCTTGCTCTTCCACGGGTAGGGCGGCAAAACGCTTTGCGCGCTCCAGCTCGGCAGCATCCGCAAAGCCTGCTCTCTTAGCTAGGTTGTCCTTCCTGTCTTCTTCCGCTGTTCGGTGATATGCGTCATAGCCAAATTCGATTGCACTTATGCCCTTATTGCCCGAGTCAAAAGGAAACCCTTCCGGCAACAATTCGCGCGATGCCGCTCCCGGACCAACAAACGCGCCATTGCCTTGTGGAACCCATTTGGCAACCCGAAGCTCATGCACCAGGCGCGAGGCCGCAGTATTCGTACCTCCCGATAAGTTACGACGATAGGCAGCCTTCCAATAATTGGACTCGGCAGGAAGCGATGTGATCGTTCGCCAGATTAAACGCGAAAGCTCAAGGGATGGCGTCTTCAAGAGTTTCTGGATGTGCGGAATGTAATAGTCCCGATCAATCGGCGACGTGTGTCTGTCACCGCCGACCGAACTCAGATGCGCCCACTCTGGATTTTGTCGGCAATATCCCTGCTCAATTTTCAGTTGCACCGTAGCGCCTACGGCTTCAGCAAATGCTGCGATCCGCTTTATCGAGATTGCACAGTCCTTATAGCGTGCGTGAAGCGCAACGCAGTCGGCGTCTTCTCCGATACTGGTGTAATAGGCGGAGAGATCGGTTTGTTTATAGGGCTCATCGAGATAGACGCCATTTGGCGTATGCCAATCGTCGTCCTCGCCTTGAAAGATGAAGTAAGGTGCGAACAGCTTTGCCGTTTCTGGCTGCTTCTCCGTGAGGGCAACAAAGCGCTTCAAATCCCGTAGATATGTCTTGTCATTCGGAATTATCGCTTCTTTCGTGTAGCGGTCTTTCAAGATGAGTTCGACTTCCTCGGCCTCGCCCAATTCGCGCACGCCGAGGTCGGAAAGAAATTTTCTCGCCTTCTCTTGCTGGGATTTCGATCTGCCGGACGCATAGACCCGCGAGTCCACTGTGGAGATGTCGTCGCCTGTGTGATCGTTTGCAAAGAAACAGTTCGCGGGAACACTGAAAGTGCCGTCGTGCAAGCGCACGATCTTCATATTCTTGAGCCTGTGTATACCAGACTCAAGCGTCTCGTCATGCAACAGCGCATAGAATTGTTGCAGCCACTCGGCCTTCCTCTGGCCCAGCCACCGCATGAACTCATCATCAGGCTGCTGCGCAAAGTAACCCCAGCCGGTATTCGCTCTCTTTCCCAAGGTCTCGACAAACTCGTCAAGGCCATATTCTTCTATCTCCAGACCGTCGAGGAAGTTGTCGATGCGGCTGTTCTTCTGCGTCACTCCGACAGCCCACAGCGGTGGGTCGTCTTCGTACTCGACGAGAAATTCAATGTCCTCCTTCGACAGAAGGCTTTTGAGAGACGCCTTCGCTTGAACCAGGCGATTGGCTGCCGCATGATCGCGCTCGTGAGTGGGCGTCAAGGGGCGAGATTTCATCTCCTCAATGATCGCGCTGCGGATTAGCTGATAGCGAGGAGGAATCTGGTCCTGCGGATTTGGCAGGACCGCCAAGAATTCAGGCGTTAAGAGGCCGAGGTCTCTGATCTTGGAGAGCGATTGCGCGCAAAGCCCGGCGAGCTGCTGGAACAGCGGCTCGTTCGCTGCCGTCTCCTTGATGCTCGCGCGGCTCAATTCCGGAACAAACGGGCCATGAAGATGGAACAGCAGGCCGGAGGTTTCCTTGGCAGCGGTAAAGAAGACTGCGACGCGGCCCTGCGTCGCGGGGACGATTTTCAGTTGCGCCGCCAATGGTTGGCTTGGCTCGAACTGGCGGACGCCTGCCAGAAAGTCCAGCGGGAAGGCGACCGCAACACATTGCGTGCCAAGGTCGGGAACGGCTTGGTCGAACTTCAGAAAGTGAGAACTCGAAGTAGTCCGGCCTCCGCCTTGCTTTATTATCTCGAAGTGCGATTCCGTATGCATGTGCCGCAGCACTTCGCCAGATTCGCCATTGCCGACCCGCCATTTGATCGCTTGAAGGTTGGTCAGGAACAAGAGCGTGGTCTCGTCCAGGTCATTGAGACCCGCCGCAATCTCAGCGTACGCCTCTTTCGGCGGCTTGCTCGGGTTGTCGAAGGGGAAGTGGAAGCGGGTCAGGCTCCCAATAGAAGGATCGGGTGCAATCGGCTCGGGAAGGATCAGCTTAACGATTCGAAAAGAAAATTCACCGGAGCGGACGGTCGGTGACTGCGTATAGACAAACACGGATTTGAAGCCGACGCCGAACTTTCCGATCCGGTCCTGAGCTGTTTTCTTTTTGCTGTTATTTATGCCCGTGATCGCCGATACGTCATCTTCGGTGAAAGTGCGGCTCCCGTCGTGCTCGCAGACGAGGCAATCCGTCATAAGCGTGAACGTAACTGCCGTCGCCCCAGCATCCTCCGCGTTCTGAAGAAGTTCGTAAACGAAATGAGCGCGATCCGGGTAGAAATCCTCGAAGATATCGAGATTGATTTCATCCTTGTTAGCATCCATGCCTTCGATAAACTTGCGGCGTCTCTCGATCAGACCGTCAATGAAACGCATAGGAATTCCCCTTCGTCCTAATCGACCTGACCAATAATTCGACCCACATCGGTTCGCAGGCTGCCCTCTGCTCTTTGTAAGGTCTTCAGCAGGGCACCGCGGTTTTCCCACACCTTACGATGCGCCCTTTCCTCAGCAACATCTAAATCAAACAGCTTTTGAGTGTTCGTATCGATTGCATCCAAATGCTGCGCAAAGCGACCGGAGAGAATGTAAGAATATAGCTCGCCCTGCTTTTTATCGCGCTCCATGTTGCTCAGCCCCAAGGTGTGGGTTTGCACGACGTGCTCACGCAGGATCTCTGCGACAGCCGTCACCCGGGCAGGATTTGCCAGAATGACCCCTTCTCTAACGTCGAGTTGCTTAGAATCGGATGGAAACTTTAACAGCGACAAAATTGCATGTTGTGCTCCCTCGGCGATCTTGTCTTGGCAAAGCTTGGTCGCGTACTCCGCCTTCCAGGCCGCGCGTTTCTTTGAATCGTAGACAATCTTGCCGCAGACTTTTCCGTTTTCGATCACCTCATGGATGATATCCGCGCCCGGTGTTCCCTTTGGAACGCGGCGAATCCGATCCCCCTCGAACGCGCTCTTCAGAATTTCAAACAGTTCCAGCTCACCACCTTCCCCAACTACGTCAGCTCGCTCCTTCTCAAGTTGGCGCTGAAGAGCCTGAACGGTTGTTTGCAGCTTTTGCCGCTCGTCGAAAGTCTTTGTTTGCTCGGCACGAACCGCGGTCTCCTTGTCCTTCTCATAAGCTTCGCGCTGTTCTTGCAAGCGCTCGTTCAAAACGGTTTCGTGACTCTCCCTTGCCGCTTTCGCCTCATGCTCGGCTGAAAGTCTGGCGGTTTCGGCGACCGCAATTCGATCTTGAGCAACAGCTTCGATCTCCAACTTAGTCTGTTCGACGAGCGCAATGCGTTCCTGCGCAGCCGATATTGCGCGGGTGTGAGCCTGTGTCAGCTCATCAATCCTTTGATCGGTGGTGGATCGAAGTTCGGCGTTGGCAGCCGTCAGCAAATCGATCTGCTGCTGTGCGGCTTGGCGTGCCATTCTTGCGGCATCCTCACGAGCGGCCTGCTCGCGAGCGGTCGCCTGTGCCCTCAAAGCGTCGAGCGCACCTGCACTCTCGCGCCTTACCTTTTCAAGGTCGCCCTGCGCGTTCGCTTCAAATTGAGCCCGCTCATTCGCGAATTGCTCCCGCAACCTTAAGCTCACCGCCTCTGAAGCCGCGCGTTCTCGCGCATCCATGCGTTCTCGAACCTGATCGGCTTTGTCATTTGAAATCGGCTGGTCGCAGACCGGGCACTGCAGACCGGCGAGATGAAGATGAGGGGGAGAGAAGCTCGGAATAGCGCGCTGTGTATCCATGCGGTCCTCCTGAAAGCCAGGGCGGCGCTCCAATGGCCGCCTCTGATACCTTAAGCCAATTTCCTCAATTTTCCATAATTTTCCCGTTTCGTCAATTGGTGGTGGATATTTCCTCAATTTTCCTTTATTCTCAGAGGGAAGGTAGGTATTTGAGGCTCATGCCGGAAAGTATTCTCACCATCCGCGAAGTCGCGGACCTGCTGAAGATCAACGAAAAGACGGTCTACAGGCTGGCCGCCGACGCCAAGATTCCTGGCTTCAAAATCGGAGGGTCCTGGCGCTTTGATCGCGCGACCATAGCCAAGTGGATCGAGGAGGGGTCGGTCGTGAGCGCCGCGCCCACGCCTAACGAGGCGCAGCCAACCGCCAAGCCGAAAGCGGAAACACCGGTACGGGCGACGCTCGCCTCGGCTTGTTATTCCCCACAGCAAGCCACGTTTTTTGCGCACCGAATCACGCTAGAAGGCACCGGCGAGGATGCCCTCGCGCAATCGCTTTCCACCGCCCGCGTGGACATGAACCCGCATCAGGTGGACGCTGCCCTGTTCGCGCTGGCGTCGCCCTTGTCAAAGGGTGTGTTGCTCGCCGATGAAGTCGGCCTCGGCAAGACCATCGAGGCGAGCCTTGTCATCGCACAGAAGTGGGCAGAGCGTCGCCGCCGCATCTTGTTGATTGTCCCGGCTTCGCTGCGAAAGCAATGGAGCCAGGAGCTTTACGACAAATTCTCGCTCCCTTCAGTCATCGTTGAGCGCAAGAGCTACGCCGACGCGCGTAAGAAGGGCATCGCCAAGCCTTTCGAGCAGGGCGAGAACATCATCATCACGTCCTATGAGTTCGCGGCGCTAAAGGCCCACGATGTCAGGCACGGCGGCTGGAGCCTTGTCGTTTTCGACGAGGCCCACCGCCTTCGCAACGTCTACAAGAAAGACGGCGCTACTCGGGCCAAGGCGCTGCGCGACGCGACGCGCCCCTTTTTCAAAATTTTGCTCACGGCCACACCGCTGCAAAACTCCCTCATGGAACTCTACGGCCTTGTTTCTGTGCTCGACGAGCATCACTTCGGCGACGAGGACTCCTTCCGCGGCCAATTCGTCAGCGGTTCGGGTTCAAAGAACGGCCTTGTCTTCCTGCGCAAGCGGTTAGAACCTATCTGCAAACGCACCTTGCGCCGTCAGGTGCAGCAGGCTGGTCTTATCCGCTACACCGAGCGCAGCCCGCTCACGATGGAATACGAACCGTCGGAAGCCGAGCACAGGCTCTACAACGACGTATCCGCCTATCTGCAAAGCAAGGACTCCTTCGCCTTCGGCAACAAGCCGAACCAGCTTGTCACGATGGTGGTGCGCAAGATTTTGGGATCTTCGACGTTCGCCATCGCCGATACACTGGCCAAGATCATCGAACGCCTCAAGCTGATGCAGCCGCCGATCATCGAAACGGTCGCCGACTACGACGTTGCGGACGAAGAAGCGGAAGAACTTGAGGATACCGAGAACGACGACGCTCAGAACGAACCGCCGATTGACCTGGAAAAGCTCAAAGCCGAACTCGCCGAACTTGAGGAATACCGTAAGCTGGCACTTTCCATTGGCGACAACCGGAAGGGCGCGGAGCTTATCAAGGCGCTGCCGAGCGTGTTCGACGCCATCGTCGCCAAGGGCGGACAGCGCAAGGCCGTGATCTTCACCGAGTCCGTGCGCACGCAGTACTACTTGGCGGAATTGCTCGCCGCCAGCGGCTACAGGGATGACATCGTTCTTCTCAACGGGTCGAACAGCGATGCGCAGAGCAAAGCCATCTATCAGGACTGGCTGACACGGCACAAAGGTACGGACGCTGTATCGGGATCGAAGACGGCGGATATGAAAGCTGCCATCGTAGAGGCGTTCCGCGATAGCAAGAGTATCCTGATTGCCACCGAATCCGGTGCGGAAGGCATCAATCTTCAATTCTGCTCGCTGGTCGTTAATTTCGATTTGCCGTGGAACCCGCAGCGTGTAGAGCAGCGCATCGGACGCTGCCACCGCTACGGCCAGAAGATCGACGTGACCGTCGTCAATTTCCTGAATCTCAAGAATCACGCCGAGCAGCGCATCCACCAGCTTCTGGACCTCAAGTTCAACCTGTTCAAGGGCGTCTTCGGCGCAAGCGACGAAGTGTTGGGCGTGATCGAGCGCGGCGTGGACATCGAGCGCCGCATCTTTCAAATCGTCCAAAATTCCCGCAGCGAAACTGAGATCGACGCCGCTTTCGATAAGCTGCAAGAGGAGCTTCAAGCCCAGATCAACGAGCAAATCCTTGATGCCCGCGAACGGCTTCTCGAAAAGGTGGACGAACAGGTCATCGACCGCCTGAAAGTACGCAAGGACGCTATCGACCGCCGCCTTTCCGATTTCGATAAGCAGCTTCTCTACGTCGCGCGGGCTGAGATTCCAGACGCCCGCTTCCATATCGACGATGAACGTCGCTTCGACTATCGCGGCGAAACCTACACGACAGAATGGCCGCTCGCCGACGAAAAAGGATGGAAATTCTTCCGCCTTCAAGAAGGCACGCTGGCGACAGATGTCGTCGGCAGGGCAAAAGAACGCCGTTTCGATGCGCCCTCATGCCTACGCTTTGACCTGGCCGCCTATTCGGGCGGAAGGTTGGCGGACGTAGAGGATTTGCGCGGCAAGACCGGATGGGCGCGCGTTGCCAAACTCAACATCAGGACGCCTGCGGTCACGCGCGAACAGCTTGTCGTTGCCGTTGTCACCGACGACGGCAGCACCGTCCATCCCGAAACCGTCGAGCGCCTGTTCCGCGTCCCGGCGCAGAATGAGCCGGTGACGGTAGACGCGCCCGCAGCGGACCTGCAACGCCGCGAGGTTGAGCGGAAGAAAAACCTACTGGACGAGGCCGAAAAGCAGAACGCCGAATGGCTGGATGTCGAAAGCGAAAATCTCGACAATTACGCCGAAGACCTGGAACGTTCCTTCGAGGCTGAAATCAAGTCCGCGGAAGCGGAGATCAAGGAATCGAAGAAAGCTCTTCGTGGTTCCAATCTGCCCATGGCCGAGAAAGTCGCCGAAAAGCGCCGTATCGGCAGTCTTGAGGCCAAGCGGGACAAACTCAAGCGCGAGTTCTTCGACCGTCGCGAGAAAATCCGCGCCGAGGTCGACGCTATGCTCGATAAGATTCAGGAGAGCCTGAAACTCGAACCGACCATGACCGATCTGTTCACGATTCGATGGGAGGTCGCGTAATGGCCGATATAACGACACAAAGCCACAAGCGTCAGGGGGGCGCACTATGAGCAACCGCAGACAGCGTCTGGAATTGACGTGGATCGGCAAGGATGAACGCCCGCGCGTTGAGCCGCGCATTTTATTGGAGGATGAGGAAAAGTCCTACCATGCCAAGGCTCGTGTAACCGACCACGATCTCTTCGACAATATCCTAATCCACGGCGATAACTTGCTCGCGTTGAAAGCGCTAGAACTGGATTTCTCCAGTCGCGTGAAGTGCATCTACATAGATCCGCCGTTTAACACGCAACAGGCCATGCCGAACTATGACGACGGTATCGAGCACTCGCTGTGGCTTACGCTCATGCGTGATCGTCTCGAAATTCTGCATCGCCTCTTGGCTACAGACGGGACTTTGTTCGTTCATATTGACGACAATGAGCTAGGATACCTTATTGCTCTTTTGGACTCTATCTTTGGGCGTGCAAATCGCCTGTACGTAGTCACCTTCAAACAGGGTTCCGCTACCGGCCATAAGTCGATCAATCCGGGATGCGTCAGCACCACCAACTTCATCCTGCTCTACGCGAAAGATAAGAGCGCATGGCGGCCAAATCGCGTTTTCACTGGGCGCGAGCGCGACTCCCGCTACGGTCAGTTTATTGCGAATATTGATGAGCATTTTGAGCGATGGCGCTTCGTTACGTTGATGAAGGCGTTCTCAGCGGCACATGATTTACCAGAAAAAGATGCGCGAAAGCTTGTGAAGGACAATCCCGAGAAACTTGACGAGTTCGTCTTGCAGAACGCCCGACGCGTCATCCGTTCTGCACGACCCGACTACGAATCCGTTAGCGAAGCAGCCCGTGAGATGATCGACATCTCTAAGAACAGTCCTTCCAAGGTCGTTAAGCTGACGCGGGAAGACCATTCCGACATGTATTTCAAGGCGGGAGAGCGAATTCTGTTTTACGCTGACAAACTTAAATTGGTGGACGGGGAGCTTGTTGCTGGCGAACCACTGACAACTCTTTGGGATGATATCCTGTCCAACAATTTGCACAACGAAGGCGGCGTTGAATTTCCGAAAGGAAAGAAGCCAGAATCCCTAATTAAGCGCATCCTCGAACTTACAACCAGCTCTGACGATCTCGTTCTCGATTCTTTTGCTGGTTCCGGCACAACCGGCGCTGTCGCGCACAAGATGGGCCGCCGCTGGATCATGGTCGAGCTTGGAGAGCATGCCACCACGCACATTGTTCCGCGCCTAAGGGCCGTTGTGGACGGCACCGATGCCAGTGGCGTGACCAAAGCCGCGAAGTGGACGGGCGGCGGAGGGTTCCGATACTACCGCCTAGCATCCTCACTGCTTGAGAAGGATGCGTGGGGCAACTGGGTCATTTCCAAAGGCTACGATCCGGCTAAGGTCGCCCAGGCTGTGTGCAAGTTGATGGGATTCGTCTATCAGCCGGATGAAACCAATTACTGGATGCAGGGCCGTTCGTCCGAAACTGACTTTATCTATGTTACCACGCAAAGCCTGACTTACGAGCAGCTTACGGCGATTTCCGAGGAGGTCGGGGACGAGCGTACCTTACTTGTCTGCTGCAAGGCGTTTCGTGCCAACCCGGACGCATTCTCCAACCTCACGATCAGGAAGATTCCGCAGGCCGTGCTGCGTAAGTGCGAATGGGGTAAGGACGATTACAGTCTCAACATCGCCAGCCTCCCTGAAGCCTCGCCGCCCGGGCCTGACGAACCCGGCGACCCCGAACCGACTCTCAAGGAGGGCAAGAAGCGCGGCAACGGCAGGGCCGCTTCGCAGAATGATCTTTTCAGTCAGGGGGACGGCAAGTGAACGACCGTACCGTCCGCACCATCAGTCATCGTCTTTCGCTTCGCAAGCCGCAATCCGATTCGTTGGAAATCCTCGCCGACGTATTAGGCAGGATCAACCTCTCCAAGGATTCCGATCTCGACGCCACCCTCGCTGCAATCCGCGACGCCTTTCCAAGCGTCGAAGCATTCGAGCATGACTTCCCGTCGCTGTGCTTTGCGCTGGCGACGGGAGTGGGCAAGACACGCCTGATGGGCGCGTTCATTTCCTATCTCTATCTGACCGGCAAGAGCCGTCATTTCTTTGTGCTCGCACCGAACAAGACGATCTATGAGAAGCTTATTTCCGACTTCTCGCAGGAAAGCCTGAAATACGTGTTCAAGGGCATCGCCGAATTCGCGGCCAACCCGCCGCTGATCGTCACCGGCGACAACTACGAAAGCGGCGTCGGCGTCCGGTTCGAGGGTGGCCGTTCGTCCGACCTGTTCGGCTCCGACGTTCACATCAACATCTTCAACGTCGATAAAATCAACAAGGAGGAAAGCCCGCGCGGCAAGCCGCGCATGAAGCGCCTTCAGGAAACAATCGGCGAGAGCTATTACGCCTATCTTTCCCGCCTTGACGACCTCGTCCTTCTGATGGACGAGTCGCACCGCTATCGCGCGAGCGCCGGTGCGAACGCCATCGACGGCTTGAAGCCGATCCTCGGCCTGGAATTGACTGCAACGCCGAAAACCGTGGGAGCGCGTCCCGTTCCCTTTCGCAATGTCATCTACAATTATTCGCTCGGCTTGGCCATGGCGGACGGCTTCGTCAAGGAGCCTGCCGTTGCCACGCGCAAAGACTTCGACTCCCGCTCCGTTGGAGAACAAGAGCTTGAACAGATTAAGCTCGAAGATGCCGTGCACCATCACGACCATGTGGCCGTCGAGCTAGATCGCTATCACCGCACGACCGGCGCGCCAAAGGTCACGCCATTTATCCTCATCGTGGCGGCGGACACGACCGAGGCCAAGCGGCTGCGGGAATTTGTCGAGTCCGAGAAGTTCTTCAAAGGGCGCTTCAAGGGCAAGGTCGCCGAAGTTCATTCCAACCTGCGTGGTGAAGAAAGCGAAGAGGCCATGCAGCGTCTTGTGGCGCTGGAAACGGATGGTCGCACCGAGATCGTCATCCACGTCAACAAGCTCAAGGAGGGCTGGGACGTAACAAATCTTTACACCATTGTGCCGTTGCGGGCTTCGGCTTCCGAAATCCTTACCGAACAAACCCTTGGACGTGGCTTGCGGCTGCCCTTCGGCAAGCGCGTATCCAAAGGCGGCAATGAGGAGTTTGCCGCCCTTGATCGCCTCACCGTCATTGCGCACGAGCGCTTCGACGACATTATCGCCAAGGCTCGCGAGCCGGGATCCATCGTCATGAAGGCGCTCGAAATCGGCGAAGGCTGCGACATTTCCGCGACCGGGGCCACGCTGGTCAACACCCCGTCTATTGCCGAAATGATTGTAACCGGCGCGCAGCCGGAGATTTCCGGTTTCACCGAGCAGCCGCGCCCGGCTTTCGTCTTCAACTCGCCCGAGGAAGGCAGGGCCGCCGAAGTTACGCTGGAAGTCATCAAGCGGTATGAGCGCAAGCTCGGCAGCGCTGAGGCGCTTCGTGACACGGCCATTCAGCAGCAGATCGCCGACGAGGTGCGCGATCTTGTGCGTCCCATTCAGGGAACGCTTGAGGGCGTAGTGCGGGAGCCGCGCATCGACCAGATAGTACAGACCGTGGCTGTTACGGTTGCCGACCGCACGATTTCCATCCCGCAGATCGTCGTCCTGCCCAAAAAGCAGGTGACGTTCACCTTCGAGGACTTCGACCTCGCGAACCTTGAATCGGTCAATATGAGGCCGATTGAGGACGGCCTCATTGTCGAGGATTTGCGCACGCAAGCGCGTGTCTATCTGGCGCGAGCCATCGACGACCCACGCGAGGCACGGCCCGAGGACTATCTCGTCCGCTACCTGATCGAGCGCAACGAGATCGACTACGATGCCCATGCCCCCCTGCTCTACAAGTTGGCGGGGCAGATGGTCGCGCGCATTCGATCCTATCTGGCCGACGCAGCCGAAGTTGAGAACGTCCTTCTGCGTCACGGGCGTCAGCTTGCCGATCTCATCTTCGCTCAGATGATGAATTATTACAGGGAGACACCGCTCGGCGAGGACGACTACGAAGTCACCGTCACGCGCGGATTCACGTTGCTCCAAGCGCAGCCGATGAACGTCCCCCAGGGCCAGCGCGTGCGCGACTTCAGACAAGCTGTTGCGCCTCTTTCGGACACGCGCAAGCACGTCTTTGGTGGGTTCAAGAAGTGTTGCTATCCGCTTCAGAAATTCGATACGGACCCCGAACGGCGGCTCGCCGTCACCATCGAGGGCGATGTCAGCGTTGAAAAGTGGTTGAAACCGGGTCCCAACCAGTTTCGCATCGACTATCGCTCCGGCGAAGGCTACTGGCCAGACTTCGTGGTCGAAACCAAAACCAGGATGCTAATCTGCGAAGTCAAAGCCAAAAACGAGCTGGAAGACCCCACCGTGAAGGCTAAGGCGGCAGCAGCGACGAAGTGGTGCAAGACCGCAACGCAATATGCTGGCGGTGCCAAGCCATGGACTTATCTTCTCATTCCCGATGACCAGATCACGGGCAGCGCCACGCTTGACGGTTTGGCTGCGAAGTTTTCTACGTCATAGACGCATGGGTACCTACGCATTCGATTTTAACGGCCATGATCTGTGCGATCAAGACTCCCGCTTCGGGGGAGCATCCCAGGCGCTCGGCATCGGAAGAAGCAAGCTAGGTACCTCAGGACCACCAGCTCGGAGGAGAGGACACCTAGCCTGTTCATCCTAAAACGTCACTTTTCAGAAGGACGTTTGACCCAGCCGTCCTCAACCAATTCCTTGAGGATGGAATATGAAATAAAATTCGTGCCGTAGTAGTATTGCGACCAATAGAGTGTTTCCTCGCACAACTTATCGAATGTTTGGCGTAATTCTTCGGGCAGGGCTTCGCGTGCCTCTTGCTTGGTCAGCCTCTTCGGTGGATGCACGTTATGCGTTCCCTTTCTTGGAATAGGTTGCCTGGCTCGCCATTCGGTCAAGATCGATTCTTTTGCAGATTCGAGAGAGAAGCAGGTCTGCTTGGGCAGTTCAATGATATCGACCTTTCGCTAAGCCCCCGGTTTCATCCAGCCGAGCAGAGGCCCGCGAGTCGTAACCCTCAGCGTGCATTACAGCGGTGTTTAGTCAAACTGCTGATCGAGCCGCCGCGCAGCACGCTCTCTCTGGGCTGTCCTGGCATTTTGAAAGCCGGACCGTAGGCAAGCGAATAGACGTTCTGCGTCCGCCCTAGGAAGACCTTGACTGGAGATGATGCACAGTGTCCCGCGACGCGAAGCAAAAGCCCTCGTTCAAGCTGCCCGATGTAAAGCCGGGGAATTGGCGCGGTGAAATCCTTGGAGGCTGCACCGTTAACTTTGGACAGGTCGTTCAGCCCGGCCCACCGAGGCAGTCCGTCGAGTTCAGTTACGTCATAATGCCCGCGGCCTTCACGATGCTTGAAGCGCGCTTCACCTGGCCCGGCATCATAATAATCATGACGCCGACTCCCATGAAAACGGAATTCCCGGACGCAGGCCACCTGTTCAAGGCCGAGCACTTTCCTTCTCTCCACCTCTCGCTTCAGGTTACGCGCGGGCAGTTTTCGGACATGCTTAGGATGTTCGAGGCGAAGCGCCTGAAGGATCTTCATTTCACGGTCGAGGACGGAGCCAACGGCTCCTGGCCAGTGTTTAGCTGGGGCATGTCGGCCGCCTTGGCCTAAGAGATTATTCACAACCCATCAAGCAGGTGCACTCTTTCTGGCAACCTACCTGCATTTGCGAATGGTCATTCCTGACAGACAGGGACAAAGATCATCCTTCCGAAACAAAGTTTTATGGTTCTTGCGCACAACATGCGCGAAGCCTTTCGCCATATCGTTTGCCTTTTTAGATAAAGCGTCCAATTCGGCCATGATGGATGGAAGTAGCTGAATTGCTTCGCAGGATATCGCTAGAACTTGGGACATAACCGCCATCAGGTCTAGAGCGGTCGAGGAGTCCTTTGCACCAAGGCCAATCTCCCTAATGACATGGCGAGTGCCGAAGGCGTCCGAATACGATGTCGCCTTCAGCGTTGCTGAATACAGGTCACCGACGTTCGGGTGCAAAAACTCACAGAGCACGTCATAGGAAACGCGGATCCCGCGGATTCGTTTGTCGAGCTTGTCCATCGAGGACAGCACATTTCGCGCCGATACGTCCATTGTCAATTGCTTGCGTACATACGTGAGGTCCTCCTTTGCTGTAGTACGCAGATCAGAATTGCTCAGTTTCAGCCAATCGAGCCTCGTGCCATAAAGAGCCTTTCCGATTTTGTCGGCTGCCAAAATTAACGGCTCGCTAGGTTTCTCGGGTGAAGCGGTCGCGCGCGCGAAATCCTGCAAAGCGTCCTCCAGCGCCGCGACGTTAGCAATCCGTTCAACCATGCTGCGAATCATCATGTAGGAAGCGGCGATTTCGCGGGCCTCAAAATGTCGGATCGCAGCCCGACATAATTCTAAAACAATGACGCCAGAAACCTGTAAGAACGCTTCGAGCTGCCTTGCTGCTGCCGATTGATTGTAGATCATTGACCGCGTTGTCGCGGCGTCGAAAACGGGTTGGGGCAAAATTGCACCCGCATTGTTCCATAAGAAATAAGCCTTCTCTGCAGGGGCGGCCTGAGCTTGGCTTACCATTCGATATTTGAGCGGCGTGCTGAGGCGATGTTGCAATGCGATTTCGAGATCACGGAGCCTTGTCAGAGCGAGGCGCTGAACATCCCTGTAGTGTTTTGCCTCAGGCGGTTCTTCAATCATTCGGCCCCCTTCGACCTGACTGCGAGACGATTTCGTAGTTGGACGGCACACCAAATCTTGCGGCTTCTGGCCAGTCCAGCATTCGTGATAATGAAGTTGTGCACCCCATTTGAGATCATGCGGCATTGAGCGTTTCCATCGCGAGTCCGATCAAGCGTCACTAGCCGCGATAACTGCTGCGAGTACTTCCTCGTCGATGACATAGTAGCGTGGCTTCCCGGGTATTCCGATGATTTTCCTGTCGAGCGTGGCAACGTCCTCGCGCTGCGTTCGGAGGATATGATGCCCAATAAGCAACGCCTTGTCCGCGTCACTTGGCTTCCACGCGTGTGGTTTGACAAGCGTCTTATTGGCAACACGAAAGCCGTCTGCTTGTTGGCGATTAAGGGCTTCACTTGTGGAACAAGATTCGCCCTTTTTTACCGGAATCAGAGTAAGGCGGTGCAAAGCTTCCTTCAGTCTACGAGTGGCAGCCTCGATGCTTGAGGCGGTGACAGTAGGATGAACGGACGGCGGGAAGCTGCGAATAGTGGCTAGGGCACTGGCCATACACTTTTCGATTGCTGCCCGGGTCGCCTTCTTCTTCCAAGGCAGTATTCCATACTCGATACCGAGTGCTGCAGCGGCATACACGACTGAAAAGTTCGCTCCGATGCGCTGATGAGGACCTGTCTCCAACCTCACAGATAGTTTCGCGGTGAATTCGCCCATGTGGTGCCTGATCCGTACTAAGGCAGCTTCGGGATCTCGCATGAATCTCTTCAAAAAGGCGTCCATCGCGAAGCCTTGGTTGGCCGCCGCGTCCTGGCGAAGGTTATCAGCGAGCATGCGGCCAAATTCGCCAGGATCACGACCGCTTGGTACCTTGATGCCGTCAAAAACACCTATACTGCCGGGCTCTGTGACGGGTACATCGATGAAGCGTACCTCTTCGCCTCCAATGCGAG
Source organism: Bradyrhizobium sp. MOS001 (assembly GCF_004634465.1). Classification (NCBI taxonomy): domain Bacteria; kingdom Pseudomonadati; phylum Pseudomonadota; class Alphaproteobacteria; order Hyphomicrobiales; family Nitrobacteraceae; genus Bradyrhizobium; species Bradyrhizobium sp. MOS001. The sequence continues at coordinate 92,968 of NZ_SPVJ01000027.1, forward strand.
CGTGTCCTGCAACCTCGGCTATCGTCTTAAGGGCTGACTCACTCGTGCTCAACACAATCACTCGAAAATCTCTAACGGTTAGGTTGATTTTCTTCTGATAGGTCTTGTCGAGAGTTTTCGCTCGATTGCGGGAGAATAAGAAAGCGAGCTTCTTAGCCTTCTCGTGCGCCTCCACCCTGCCCCCTTGATCACCGCTTTCGTCTAAGGGGAATAAGCCATCGCGGTGACCAATCGCTAACTGCTCAATCGCCGTTTCGGACTCCGACCACCTCGGCAATCCACTGTCCTTGTTGTTCAGGCCGGGTACCGATGCCGCAGCGCAGAGGAGACTGGACTTGCCCGTGGAGGTCGGGGCGAAGAGATTGAGGGCGAACGAATCCATTGACAGCGGGCGGATTAAGGGGGCTGCTAGGGCAGCGGCTATAGATAATCGAAGTCCGGTTGATTGTTTGGCGAGCCTTCCCACAGTTTTTCGCCACGCCTTTAGTGACCCTGGACCTGTCGTGTAGGTGGCAAGGTGAGCGCCACTTTCCGGGTCGATTACGATCCGTTTCGTTCCGCCGTAATACCGCAGAGGCGTCACTATCGCAGTGCCGTGCCATCCAGGAGCGCCCACGAAAATAAAGCGACGATTCGGTATTTTGGAAACCACCACCTTGAGTATCTCCAGGGCAGATACTCCATCAGTTGGCCAAACGTAACCCTTGTTGCCGAGCGCGTCGGCAATGGTCGATAGGTTTCTTGGGTTGATTGCAGCCATGTCAAATTGTTCGGATAGCTTTTCGCCATCACAATTCACGAACCGGATTTCCACGACCTTGGTGCGATCCATCCGTTCGCCGATGGCATGGAAGCGAATCGGCTCAGCAATACGTCGCTCGCCGCTGCCCGTCATGAGGATGACGCCGGTCTTGCTCAATTTGATGCGCTTACGTCTATCATTCATTAGATTACCTGGATGCTCAGTGCTCAGATGCTCAGTCACAAATTAGCGTTCGCACCGCCGTCGATATGAAGCGCAAAGCTGCAAAATCAGTTCGGTTGAATTTCTCAGCCAAAGTGGCTCCTTCAGACGAGTTCTCTTGATGCGATTGCCCGCAACTCGGGATTTCATCGCCTTTCGTCGATACGACGCCCTCGATGACTTCCGATTCACCGGGGCGCGATCTTTTTGAATTTAAGGCCATCCTTCTGAGCACTCAGCCGGACGCCGCACAGAACCATCAGTTCCAGTGGCTCGGTGCGGTCGAGGGCCAGCAAGAGGTAAGGCAGGCCACGGCGGTTGTTTCTCAGCAAAGCTGGAAGCTTGATCGCCTTGTCCTTGTAGGCAAGGAATTCGAGGTCGTAGGTTTCGCTGGTGTGGACGGGGCGGTCACCGCGTTGGAGGCCGGGGAAGATGCGTTTGAGACGGCGCTTCAGGCGCTCCCGGTCGGCGGTCCACATGCCGATGTGCCAGTGCGGTTGGTAAAAACCGTCCTCCCAACTCAGGTCGAGGCTCCCAAGCATGACCCGTTTGAAGCCAGCTTTCGTCAGCGCATCCTTGAGCCACCGATTCAGCTTCCGGACGTTGAGGGAGGCGAGTTCATCCAGCTTGTACGTAACCATCAGCGGGATGATGGTCACCATCACCAGCAGCCTGCCCTTTCGGGTGGACTTCAACTGCCTGATCGTGGCCCGTTGAGCTGCCACCTTTGCCTTCTGAAAAGCGCGTAGGCATTCGGGGCAAGCCAGCGATCCGCAACGTCCACCGGGCTGACAGTAGAACAGTTTGTCCGCCAGCAGCTCGAACCGTAGGGCGACGCCAGGATCACCATCGCGCCGCTCACGCTTTGCTGCCCGGAACAAAAGGTTGATGATCTCGGCTTTCCGCTCCCTGGCCTTGGCGGCAGTGAACTGCTTGCCGATGTAGGGCTTACCGTCGCCGAACCAATCCTCGGTCGCTAGAACCTCGTGGTGGGCCTTCTCGTGGGTTTCGAAGACAGGGCCGTCGCGACGCAGGCGCTCATGAAAATTCATGCCACGGGCTCCTCGTCGTCGGCGAGATCATCATCCATGTCATAGAGATCATCGTTATCGAGGTCTTTGAGGACTTCGACGACGAAGTCCTCATGCTCATTTTCAATCAGCTCATTCCAGGACTTGCCCAGCATCAATCGCTGTTTCTCTGCCACGAGCGCGGCGCTTGCTCGATTTTCAGCCTGATCCGAGCCCAGCATGTGAAGTGCTTTGATCAACCGTTCTCGCGTTAAGCTGCGGACCTTGGGGCCCTTCCGATGGATGTCTCGCTTTTCTCGATAGGCTTCGACGCGCTTTGCTCTTTCTCGCTCCCGGAGAGCCTCTCGTTTCCAGAACGCCGCGGACTTCGCCATCTTCTTTTGGTTGGCAGCGGCTTCGGCAGCTTCCTCTTCGGCTACGAGCACACGGGCAGCCATGTGATTCATGACGCCAGCACCGAAGGTTTTTCTTGCACGCGATTTCTTTAGCTTGAGACGGTCGATCTGCTTCATCGCGCGCTCCAATCTACGGACGGCAACGAAGCAACCGGCTTCGGTCTACTCAAGTCAGCCAGCAGCACGTCGCGCACAAAACGTTCCTGCGCAGCCTTCGGTGAGTCCAGGAATAGGTCACGAAATGCACTGGACGACCACTGGTTGGCGAGTCGCTGAAACGCTCGCTCAGGGTCTTGCCGATTGAACTCTTGCGGAAGGTGGCAGTCGGCAAGCGGCGCATCCGACCGCGTGTTCGTTGCCTGTGCGATTGCGGGTGCGGCGGAACGCTCACCTTCACTGGTCGCGGTGGCCTCGTCCGTCAGTGCCAAAGGGCCAATAACATCCGACGCGGGTTCCGTTGGTGCGGCTGTGGGCGGCGAGTCGTCTTTGTTCACCCCCTGAACAATTTTGTCGGCGAACGGTGCACCGACACGTCCGCTTTCCCGCCACTTCAGCAGCCGATTGACCCATGCCACGGATTTTCCGACACCTATAGCTACCTCGCGCTGCGTCGCCCCTTGAGCGCAAGCGCGGGCCATGTCTTCGGCAGCCGCACGAAAGGAGGTAGTACGTGAGGTCTCGCCGACTCCGATGTGGTGCTTGGCTCGGTTGATTAGCTCCTCATTCGTCATCGCGCCGGTTGTGGGCTCTGACGGAGAATCGGCTAGGGCACTTGATTTTTGCGGAGCCGGGATTTGCTTCGGCGCGGAAGGCGTTCCTATAACCTCTGGCGGCGCGGCGATGCGCCGAGGTGATTGGAGACCACTCGATCTTAATTTCATGCTCAGCTCCTCTTTCATTGAGAGGAGCCGTTATTGCTCAAACGGCAGACCGATCTGGTTGTCGGGCCGAAACCAAAATTACAACCACACTGCGGAAAATTTCACGGTCTCTTCGTCGCGAATTGTGAACTGCTTAATGTCGGGGAGCATACTGCGATAATATTCGGAAATTTCGATAACCTCTGCAACGTATTCGGGTAGCATACAAAGGGCGAATAGTTTGTCTACTTGCGGGTTGCGGCTCCACTTCTCCCAGAGCACCTCTTTCCAAACGATAAGCGCAGCGGCCGCATGAGCAACAGGGCGCGAAGGCTTCCACACCTGCGTTTTGACAGTCGAGTGACTGTCTCCCTTCCAGTCAAGAAAATCTAAGACTTGGTGCGCCATATTATTGACGGTCGGTTGGAAGCCTTGAACCTTCCCCAGGGGCTGTCCCGTCTCGACGGCACGAAGATGAGGGATCAGAAAGAATGAGGCAGCGGCAAACCGGTGTTTCAGTTTCTTATTCCCCCTCCGCAGGCAGGCGTCGATTTGCTTTTCCTGACCACTAAAATATGCGGGCCTGATCAGTTGGGGTTCTTGGGCCCATTCCGGATGAACATCGATCCGCTTTTCGAGAGTGTACCTGACGATTGCCTGCCTGAACGCATCGCGCTCGTTTTTGTCGAGAGGATCAGGATAGGCGATAGCAGCAATTAATTTGGCCGCTGGCATGTACGGGTCCGCTTCCGTGAGCGTGATTTCTATTGTCTCTCGCGGCATAAAACGTAGCACCTATCCCGGTTGCAAAAGAAGGAGAGCTTACGACAACCAGCAGCGCCCGGAAACTGTCCTAGCAGAGTCTCCGAAACACTTTCAAAAGCGGAGGACGGTGGTCGGATCGCAAGCGCGCTGCGTGCGTGGCAATTCTTGAGCGCCGTGCTAGAATGTCGAAAAGCAATACAGACAAATTTCCGGTTATTCCGCGTCTGCTGACTAGACAACAAGCTGCGGCTTATTGTGGGGTTAGCGTTCCAACATTCGATGGCATTTGCCCCGTCAAGGCAATCGCCTTGGGCAACGGAAAGAGGCTCGAACGCTTCGACCGGATTTCGCTGGATGGGTGGATCGATTCCCTCGCTCTGAACGGTCGCGAAATGAGCAAAGATTGGTTAGCCGAACTGGAAAAGCAATGACGCTTCTTCGCATCAAGGGATTGAAGCGTTATCGCGCCAAAGGGCGATGGTACGCCTACCATCGAAAGACCGGCATTCGCCTGAAAGCAGAGTTCGGCACCGCAGAGTTCATTGCCGAGCTGGCCTTGATCGAACGAAAGCTTAAGACGGCCAACGCGCTCCCCGGAACGTTGGGCTCACTACTTGCGTCTTACAGAAACTCGCCCGCTTTCACCGATTTAGCGCCCGCTTCTAGGGACGGCTACGGGCGCATGATGAACCTGCTGAAGCCGCTCGATGCCATGCCGCTTGTCGAACTATCTTCGCAATTCGTTGCGGGATTGAGGGATCGTATCGCAGCTAAGCACGGTCGCAGGCAGGCCAACTATGTGATGGCAGTTATATCAGTCGCTTTCGAGCACGGCAAAGAACACGGCATCGTCTCGGAAAATCCGGTTAAAGGGGTGAAACGGGTCAAGCGAGCGAGGGATGCCAAATCCGCGAATCGTCCTTGGACCCTGGATGAGTGCAGAACAGTAATCAGCAGCCTTCCCCAGCAACTGAAGGTCCCAGTTGCGCTCGGAATGTTTACAGGCTTGCGCAAGGGTGACGTGCTTGCACTTACCAAGGCAGCAATCAGAGACGGCAAGATTTGGCGAAGGACTAACAAGACTGGACAGGAAGTCTCGATTCCGGTGCACCCCGATCTAGCTCACTTGCTGGCAACCGCACCAAGGCACGATGCGATTACGATTGCAGCCACGACCAAGGGCACCCCTTGGACTGAGAGCGGGTTCAATTCGTCTTTCATCAAAGCGATGGCCGCTTTGAAGCGAGATGGAAAGATCGGGGACGGCCTCACATTCCACGGCCTACGGCACACGGTCGGAACTTTGCTGATCGAAGCTGGGTATGACCTCGACACTGTACGCCGATGGCTGGGTCAGAAAACCTTGGCGATGGCGATCCACTACTCGGAGTCGGCCGACACCTCGGATCGCATGAATCAGGTGATCAAAAAACTCGACCCACTCGGGAGCAAATCGAGAACATAAGTGTCTAACCCGACACCAAGACTGTCTAACCGGCCTGGCTGCGTCTCGCTAAGCCATTGATTTTATGGTGCCCAGGGGCGGAATCGAACCACCGACACTGCGATTTTCAGTCGCATGCTCTACCAACTGAGCTACCTGGGCGTGCTCCAAAGAGGGGCCAAGGCCCATCGAGCGGGCGGTTTATAGTGGGCTCGGAGCGGCATGTCCACCCGGCTTCGCCAAGTGGCTTCGCCGGGCGCGGCCCGGCTGTGCACAAGGTGGGGCGGGCTTGCTGCGGCTGGTGCGCGGCGAATCGGAAGTCGAAATAAACATCTGATATTATTGGCTATTCTTCGCCATCCGCCTCGTCATCGCGGCCGGGGATGACGTAGGAGCCTTTCAGCCAGCGGTTCAGGTCGACGTCGCGGCAGCGCGAGGAGCAGAACGGGCGGGTGGCTTCCGACTGCGGCTTGCCGCAGATCGGGCAGGTTTTGAGCGGGCCGGCGGGCTTTTTGACGTGGTCGTCCATGATGTCGGCAGCTTACTCGGGGTGAAGGCGTTCAAGAGCCTGTCGGTAAAGCGGTTCCTCGGGCGGTCGCGCAGGCGTCGCGGGCCGGGTCAAGCGGGCCCATTCTACTGTGCATGGGGTTGTTTTCGAGATTTTTGTCGGCGCGCTAGATGGCCGTGGCGTTGAGCCAGCCGAAGCGGATCGGAAAACCTTCGCCGCCGAGCAGCGTCGTGGTCTCGTAGAGCGGCAGGCCGACGACGTTGCTGTAGGACCCGACCATCTTGACCACGAAGGAGCCGGCGATGCCCTGCACGGCGTAACCGCCGGCTTTGCCGCGCCATTCGCCGGAGCCGATATAGGCTTGGATGTCGTCCTCGGAGAGGCGCTTGAAGCGGACGCGGGTCTCGACCAGGCGCTGGCGGAAGGCCTCGCGCGGCGTCACCAGGCAGATCGCGGTGTAGACGCGGTGGTTGCGGCCCGACAGCAGCCGCAGGCACTGCGCCGCCTCGTCCACCAGATTGGCCTTGGGCAGGATGCGGCGGCCGACCGCCACAACCGTGTCGGCGGCGAGGATGAAGGCGCCGCGCAGCTCGTCGTCGAGCTGCACCGATTTCAGCGCCGCATCGGCCTTGGCCCTTGCGAGACGGTTGGCGCAGGCGCGCGGCAGCTCGCCCCGCTTCGGCGTCTCGTCGACGTCGGCCGGCCGGAGCGCGTCCGGCTCGATGCCGGCCTGGTTGAGCAGCGACAGGCGCCGCGGCGAACCGGAGGCAAGTACGAATTTGGGGCGGCCGAGCATCAGGTGATTTGGGGGATGAAGCAGGGGATGAATTGCGCGCGGAACCTATCGGAAGGGGGCTGATTTCACAACCCGGGAACCCGGACTTTACTGATTCGAGGCGTCCAACATGCGTGTGCCCTCGGTCTGTGACGCGGGTGTTACGGCTAACCGCTCGCCGCGCCGACCTTCGCAAAACGCCTGCGGATGCGCATCAGGAGCTGGTCGCAGACCTCGCGGTAGGCGGCGAGCTTCTGGTCGCGGGTGCCTTCGATGGTGGTGGGATCCTGCGTCGGCCAGTATTCGACGTCGGCGGCGAGCGTGCGGGTCAGCTCCAGCGCCTTGTGGTGCGCTTCGGGCGAGAGCGTGATGATGAGGTCGAAATTCAGCCCCTCCCAATCCTCCAGCTCCTCGAAGGTCTGCGGCTTGTGGGTGGAGATGTCCTGCCCCAGCTCGTCCATCACGGCGACCACGAAGGGATCGAGCTCGCCTTTCCTGGCGCCGGCCGACTTCACGTAGAGGCCCTGCGGAAACATGTGCCGGAGCAGGCTCTCGGCCATCGGCGAGCGCACGCTGTTCATCGCGCAGGCGAACAGCACCGATTGCGGATCGCGTGCGCGTGGCGGACCCGCCATCGCGCCTAGCCTCTTTTGAAAGAGGGCATGGCCTTGTCGGAAAACCGCTGCACATTTTTCCGGGCCATTAAGCCGTTTGTCTCGCGCATGATCTGGTCCGAAAACCGGTGCCCACTTTTCGGGATCATGCGCCTAACCCTTCCAGTGCAGGACGGTGATGAGCGTGAACAGCCGGCGCGAGGTCTCGAAGTCGACCCGCACCTTGCCCTTCAGCCGCTCCTGGAGCGTGCGCGATCCCTCGTCATGGATGCCGCGGCGGCCCATGTCGATGGCCTCGATCTTGTCCGGCGTAGCTGTCCGGATCGCCTGATAGTAGCTGTCGCAGATCATGAAATAGTCCTTCACGATCCGCCGGAACGGCGTCAGCGACAACAGATGCGCGACCACGGGCGTGCCTTCCTCGCGGCGAATGTCGAACATCAGCCGGCTGCCGGTGATGCCGATATGCAGCGTGAACGGCCCCTTCCCGTCGGCGCCATCGGGCGCGAACAAATTCTGCTCGATCAGATCGTAGATCGCGATCGCGCGCTCGTGCTCGATGTCCGGCCCGGAACGGCCGATCGAGTCCTCGTCGAGGGTGACCGCGACGATGCGATTGGTCGAGTCGTCCTGTTCGGGCGGCTGGGTCATGACAGATTGAGGCGCAATCCAATCGAGCGCGAATGAGCGTCCAGCCCCTCCGCTTGTCCGAGCGTCATCGCGGCAGGTCCGAGCGCACGCAGCTGGTCCGGACCGCATTTCAGGATTGAGGTGCGCTTCATGAAGTCGGCAACTCCGAGGCCTGAGGAGAACCGCGCCGAGCGCGCCGTCGGCAGCACGTGGTTGGAGCCGCCGACATAGTCGCCGATCGCCTCCGGCGTATGCGCCCCGAGGAACACCGCGCCGGCGTTGCGGATCTTTCCGGCAAGCGCGTCGGGATCATCAGTCATGATCTCGAGATGCTCGGCCGCGATCGCATCCGCGAGCGGAATGGCGTCGGCAAGATTTTTGACCATGATGATGGCGCCGAAATCGGCCCACGACGTGCCGGCGATCGCGGCGCGCGGCAATGTCTTCAGTTGCGCTTCGACGGCCTTTTCGACATCCGCGGCGAGACGCGCGGAATCCGTGATCAGGATCGATTGCGCGCTGGCATCATGCTCGGCCTGCGCCAGCAGATCAGCGGCGATCCAGTCGGCATTGCCGGTGTCGTCGGCAATCACCAGCACCTCGGAGGGTCCCGCGATCATATCGATACCGACCTTGCCGAACACCAGGCGCTTTGCGGCGGCGACATAGGCGTTGCCGGGGCCGACGATCTTGGCCACCGGCGCGATCGTGGCGGTACCGTGCGCGAGCGCCGCCACGGCCTGCGCGCCGCCGACCCGGTAGATCTCGCTGACGCCGCCAAGCGAAGCGGCCGCCAGCACCAGCGGGTTGAGCTTGCCGTCCGGTGACGGCACCACCATGACGAGGCGCGCGACGCCGGCGACCTTCGCGGGGACCGCGTTCATTAGCACCGAGGACGGATAGGCCGCGGTGCCGCCGGGCACATAGAGGCCCGCGGATTCGATCGCGGTATAGCGCCAGCCGAGCTCGACACCGAGCGGATCGGTGAAGCGCTCGTCCTTCGGAAGCTGGCGGCGGTGATAGGTCTCGATGCGGTCGCGCGCGAGCTTGAGCGCATCCAGTGTCGCGGCATCGCAGGCCTTGACGGCCGTCTCGATTTCGGCGGCGGTGACGCGCAGGCCGGATGCATCCAGCTTCAGCCGGTCGAACTTTGCCGTGGCCTCGAGCAGGGCCGCATCGCCCCGCCGGGCGACGTCGTCGACGATGGTGCGCACGACGGCCTCGACGTCGGCCGAGACCTCGCGCTTGGCGGCGAGGAAGGCCGCGAATCGCTGGTCAAAATCGGCGCTGCTGCGGTCGAGACGAACGGGCATTTTTGGCTTGGCTTCCGGCTGGTCTTTGGGGCGGATTGGCTCACCCGACCCCCTGCTCAATGGCGCGGCGGGGAAGCTGCGTCAACCCTCGGGAGATGCCGTTCCGGCAGCGGCCCGACCTGGCTTGACTGGTATACCGGCCAGCTCACCCCTCCTCCTCGAGGCCCAGTCCGGCCCCGAGCGCGTCCGCCCCCAGATCGGTCAACTCGCATTCCAGACATTCGACGTCGAGGCGGATGGCGCCGCCATGGGCGAACAGCAGCAGGGCGCTGCCGCCGGGCTCCTCGTCGCGGCCGTCCTGGGAGTGAAACTCGATGCCGACGAGGTCCAGAACCTCGTCCGGCGCGCCGAGGTCGATGTTGCGCGACTTGCAGGCGAGCACGCGGTCGAAGCGGAGCGCGGCGACCAGCCGGCGGGGTTCGGCCTCGCCGTCCAGTGACTGCTCCCAGTCCAGCCGGCTCATCCCGACCACCAGCCGCTTCTCGCTTTGCCGCCAGATGATGTCGGCGGCCTGGACGCGGGCGTCCTGCACATGGGTCGAGATCACGGCGAGATCGTCGGCGTCGAGCGCGATCAGTTTGAGCTGGGGCGACATCGCCGGCATTTCTCCTCGGGGGCCGATAAGGCTCAACGCGCGCGGACGCGGAAATTTCCGTGAAACTAACGGGCCAGCCGGCTAGAGGCTATTGATATCCTCCATCTCCAGCACCTTCCGCGGATACCCCTCCCGGGCGACACGAATCATGGCGCGGCCCATCTGCTCGGTCGAGGTGACGAGCCGCGGCGAGATCCGGCGCAGCGCCGACCAGAGCGGCCCGGTTGTGGCATACACGGCCTGCACCCAGGCGGTCTTCGAGCGGGCGCCGTGCAGGGGCTGGATCGCGCCTGGACGGAACATGTAGGCGCCCCGGAACGGCAGCTTGAGCAGATCGTTTTCGGTCTTGCCCTTGATCCGCGCCCACATCCGCGATCCCTGCTCGGTGGAATCGGTGCCGGCGCCGGTGACGTAGACGAACGTCATCTGCGGATTGAGCTTCGCGAGCGTCGTCGCCGCCGCGAGCGTGAGATCGTAGGTGAGATGGCGATAGCGATCCTCGCTCATGCCGATCGAGGAGACGCCGAGGCAGAAGAAGCAGGCATCGAAGCCCGTGAGCTGCGCTTCGATCGCCGAGTAGTCGGTGAAATCGCCGTGCGTGATTTCGGTGAGCTTGGCATTGCGGACGCCGGTCGGGCTGCGGCCGACCACGAGCACGCGGTCGATGCCGGTGTCGATCAGGCATTCGCGCAATACGCCCTGCCCGACCATGCCGGTCGCGCCGAAGATGATGACTTGCATCGTGACGTCCCCAACCGGCCCGTGGCTCATGCGGCGACCGCGATCTCGTCGAAGGATACACCGGTCAACGTCGCCGAGACATCCCACAGCATGGCGGCCGCGGCGAAATCCTTCGCCTCCGGCATGATCTTCGCCGGCGCGGGCGGCCCCTTCAATTCGTAGAACCAGTTCGGACCGTAATAGCCACCGGGCTCTGCAGCCGGAGAGGTTGCCGCGAACAGCGTGGGCAGCGCGCCTTCGGCTGCGGAGTGGCTTATGAAAGGCTGGAGCCAACGGCTCACACGCCACTGGAAGCTGTTGGCGCCCGGCCCGTTCGGAATGAGATCGGTCCGCGCGTAGCCGGGATGGGCAGCAAGGCTCGTCAGGCCCCAGCCGGCGGCGAGGCTGCGGCGCTGCAGCTCCAGCGAAAACATCAGCATCGCCAGCTTGGACTGGCAATAGGCACGCCAGGGACGATAGGAACGCTTGCCTTGCAGATCGTCGAAATTGATCGCGCCGGAGCGGTGCGCGAGGCTCGACAGATTGACGATGCGAGGCGCTTTCGCGCGGCGAAGCTGCGGCAACAGCTGTGCTGTCAGCGCGTAATGGCCGAGATAGTTGGTGCCGAGCTGCATCTCGAAACCATCCTCTGTCTGCTGCCGCTTCGGCAGCGCCATCACGCCGGCATTGTTGATGAGGAGATCGAGCTGCTCATTGCTGGCGGCAAAGCGCCTGGTAAAATCGGCGACGGAGGCGAGACTGGCGAGATCGAGATGCTCGTAGGCGATCAATGCGTTGGGAAACCGCTCGCAAATGCCCTCGATCGCCCGCAGGCCCTTTGCGTCGTTGCGTCCGGTGAGTATGACAATGGCACCGGCGCCCGCCAGCGCCATCGCCGTCTCGTAGCCGAGGCCGCCCGTCGCCCCGGTCACGACGGCGGTCTTGCCGCTGAGGGAGGGGATGTCTGCCGTGCTCCAGTCGGTCATGCCGTATCTCCGTTCGGGGCTGGAATGAGGCCCGCGACCGGTCTAAATGTGCACTGAGTGCAAGTTTGCAAGAGGTGAAATAATTTGAAGGCTTCAAAGCCCGGCGGGAAATCGGTCAGGACAGGCGCCAAGCCATTGCCGGCAGGAGCAAAATCCCCTGACGGCCCCGGCCTGCGCCAGCGTAAATTGCAAGAGACCCGCGAGCGGCTGACCCGTGCGGCGATGGCGCTGTTCCTGGAGCGCGGCTTCGAGGCCACGACCATCGACGACATCGCGACCGCGGCCGACGTGTCACGCCGCAGCTTCTTCCACTACTTCGCGTCGAAGGAGGACGTGGTCGCCGCCTGGCAGGAGGGCGCAGCAAGCGCGCTGGTCGCAGAGGTCGTGGCGCGGCCAGCGGGCGAAACCATGCTGACGGCGGCGGAGAATGCGATCGCGGCGGCGGTCAGGCGGATCGACCCGGCGGAAGCGGCGGCGATGTCGCGGCTCAAGCGCGACAATCCCGCGCTGCAGGCGCGCGACCAGCTCAAATACGAGAAGCTCGAGCGCGCACTGGCCGAAGGGCTTTCGCAGCGTGCCAAAACCAAATCGGACAGGCTCAAGGCACGGCTCGTCGCCATGATCGCCACCGGCGCGATGCGCGTCGGCGGCGAAAGCTGGATCGGCGAAGGTGTGCGCGAGAAGCCGGAGGTTTTCGTGAAGCGCACGTTCGATGCGATCAGGGCGATCTTGAAGTGACGCTCTTCCCCTCTCCCCTTGTGGGAGAGGGTGGATCAATCGCGCTTCGCGCGATTGAGACGGGTGAGCGACTGTGTTCGCTGTCAAGCGGGTTGCCATGGTGTTTTCGTCCTGATCATGACATTGAGGATGGTCAGCAGCTTGCGGGCGACGGCGATCAGGGCAACGAGCTTCGGCTTTCCATTGGCCACGAGGCGCTCAAAGAAGGCCTTGAGGACGGGGTTGTGACGTCTG